>PNQY01000150.1 GCA_002909145.1 Candidatus Thioglobus perditus
CTGGTTTGACGAGATCAAGATGGGAAACACTCGTGAAGAGATTGCTATCAATGAGGCAAAACCTGTTTACGTTTATTCTGAGAAAAAAGAATCATCAATAAAAACATCAGATGCTTTTGATGGGCGTTATTCTTTTAATATACTCCGCCAAGGTGTACAGACTACTAAGAGCATAGGGAGTGGCTATATTGAAATTAATAATGGAATAATGACCGTGGCAAAAGATGGTCGCAATATAAATGTTGACTCAGTAGATCTTTATGATTCATTTAAAGGTCGAATTGATGATAAGAAAGGGAATATTAGCGCTAGATTTACAATGTACCCTATGTGTGGTGCCTTTAAATTACAGGAATTAGAGTTTAGTGGAAATATAAATGCTCAATTAAAAACCAAGTGCGGCGAAAGTGTTGGTTTCGATCTTTATGCGTTATTAGAGTTGAAGAAAGAATAATAAGTCAGAGCTACTGGTACAAATAAAATCTATCTTGAAATAAATTGTAATTGTGGTTATTTTAAAAAATAATTGATATAGGTCAATATTGGTATAATAATATCTTTAACTTTATATAGATAACTCTGATGAAAATAGGCTTTTTTAGTGCTAAGCAATACGACATCGAATATTTTGATCGTATGAACCAAACCTTTGGATTGCAGATTGAGTATTTTGATTACCGTTTGTGCTCACAGAGTGTTCGTTTGGCCCATGGTTTCGAAGCCATCTGTGCGTTCGTGAATGATTCACTTTGCGAAGAGATATTGACTGAATTATCAGAAAATGGCACCAAGGTTATTGCTATGCGTTGCGCCGGTTTCAACAATGTTGACCTAGAAGCGGCAAAAAAGTTAAACATAAAGGTAGTCAATGTCCCTTCTTATTCGCCTGAGTCAGTCGCTGAACACACGGTTGCACTAATGCTGACATTAAACAGGAAAGTACACAAGGCTTATCAACGTACTCGAGATGCTAACTTTTTGTTAACTGGGCTCGTAGGATTCAATATGCATAATCGCAACGTCGGGGTTATTGGAACAGGAAGAATTGGGTTGGCGACAATCAAGGTTTTGCTTGGCTTCGGATGTCATGTATTTGCACATGACCCCTACCCAAATCAGGAAGTACTCGACTTAGGGGTTGAATATGCAACTCTTGAAGAAATTTTTGCTACTTGTGACATAATTTCGCTGCATTGTCCGCTGACGAGTGAAAATCACCATCTGCTTAACAAGGATAGCTTTAGCCGTATGAAGCCTGGTGTGATGGTGGTTAACACCAGCCGCGGGGGATTGTTGAATGCACTAGATGCTATCGAGGCACTGAAAACCGGCCAATTGGGGGCACTTGGCCTTGATGTATATGAAAATGAAGTGGATTTGTTTTTTGAAGACAAGTCAAATGAAATTATTCAAGATGACATCTTCAGACGCTTATCTTCTTGTCACAATGTTATTTTTACTGGACATCAAGCGTTTCTAACTGAAGAAGCGTTAAGCGCGATAGCATTTACAACTTTGACTAATATTACACAAATAGGCAATGCTAAGAACTGCCCAAATGAACTGATTTAGCCGAGCGCTACAGATTTTCCCGTACCCTCAAAACGAAACCCGTCATAACTACTTACCATTTGATATTCTAAATTTGGACTTTAGTTCAAGTTAATATACAATCCTGGTATGAGACACCTATTTAAAATTAGACTTTTAACTTTTGTTCTTGTAATTATATGGGGCGGACATTGATATGAAAAAAATGCTAGTCCCTCTAGCCGAGGGTTTTGAGGAAATAGAAGCTATTACAATTATTGACATTTGTAGACGGGGCGGTATTGATGTCACTATTGCTGGAGTTACTGGAATGACTATCAAAGGTGGCCATGATATAGAAATTACCGCCGAATGCCTAATAGACTCAGTTGACATTAATTCCTACGATATGATTACTTTACCTGGAGGTTTGGCTGGAACTTTGGCATTAAGTGAAAGTAAAAATATTCAATCAATGCTTAAGCAAATGAAAGCGCAGGGTAAATATATAGGTGCTATTTGTGCTGCACCTTTGGCGCTACACACTGCTGATGTTCTGAATAAAGACTTTACATGTTATCCAAGTATTGAAAATCAAATCAGAATTGATGGCTATCATCAAGATCAGAATACCGTTATCGATGGCAAAGTTATGACTTCTCAGGGTGTTGGGACTGCTATAGACTTTGCTCTGAAAATTGTCAGAGAGCTACAAGGAGAGTCTTCATTTAAAAAACTCGAAAAAAGTATCCTGGCATAAACCTTCCTCACACATTAGACGAAAACCGATTAAGAATTGAGAGTTATTTGACGCTCAGCGGTGAATCAGAAAATATCTAGCATATTGAGCTGTATTTAATAACTAAGAAAAAATCATAGATAAGATGTCTACTCTTAAAAACAAAGGGCTAAAGCCATCTTCTTGGCTTCTTAGGAAATTAATTTAATATCCCTTTGGTAATAACAAAATGTATCCCCAAAGGGGTCAATGCCAACTTGATAGTATTGGGTTTTATAAGTATAATTAATCAGTTTTTTGTTAGAGGAAATTATATGCCATCACGCAGAGATCTAGCGAACGCAATTCGTGCTTTAAGTATGGATGCAGTTCAGAAAGCAAATTCAGGCCATCCTGGCGCACCAATGGGTATGGCAGATATTGCCGAAGTGCTTTGGAACGACCATATGAAGTACAACCCGACTAGTGCTAAATGGGCTGATCGCGATCGTTTTGTATTATCAAACGGCCACGGTTCAATGCTTATGTATTCATTACTACATTTATCTGGTTTCGATCTTAGTATGGATGATATTAAAGATTTCCGTCAATTGCATGCTAAAACTGCAGGCCACCCTGAGTATGGTTATGCAGAGGGTATTGAAACAACAACCGGTCCATTAGGACAAGGTATTACTAACGCTGTTGGTATGGCAATTGCAGAACGCACATTGGGCGCACAATTTAATAAGCCAGGTCATACAATTGTTGACCATAACACTTATGTATTTATGGGCGATGGCTGTTTAATGGAAGGCTTATCACACGAAGCTTGTGCAATGGCTGGTACATTAGGTTTAGGTAAATTGATCGCATTCTGGGATGATAATGATATTTCAATTGATGGCCACATCGGCGAGTGGATGGAGAAAGGCGTTCCAGGACGTTTCAATTCATACGACTGGCACGTAGTTGCTGTTGACGGCCATGATGCAGACGCAATCAGTAAAGCAATTACTGAAGCTAAAGCAGTAACAGACAAGCCATCTTTAATCTGTTGTAAGACAGTTATTGGTTTTGGTTCACCAAATTTATGTGGCACACACGATTGTCACGGTGCGCCATTAGGTGATGAAGAAATTGCAGCAACACGTAAAGAGTTAGGCTGGACTTCAGCACCATTTGAAATCCCTGCAGATATTTACGAAGGTTGGGATCATAAAGCACAGGGTGCTACTGATGAGGCGGATTGGAATGATGCGTTTGCAGCATACAAGTCTGAATTTCCAGAAGATGCTGCTGAATTTGAACGTCGTATGGCGGGAGATCTTCCAGCTAACTTTGAAATGGAAATGGATAAGTTTATTGCTAAAACCCAAGAGGAAATGCCAAAAATCGCTTCTCGTCAAGCGTCACAAAAAGCTATCGAAGCAATGGGTCCATTATTACCAGAGATGTTTGGTGGTTCAGCTGACCTAACAGGTTCTAACCTAACAAATTGGTCAGGCACTGTTAAAGTTAATGCAGATAATGCAAAAGGTAACTATATGTCATGGGGTGTGCGTGAGTTTGGTATGGCGCATATGATGAACGGTATGGTTCTTCATGGCGGTTTTAAAGTTTATGGTGCAACATTCTTTATGTTTATGGAGTTTATGCGTAACGCGTTACGTATGTCTGCATTAATGAAGATTGGCACAATCTATGTTTACACTCACGATTCAATTGGTTTGGGTGAAGATGGTCCAACACACCAGCCAGTTGAGCAATTAGCAACAATGCGTGTTATTCCTAACTTTGAAACATGGAGAGGTTGTGATGCAATCGAGTCTGCTGTTTCATGGAAAGAGGCAATTATTAGGGACAATGGTCCTACTGCATTGGTATTCTCGCGTCAAGCACTGACACCAAATGAGAGGACTGCTGAGCAATTAGCCAATATTTCAAAAGGCGGATATGTGCTTAAAGATTGCGCTGGAACACCTGATGTTGTTCTTATTGCGACTGGTTCAGAAGTTGGCTTAGCAGTTGAGTCTGCAGAAGCATCAAGCAAAAATGTTCGTGTTGTTTCTATGCCTTGTCCTGAAAGGTTTGACAAGCAAGATGGCGAATATAAGGAAAGTGTTTTACCGACAGGAATTAAGCGTGTTGCAATTGAAGCTAGTATTGACAATGGTTGGTATAAGTATGTTGGTTTAGAAGGTGCTATCGTTGGTATGAAATCATTCGGTGAATCTGCACCAGCAGATCAATTATTTAAAGAATTTGGTTTCACGGTAGATAATGTTGTAAACACTATTGATGGACTTTTCAATAGCGGCTGTTGTGGCAGCTGTTCTTAATTTTATTAACAAAGTAAAGGAGTAAGAAAAAATGGCAATTAAAGTAGGTATTAACGGTTTTGGTCGTATTGGTCGCATGGTATTTCGTGCAATTAAGAAAGATTTTCCAGAGTTAGAAGTAGTAGGTATTAATGATTTATTAGACAATGATTACTTAGCATATATGCTTAAGTATGATACAGCTCACGGTCGTTTTGACGGTGAAGTAGCTGTAGATGGCGATCATTTTGTTGTTGATGGTAAGCGTGTTCGTCTATCAGCTGAGCGTAACCCAGCTGACCTTAAGTGGGGTGATATTGATGTAGATGTGGCAATCGATTGTACTGGTTTCTTCTTAACAGAAGAGTCTTGTCAAGCTCACATTGATGCTGGTGCTAAGAAAGTTGTTCAATCAGCTCCTTCTAAAGATGGCACACCAATGTTTGTATATGGTGTTAACCATGAAGATTATGCTGGTCAAGCAATCGTTTCAGCGGCGTCTTGTACTACAAACTGTTTAGCTCCAATTGCTAAAGTTATCAATGATAACTGGGGTCTTAAGCGCGGTTTAATGACAACTGTTCACGCATCAACCGCAACACAGAAAACTGTTGACGGTCCTTCAATGAAAGATTGGAGAGGTGGTCGTGCAGTGTTTGAAAACATTATTCCTTCATCAACTGGTGCTGCTAAGGCTGTAGGTGTTGTATTGCCAGAGCTTAACGGCAAACTAACTGGTATGTCTTTCCGTATCCCTTCAGTTGACGTTTCAGTAGTTGACCTAACTTGTGAGTTAAACAAGCCTGCAACTTACGAAGAAATTTGTTCTGCAATTAAAGAAGCTTCAGAAGGCTCAATGAAAGGTACATTACAGTACACTGAAGACATGGTAGTTTCATCAGATTTCCGTGGCGTAAGTGCTTCTTCAATTTTCGACGCTGGCGCAGGTATCGCACTTGACGACACGTTTGTGAAACTTGTTTCTTGGTATGATAACGAGTATGGTTACACTTGTAACATGCTGCGTTTAGTTAAGCACGTAGCTTAACAAGTAATAAATCTATGGCCCGCATAGCGGGCCGTGTTTTATGTCGGATTTATACATTCAAGACTCACATCTTAGTATTGATGAAGTTATTGAAAAAATAAAAGAAGCCGTTCCAAACAATAAGTTTGGAATTTTGCATTCTTACGATATTAAACAAACACTTGAAAATAAAGGCTATGAGTTGGCCGAAAAATGCCATGTGTTTGAAATTTGTAATCCGAAGGTTGCAAAAGATATCCTTGATAAGGATATGAGTTTGGCAACAGTGTTGCCGTGCCGTATTTCGGTATATACACAGGATGGTGTTACCAAGGTTGGTTTAGCACTACCCTCTAAACATATTTCTCAACTATCAGATGCAGATGGTTTATCAGCATTAGTTAATCCAGTTGAGACAAGTCTGATCAATATTGTTGATCAGTCTATTGCATAAACAAGCAGGAGAATATTATGTCAGTAATCAATTTAACAGACCTAGATTTAAGCTCAAAGCGAGTACTTATTCGTCAAGATCTTAATGTGCCAATTAAAGATGGCGTGGTTACAAGTGATAAGCGTATTAAAGCATCACTACCAACTATCGAGGTTGCAATAAAACAAGGCGCAAAGGTAATGCTTATGTCGCATCGTGGTCGTCCAACTGAAGGTGAGCCTAGTGATGAGTTTACATTGCAACCTGTTGCAGATCGTTTGACTGAACTATTAGGCATAACTGTGCGTTTAGAAACTAATTGGTTAGATGGCGTTGATATGAATGATGGTGACGTAGTTCTTTGTGAAAATGTAAGATTTAATGTGGGTGAGATGTCGAATGATGATGACTTATCTAAGCGTATGGCAGCAATGTGTGACATCTTTGCTATGGATGCATTTGGTACAGCGCACCGAGCACAAGCATCGACACATGGTGTGGCTAAGTATGCTCCAATTGCATGTTCTGGTCCACTACTTTCAGGCGAGTTAGAGGCATTAGGCAAGGCGCTTGATAATCCTGCACGTCCAATGGTTGCAATCGTTGGTGGTTCAAAAGTTTCAACTAAATTAACTGTACTAGAGTCCCTATCTAAAATTGTTGATCAGTTAGTTGTTGGTGGCGGTATTGCCAATACTTTCATTGCTGCTCAAGGCCACAATGTAGGTAAATCACTTTGTGAAGATGATCTAATACCAACAGCTAAAAAATTAATGGAAGACTGTGAAATTCCAGTGCCTACTGATGTAGTGTGCGGCAAGGAGTTCTCTGAAACAGCCCCGGCAACTGTTAAAGCATCATCAGAAGTTGAAGATGATGATATGATTTTTGATGTTGGTCCTGATTCTGCTACCCAATTAGCTGAAATTATGAAAAATGCCGGCACAATTGTATGGAATGGCCCGGTAGGCGTATTTGAATTTGATCAGTTTGCTGATGGCACTAAAACACTAGGTATGGCAATTGCTGAATCTGATGCGTTTTCAATTGCAGGCGGTGGCGATACTTTGGCGGCGGTTGATAAATATAATATTGAAGATAAAGTTAGCTACATTTCAACTGGCGGTGGAGCATTTTTAGAATTTTTAGAAGGCAAAAAACTTCCGGCAGTAGCAATATTAGAAGAAAGAGCAGCGGAGTAAATCTTGCCTAGAAGAACTAAAATTTTAGCAACTTTAGGCCCGGCAACTGATAAGCCTGGGGTTTTAGAAGGCATTCTTGAAGCAGGAGTTAATGTTGTTCGCATTAACTTTTCTCATGGCTTTGAACAGGAGCACCTGGGAAGAGTAAAAGCTGTACGTGACTGGGCGCGAGCAAATCATACCTATATAGGTGTCTTGATGGATCTTCAGGGTCCTAAAATTCGCATTGCATCTTTTAAAGATGGTATGAAGATTGAATTAAAAAACGGCGATTCTTTTGCACTAGATGCAGATTTAGATGAACTATCAGGTGACCAGTATTCTGTTGGTATTGCATATAAAACATTACCTAAAGAGGTTAGCGCAGGAAATATTCTACTTCTTGATGATGGCAAGGTTGTTTTAGAGGTGAATAGTGTTGAAGGCAATAAAATCAACACAATTGTTATTCAGGGCGGTTTATTATCAGATAAAAAAGGTATTAATTTACGTGGTGGTGGTTTATCTGCAAATGCATTGACTGATAAAGACAAAAAAGATATTCTTGTTGCGGCTAAGGCAAAAGCAGACTATGTGGCGCTATCTTTTCCAGTAAATGGCGATGATGTACGTGAAACAAAAGAACTTCTTATCAAAGCAGGTTGTGAAGCTGGAGTTATCTCTAAAATTGAAAGAGCTGAATCTTTAGCTGACGATATTATCAATGACATCATCAATGAGTCTGCTGGCATTATGGTAGCACGTGGCGACTTAGGTGTTGAGATTGGTGATCCACAGTTGCCAGCACAACAAAAGCGCTTGATTAAATTAGCAAGATCTAATGATCGCATTGTAATCACTGCAACACAAATGCTAGAGTCTATGATTACTAATCCAATCCCAACGCGCGCAGAGGTGTTTGATGTTGCTAATGCAGTGTTAGACGGAACTGATGCAGTAATGCTTTCTGCCGAGACTGCAGCAGGAAATTTTCCTGAAAATGCAGTTAAGACTATGAATGATGTTTGTGTTGAGGCTGAGAAAAACCCAATTGCAAAAGTATCACATCACAGACTTAACGAGAAGTTTGAGTATATTGATGAAACTATCGCAATGAGCGCTATGTATGCAGCTAATCATTTAGGTGCTAAAGCAATATCAACTCTTACAGAGACTGGAAAAACTGCAATGTGGATGTCAAGAATAAGCTCAAATACTCCAATATATGCAATGAGTGATAATGTTAAAACTCTACGAAGAGTGACACTATATCGTGGTGTTTACCCTTGTGGCATTGAGAAAAGTAGTACAAACGATTGGATGGAGGTTAACAGCGCTGTTGTGGAAAAACTAGTTGACAACAACATTGTTGAGAAAGGCGATTTGGTGGTATTAACCAAAGGCATGTATAAAGATAAATCAGGCGGAACCAACATGATGAAGATTCTTCGTGTGGGCGATGCAAATTATTAAGAAATAAGTAATAAAGTAAAGGAGAAAAAAATATGTTAATTTCATTAAGAGAGTTATTAGATCACGCAGCAGAGAATGGCTATGGTATGCCAGCGTTCAACGTAAACAATATGGAGCAAGTTCATGCAATCATGGAGGCTGCAGATAAAACTAATAGCCCAGTTATTATGCAAGGTTCTGCAGGTGCTAGAGGCTATGCAGGCGAGCCGTTCCTGCGCCACTTAATTTCAGCAGCGATTGAAATGTATCCACATATTCCAGTGGTAATGCATCAGGATCATGGGTCTGAGCCAGCAGTATGTTTACGTTCAATCCAATCAGGTTTTTCATCAGTAATGATGGACGGATCTTTGGAAGCAGACTGTAAGACACCTTCTTCATTTGAATACAATGTAGACGTAACAAAGAATGTTGTTGCTATGGCACACGCAGGCGGTGTTTCAGTAGAGGGTGAGTTGGGCTGTCTAGGTTCACTAGAAACTGGTGAGATGGGTGAAGAAGATGGTCACGGTGCTGAAGGTAAATTAGACCTTGATATGCTTCTAACAGGCGTTGAAGAAGCGGCTGATTTTGTTAAAGCTACAAATGTTGATGCATTAGCTATTGCTATTGGTACTTCACACGGTGCCTATAAGTTTACTCAAGAGCCTACAGGTGAAATCCTACGTATTGATCGTATTAAAGAAATCAATGCACGCATCCCGAATACACACTTAGTAATGCACGGCTCTTCATCAGTTCCTCAAGATTGGTTAAAGATCATTAACGATTTTGGTGGTGATATGGGTCAAACTTATGGCGTTCCAGTAAGTGAAATCCAAGAAGGCATTAAGAACGGTGTGCGTAAAGTAAACATCGATACTGATTTACGTATGGCTTCAACTGGTGCGGTACGTAGACATTTAACTGAAAATTCATCAAACTTTGATCCACGTAAGTTCTTAAAAGAAGCAACTAACGCAATGAGTGATATTTGTGCTGATCGTTTTGAAGCATTTGGTTCAGCTGGTAATGCTGACAAGATTAAGGTATCTTCATTAGATACTATGAGTCAAAGATATTCTTCAGGTGAGTTAGACGCCCAAGTAAAGTAAGCGCCTAGAGAACATAAATCGAAAGGCTCGTTTAAAAACGGGCCTTTTTTATTTATAATAAATTTTTAAATGATTCAAAATAATTACTATCCAGTTATTGTTGTAGGTGGAGGCCATGCCGGGACAGAGGCTGCATTGGCATCTGCACGTATGGGAGTCAAAACTCTTCTAATTACTCACAACATAGAAACCTTAGGTCAGATGAGTTGCAATCCTGCAATTGGTGGTATTGGCAAAGGTCATCTGGTTAAAGAGATAGATGCTATGGGCGGGGCAATGGCTAAGGCTATTGACCAAGCAGGCATCCAGTTTAGAACATTGAATGCTTCAAAAGGCCCGGCTGTGCGCGCTACTCGTGCCCAAGCAGATCGTGTCTTATATAAAGCTGCCATTCGCTACGCTCTAGAAAACCAAGACAATTTGTCGTTATTCCAGCAAGCTGTTGATAATTTAATTATTGAAAATGATGTGGTTAAAGGTGTAGTAACCCAAATGGGCTTAAGCTTTAGTGCTGACAAGGTGATTTTGACTTCTGGAACATTTTTAGGCGGGGTTATTCATATTGGCCAAGCTAATTATCAAGGCGGACGAGCAGGTGATGCTCCTTCTAATGCTTTATCTAGAAAATTACGAGAGTACGATCTTGGTGTAGGACGTTTAAAAACAGGCACCCCACCACGACTTGACGGTAGAACACTTGACTATTCTTTAATGCAAAAACAACCTGGTGACAGCCCATTGCCTACTTTTTCTTTTATGGGGAGTGTAGACGATCACCCGCGTCAAATACCTTGTTATATTACCCATACTAATACACAAACGCATGATTTTATCCGCGACGGTTTAAAAGATTCACCAATGTATACTGGCAATATTGAAGGTATTGGTCCTAGGTATTGCCCATCTATTGAGGATAAAGTAGTACGCTTTAGTGAGCGTGATTCACATCAGATTTTTGTTGAGCCTGAGGGGTTGACTACGAATGAGGTTTATCCAAATGGCGTTTCTACTTCACTACCTTATGAAGTACAGGTAGACTTTATTCATTCAATCAGGGGTTTTGAGAATGCACAAATAGTGCGCCCAGGTTATGCAATTGAATATGATTTCTTTGACCCTAGAGGACTAAAGCAAACTTTAGAGGTTAAAAAAATATCTGGACTTTATTTTGCCGGTCAAATCAACGGCACTACTGGATATGAAGAGGCGGCAGCCCAGGGAATGCTTGCTGGCATCAATGCAGCTTGCTCTATTCAAGAAAAAGAACCTTGGCTACCAAAGCGTGATGAAAGTTATATTGGTGTTATGGTTGATGATCTAATCACCAAAGGCACTAATGAGCCATATCGTATGTTTACATCACGTGCTGAGTATAGGCTTTTATTAAGGGAGGACAATGCGGATCAACGCTTAACTCCAAAGGCTATAGAGCTAGGTTTGATTGATAGTGATAGGGTGCATGCATTTGAAAATAAATACAGTACAATTGAGAAGGAAAAGCAAAGGTTAAAAAGTGTATGGATACAAGCTGATGATGTTCAAGCTGCAGAGGTTTTAGGGCAAAAACTCAATCACGAGTATTCACTACTAGATCTATTAAAAAGACCTAAAGTTAATTATGAAATTCTGCGTAAGATTGAATCAGGCAAGCCTTTTTTAGAGGATGCAAGCCTTAGTGTTTTGGTTGAAAATCAAATAAAGTATGCAGGCTATATTAAGCGTCAGCTAGATGAGATAGAGAAATATAGGCAAAACGAAAATACAGCTCTGCCGGAGGACATGGAGTATGATTTAATTAAGGCATTATCAGCAGAGGTAAGGCAAAAATTACAATTACATAAACCAGAAACAATTGGGCAAGCATCTAGATTGCAAGGCATAACACCAGCATCTATATCAATTCTATTAGTATATTTAAAAACCTATAAATCTAAATGAATCTAGAGCAGTTACTGATAGATGGTGCAAAAGATATGGATATTGAGCTTGATAACAAACAAGCTGCTAAACTAATTAATTATCTTGAGTTGATAATTAAATGGAACAAGACCTATAATCTTAGTGCTATTAGGAATATGGAGGAAGGTGTAAAGAAACACCTAATCGATAGCTTATCGGTAATTAAATATATTGGCGATAAGTCCTTATTGGATGTTGGCGCAGGCGCAGGTCTGCCAGGTATTGTGATTAGTATTATGAAGCCAAATTTGGCAGTTAGTGTAATAGACACAGTTGGTAAAAAGTGTCGTTTCATGCAGTTTGCCAAGACTCAGCTTGATTTAAAAAACTTAACTGTAATAAATGACAGGGTTGAGAATTATCATCCGGAGCAATGCTTTTCTCAGATAACCTCTAGAGCATTTGCAGAGGTAGGTAAAACATTAAAACTCACTCAGCATTTATTGTGTAATAATGGTCGTTATCTACTAATGAAAGGTGACAAGTTTGCCAACGAGAGCGTTAAAGGTGTGGATGTTGTAGCGCATCAACTTAGCGTCCCTTATGTCTCAGACAATAGGTATTTGTTAGAAATACAGTCAAATTAAATATGAAAAAGATACTTTATTACTTACTGGCTTTAATTGTTGTTGCTATTATGCTTGTAGTGTTGTTTTTTGATACGCTAGCCAAAAGTAGTATCGAATCATATATACAGGGAGAACTTAAAACCCCAGTGCATATTGCCGAATTTAGAAGTGACTGGGT
Organism: Candidatus Thioglobus perditus; assembly: GCA_002909145.1. Taxonomy (GTDB): domain Bacteria; phylum Pseudomonadota; class Gammaproteobacteria; order PS1; family Pseudothioglobaceae; genus PNQY01. The sequence continues at coordinate 12,484 of PNQY01000150.1, forward strand.
CAGAGGCAGGGTTAATTTAGATTTTGTTGAGGTAAAAAATCCAGATTCATTTAAAAATGAAAATGCATTTGTCTTAAACCACCTGAGCGCACTTGTTTCTGATCAAAGTGCTGATGATTTATTAATACTTGAATATTTAGAGTTTGATGGGCTTTTATTTACATTAGAGCAGAACAACAAGCAAGTTAATTTAGTTAGTTTGTTGAATAGGTTGGATGACAGCGTCAAAAGTAACAACGCTTATCGGTCCGATGGCAAAATATCAAAGAGTACATATGCTAGCCCTCAGCAACAAAAAACCAGGGTTATCATAAAGAATCTTAGTTTCATTAATACTCAATTACATATCGACACCGAATGGTTTAATGAAACCGTTATTGTTCCAGACGTGACGATTTATGATTTCGGAGCTAACAACGGCATTCCAGTCGATCAAGTTGGAGTTGAGTTGTTAAAGATAGCTCTAGGCAGAATACAAAAAGAGGTGGAAAATAAAGGCTTTAGACTTAATGAAAAAGAGATAAAGCAAGGTATTAAGAGAAAGCTTGATAATAAGCTTGAAGATTTAAAAGGCAAGTTGAATAATAAAGCCAAAGACTGGTTTAAAAAGTTAGGGTTATGAATATTGTAGATTCACATTGCCATATTGACAGAGTTGATCTTTCCAAGTTTGGTGGTAGTATTGAAAGTATGCTTGAGCATGCAAAAGAGCTTTCAGTTAAGCAGTTTTTATGTGTTTGTATTGATCTGGAGCATTTTGAAGATGTTTTTTCTCTAGCAAAAAAACATGAACAAATCTATGCGTCTGTTGGTGTGCACCCAACTGAACAAAATGGAAAAGACCCTAGTGTTGATGAGCTAGTTGAGCTTGCTAAACATAAAAAAGTTATTGCTATTGGTGAAACAGGTTTGGATTATTTTCATATTGAAAAAGAAGCTGCTGATTGGCAGCGTGAGCGTTTTCGTCGTCATATTGCCGCTTCAAACCAATCAGGCAAGCCTATGATTGTACATACTCGTGACGCCAAAACTGATACTATAAAAATTATGCAAGAAGAGCAGCCTCAAGCTGGAGTTATGCATTGTTTCGCTGAGGATTGGGATACTGCTAAAGCGGCTCTAGACTTGGGTTTTTATATTTCATTTTCTGGAATTATTACTTTTAAAAGTGCTGATAGATTGCGAGATGTGGCAAAAAAAGTCCCAAGCGATAGACTGTTGGTAGAAACCGATTCACCATATTTAACGCCCGTGCCTTATAGAGGTAAGCCTAATTCTCCAGCATATAGTTACTATGTGGCAGAAAAATTGGCAGAAATACGTGGAGTTAGCGTTAGTGAAATGGCTAATATTACAACACAAAACTTTAATAATTTATTCTTGTCATCAAGATAATGGCAGTTTCCTTTCAAACAGTTGATGAGTTTTCTCAAGGACAGCGCCTAGATAATTACTTGGTTAAGATCCTTAAGGGCGTGCCTAAGTCTCATATATATCGTGTTATTCGCAAAGGCGAAGTTCGAGTTAACAAAGGGAGAAAGAAAGCAGACTACAAGTTAAAGGTTGATGATGTGGTGCGTATACCGCCAATTAAAGTGAGTGAAAAAAAACCATCACATGTTTCTGATAATTTGAAAAAGTTATTGAGCGATGCAATTCTGTATGAAGACAAAGGTTTATTGATTATCAACAAACCAAGCGGCGTTGCCGTTCATAGCGGCAGTGGTGTTGATACCGGTGTAATTGAAGCACTTAGAGAAATGTATAAAGATCCAGTTGAGTTAGTACATCGTCTGGATCGTGCAACATCAGGTGTTTTGTTGGTTGCCAAAAAACGCAGTGTATTAAAAAACCTGCACGAGCAGCTCAACAAGCATGAAATGGAAAAACGTTATACCGCCCTAGTTAAAGGTGTGTGGTCAAAAAAACGTCATACCATTGATGCCCCACTATATCAAAATTCACGATACACTGTGGTAGACGCCAAAGGTAAGCATGCGGTTAGTCATTTTCAGCCACTTAAAAACTTCAATAGCGAAGATTTTAAAGCCTCTTTGGTGGAGGTAACGATTGAGACAGGGCGTACACATCAAATTAGAGTTCATGCAAAATACTCTGGTCACTCGCTTGCTGGAGATGATAAATATGGCGACAAGGAATTTGATAGATTGGTTAAATTTAAAGGTTTGAATAGGCTTTTCCTACACGCACATCAATTGATTTTTACTAACCCAGTTACAGGCGACATCCAGAAAGTAAACGCCCCACTATCTGTTGAATTGCAAGAGTTTTTAGAAAAATTATGAATTCATCACAGCCTAAAACATCATTATTTAGTGCGTATTTCCGCCTTATGCGTCTCGATAAGCCAATCGGTATTTATTTATTATTGTGGCCAACATTATGGGCGCTATTTTTGGCAGCTGATGGTGTTCCACGTATTGATTTATTTATTATTTTTACTTTAGGCGTGGTATTAATGCGCTCAGCAGGTTGTGTAATTAATGACTATGCAGATAGGAAAATTGATAAATTGGTTGAGCGTACAAAATCAAGGCCAATTACCTCAGGAGAAGTATTGGCAACGGATGCACTCAAATTGTTTTTTGCTTTAATTGTTAGTGCTTTTATTTTGGTTTTGTTTACCAATACTCTTACAATTCAGTTGGCTTTAGTTGCTGTTTTTTTAGCAACACTTTACCCTTTTACTAAGCGTTGGACCAATTTACCGCAATTTGTACTTGGGTTGGCATTTGCTATGAGTGTGCCTATGGCATTTGCCGCAACAAATAATTTTGTACCAGTATCAGCTTGGTATTTATTTGCCGCAACAGTTGTATGGACAATAATTTATGACACTATGTATGCTATGGCCGATAGAGAAGAGGACTTAAAAATTGGGGTAAAGTCTACAGCCATACTTTTCGCAAAATATGATAAGTTGATTATTGGGAGTTTACAAATAGCACTATTATTGATATTTTTTAAAATTTCAAAAATTTTCAATTTGACTATTTTTTATGACATTTCAATGATTTTAAGTGCATTTTTAATGATTTACCATCAGTTTTTAATCAAAAATAGGAAAAAAACAGTATGTTTTCGAGCTTTTTTGCATAATAATTACATTGGTATGGTGATTTTTATCGGGATCGCGCTATCTGTTACACTGTAAGGCCCACAGTAATATAAAAAAGTTGTGTTTTTTCAATATTTAGTGATAAAAATACAACTTTTTTGGCATTTTTTCAAAAAATACTTGACATTAGTCAATAAACACTCTAGATTATTAATTACTTAGTGTAGTGCTAAGTTTCTTGTAACTAAAAAGGGGAAAATATGTTTGATACTGTTATTGGTACAATCAAAAAACTAACCGAAGCCGGCATAGCTTTAATTGCTTTAGCTATAGTGGTTCAAGTAATATTTGGCGCAGGCGCAACTGGCGTGCCATTTATTGGTGGTGATGTAATTGGTACAATTACTGGCATTGTTGCTAGTCTTGGATCGCACGGTTTAGTAGGCTTAGCAGCAGTTGCTGTTATTTACGCCTTGTTTACACGTAACTAGTAAATACATAAAAACAAAAAAACCCGCTTAACGGCGGGTTTTTTGATTTTTGTAGTAGATTAAATGCCTCTAAGAAGCTCGTTAATCCCCACTTTAGACCTAGTTTTTGCATCTACTTGCTTAACAATTACTGCACAGTATAGTGAGTAAGCTCCATCTTTAGATGGTAGGTTGCCTGATACCACAACAGAGCCTGCTGGAATACGACCATAAGAGAATTCACCAGTTTCACGATTGAAAATCTTAGTTGATTGACCAATGTAAACACCCATTGAAATTACCGCGCCTTCCTCAACAATTACACCTTCTACTACTTCTGATCTTGCACCGATAAAACAATTGTCCTCAATAATAGTTGGAGCTGCCTGCAGAGGCTCTAGAACACCACCAATGCCAACACCACCTGAAAGGTGAACATTTTTTCCGATTTGTGCACATGAGCCAACTGTTGCCCATGTATCTACCATTGTTCCAGAATCAACATACGCTCCAATGTTTACATAGCTTGGCATAAGTACAGTATCTTTAGCTATAAAAGAGCCTCGACGGGCGCTTGCCGGAGGCACTACGCGTACACCTGCTGTATTAAAATCCTCAGCTGACATATCTGCAAATTTTGACGGAACTTTGTCGTAATATTGAGTAAAACCACCCTGCATAGGCGCATTGTTCTCTAGTCTAAAAGATAGTAAAACTGCTTTTTTAAGCCATTCGTTTACCACCCAGTCACCAACTCCTTTTTGTTCGGCAACACGCGCTTGTCCTGAGTCAAGCATTTGAATTGCCTCAGCTACTGCTTGCTTTACTTCATTGCTTGCTGATTCTGGGTTGATGTTAGCTCTATCTTCAAAAGCTTCTTCGATAATATCTTTCATGTTTAATTGTGTTGAAAAAAGTAGACATTATATCAGAGTGGAGTTTTGCTTGTACTTGGCAAGATTCATTCGGCGTGAAAAACTATATGAATTTGTTTGTTAGTCGTTTTTTATAGATTGTATGTACTAATAAATTTCATTTTATCAATACTTTGTATAACACTATGAATATAATGCTCATCTTGACTTATATTAAGAAAAAAATCACGATTAATGATATGATATGCGCGTTTGGCAATAATGGTTATAAGAGATAGTTATGACGGATAAAAATATCCAAGTAGACAATATATACGAAGAAGGTGAGCAGTGGGTACAAAACCTGGGTGAAAGCACTATTCACGCCAAACGTATGGGCGGCAAGTTTAGAAATCTCAAGTGGTTAGCAATTGCGGTATGGTCACCATTTTTCATTGGTCCTTATATAACTTGGAATGGTAGGCAAGCAGTTTTGTTTGATATGGACAAAAGACAGTATCATTTATTTGATATAACCGTATTCCCACAAGATATCTGGATGCTAACAATGGTATTGTTATTCTTGGCAATTTTATTAGCAGCAATGACAGCTGTTCTTGGTAGGGCTTTCTGTGGTTATTTTTGTTTCCAAACTATTTGGACCGATATTTTCACCAAGGTTGAAGATTGGGTAGAGGGCGCTCCGGTTAAGCGTAGAAAGCTGGAAAAAGCCCCGTGGGGACCTAGCAAGCTTGGAATTAAATTAACCAAGCATATTATTTGGATTGCTATTGCATTGTTCTCTGGTATTACCTGGATGTTGTATTTTGGGGTCACTTGGTCCGAGTATTTTAGTGGTGATATTACCTCTACAACTGCAGTAATTACTGCAATTATTGCTATAGGAGCTTATGTATTTGCAGGTTTTATGCGTGAACAATCGTGCATGTGGATCTGTCCTTACGCACGTATCCAGGGCGCAATGTGCGATGAACAAAGTATTATGCCAACCTATGATCACTATCGTGGTGAGGATCGTGGCAAATTGAAAAAAGGCAAGTTTGTCGAAGGTTTTGGCGATTGTATTGATTGTAATCAGTGTGTGGCAGTATGCCCAACTGGCGTTGACATTCGCAAGGGTCAAGAATACGGTTGTATAACTTGCGGTCTTTGTATAGATGCTTGTGATGCAGTAATGGAAAAAGTTGGCAAGCCAAAAGGCCTGATTCGTTACACATCATTAACTGAAATGAAATTTAACAAACCAGTTGAGGCTTTGTATAAGCGTCCAAGGGTGATTGTTTATTCTTTGATATTGTTGATTTTATTATCAGTGTTAGTATATGGAATGCTTAATATTGCAGCAATGGACTTTAAGGTTTTGCACGATAGACAGCCATTATTTGTGCAGTTATCAGACGGGTCTATTCGTAACAAGTATGAACTTAAGGTAATGAACAAAACCGATAAAGAAATGCCAGTAGAGATTAGTTTTAAAAGTGAGATAAAAGACCTTAAGTCGATCAATAAGTTAAATACAGTAATAATACCAACAGGCAATGTGAAGTCTATTTATGTATATTTGAATGCGTATGAAAAAAATGTTGGTGACAACAACAATGTGGTCTTTGTGGTTAAAGGTGCGCAGTCTACTTTAGAATATGAAACCTCATTCTTTACCCATAAGAGTATGAAATGACAATTCACAAATCTCCAATTATGATGTCAATGTTGGCATTGTTTTTAATTTTGGTTATAGCAACTGGATATAGAATTATTACCGCCTTAGAAACACATCCTGGGTTAGTAGTTGAGGATGCTTATTTGAGTGGCGAGCGTTATGGCGATACTCTAAGCAAAAAACAATTATTATCTCAACAAGGTTGGAGTTTAAATTTAGAAATTCCTAAAGATGTGGCTCACAATGTTGAGCAAACTTATAAAGCTATAAGCATGCAAAAAGATAAAGTTTTTACTGATGCAAAAATGGTTATATATTTTTACCGCCCATTAGAGAGAAAGTTTGATTTTTCAAAAACTATGTCTCCCGATGCATCGGGCGTATATCAGGCACAAATCAAATTGCCATTCAAAGGTAGATGGGATGTAATAGTGGAGGCCACTAAAGGCGATTTCTTGCAAAGATCATCGGCCAAGATGTTTGCTAAGTAATCCCTAGCTTTCATGACAATGGTTATGGTGGTGTTCATAAGTTGCCATTAGTTCATCCATTTGATCGGCAAACAAATCATTAAAACTAGAGTCTTGCAATATAGACTCAGGCTGCCCCATACAGCATATATGATGATATAGGCATAAAACCTGTGTTGACTCCTTCATGACCCTGTGTAAGTCGTGTGAAACCATAAGTATCGCACACTCTTGTTGCTGATGAATGTCTTGAATAAGCTTGTATAAATGCATTTGTCCATTCACATCTAAATTTTGGGCTGGCTCATCAAGAATCAGAATATTGGGCTTACTAAGTAGTGCTCTAGCGAGTAATACGCGCTGCATTTCTCCACCAGACAAGTCTTTCAGAGAGGAACTTAGTAAGACTTCAATGCCAGTAAGTTTGGATATTTTAAGTAGAAAGTCAATACTAGTTTTTTGATTTAATTTCAGAAAATCAATAACTGAGATTGGGATAAATTCATTAGGAATGAATTTTTGTGGAGTGTATCCAAGTCTAATATTTTTGGATTTTTTTATACTGCCACTATCGGGCTTAATAAGTCCCAGAAGAATTTTTATTAGTGAACTTTTGCCTGCACCATTTGGCCCAATAAGAGTAATAAATTCACCGGCTTTAATATCAAAGCTAACATTATCAAGCACACTCTTGGTGTTGTGTTTAAGGCTGACATTGTTTGCACTAATGAGTACTTCTGACATTATTGACTAAATAGGAAATATATGCGTTATTTTATACCCTGAAAATAAGCATCAAGCTTTATCTTGTATAAGGTTTTTTAGAGATGCCCTTAATAATGCTTTAATGTAAAATCTGATCTATGTCACACAAGCTAATTTTAATGGATGGCTCGGCTTTTTTATTCCGAGCTTATTTTTCTACACTATCACAAAATTTAACCAATAAAGATGGCTTTCCAACTGGGGCGATGTTCGGTGTTATTAATGCCATTAAACGTTTGCAGAACCAGTATCCTCAAGCAAAAATAATAACTATATTTGATGCCAAAGGTAAGAATTTTAGACACGACCTTTACCCGGAATACAAAGCGCATAGGAAGCCTGCTGATAGTGATCTAATTATGCAGATTGAGCCTTTGTATGAAATTGTTAGAGCTATGGGTTTTCACTTTATGTGTGTACCTAATGTTGAGGCGGACGATGTTATTGCTACACTTAGTCGCTGCGCAGAGGAAAACAGAATTAAAACCATTATTGCTAGTGGTGATAAAGACCTGATGCAATTGGTAAGTAACAATATAACTCAGTTGGATATGAAGGGTAATTTATATGATCACAACGCAGTAATTGAAAAAATGGGTGTAGCTCCAAATCAAATTATGGATCTTTTGGCGCTTACTGGTGATAGTGCAGATAACATTCCTGGTGTTCCAAGTGTAGGACCTAAAACTGCCGTTAAATGGCTGCAGTCCTATAATAATATTACTGGAGTTAAGAAGAACTCTGATCAGATTAAGGGCAAGGTTGGCGAGAAGCTACGCAATAGTTTTGAAATGCTAGACTTGTCACACAAATTAGTTGAGCTTAAGTTTGATGTTGAATTGCCATGTAATATTCTAGATGTTGAGCCAGGCCAAGACCACGCTAAGCTTGCAAGTTTGTATCAGCAATATGGTTTTGCTATGTGGCTCAAGCAACTTGGTGATGTGCCAGTTGAGATACAAGAAAATATTGGCAAAGCCGAGGTTAATGAGATAATTAGTGATGACATTGACATGCTCAATAATTATTCACAAACGCTAGTACTAAGCCAAGAGAAGTTTGAGGCTGTAGTTGTTAGATTAAAAAACTCCAAAACATTTGTATTTGATCTAGAAACTTCGTCGCTTGATTATATGAACGCCAGGATTGTAGGATGGGTATTTTTAATCGATAATGATAGCTTCTATATTCCAGTTGCCCATGACTATTTAGATGCTCCAAAACAACTAGATTTTGACTATGTGCTTAATGCGCTAATACCAATCTTGCAGGATGAATCTATTGGAAAGGTTGGTCAAAATCTTAAATATGATGCCCATATTTTGGCAAATTACAATGTTGAGCTAAATGGAATTACTGACGACACTATGGTGAAGTCTTATAGTTTAAATTCAGTTGCAACTAGACACAATATGGATGACTTGAGCGAGCATTACTTAGGTCACAAAACCATTCATTTTGCTGATATTGCTGGCAAAGGTAAAAAGCAAATTACTTTTAATCAGGTAAATATAGATGACGCCTTTCCGTATGCTTGTGAAGACGTTATAGTTACAGATTTGCTTAATAAAATACTGGATGAGAATATTGCTCAATATCCAAAACTAGCTAAGCTTTATCAAAATATAGAACTGCCACTTGTTAAAGTTTTGTTGCGTATGGAGCGTAATGGTGTTGAGATTGACAGCGCACTACTTAACTCTCAGCAATTAGATGTTATGGGGCAAATGAAAGATATTCAGTCTCAGGCGTTTGCAACAGCTGGAGATGTGTTTAATTTAGAGTCACCGAAACAAATTCAACAGATTTTATTCTCAGAAGAAGGCCTGGGGCTAGAGGCAAAGAAAAAAACTCCCAAAGGCGCCCCATCAACCAATGAAGAAGCATTAAAGCTACTAGATCATCCTTTGGTGGATTTAATATTAAGCTACAGAACCTTAACTAAGCTTAACTCAACCTACCTTGAGGCATTGCCAAAACAAATAGATCTTAAAACTAAGAGGCTTCATACCTCATACCATCAGGCGGTAACGGCCACTGGACGCTTGTCATCTTCAAACCCAAACCTGCAAAACATCCCAATTCGCACAGATATTGGCGCACGCATTAGAGGTGCGTTTGTTGCTAGTAAGGGTAATGTTATTATTGCTGCTGATTACTCACAGATTGAGTTGAGAATTATGGCGCATATATCTGCAGATGAGAATTTATTAAAGGCATTTAACAATGATGTTGATGTGCATAGTGCCACAGCTAGTGAAATCTTTAATGTGACCGCTGATGAGATAACTAAGGATCATCGCCGTCGTGCCAAGGCGATTAATTTTGGCTTAATTTATGGCATGAGTGCGTTTGGACTAGCTAAGCAGATTGATGTATCAAGAACACAAGCCAAGCAATATATTGATGCATATTTTGAAAACTACCCTGGTGTTGCTACGTATATGGAAAATATTAAAGAATCTGCCAAAACTCAGGGCTATGTTGAGACTATTATGGGTAGACGCCTGTACTTGCCACAAGTTAATCACAAAAATAAGATGCTGCAGCAACATGCACTTAGAACAGCAATTAATGCACCTATGCAAGGATCATCTGCAGACATAATTAAAAAAGCTATGTTTGATATATATCAGTGGATTGGTGATGACAATCAAGATATAAAAATGATTATGCAAGTGCATGATGAATTGGTGTTTGAGGTTAATTCATTAAAAGCTGATGAATTTGCTAATAAAATACAAGAATTAATGGAAAATACCCACCAATTGAATATCCCGCTTAAGGTGGATGTTGGCATTGGCAGTTCGTGGCAAGAGGCGCACTAATGAAAGAACAATTACAAGAATTACTAAAACATAGTCTAGATTTATTGGTAGCCGATGGCGTGCTTCCTGCATCTACAGATGTCATTCGTATTGATCATTCTAAAGATAAGTCTCAAGGTGATTTTGCTACCAATATAGCTATGGTATTGTCTAAGCAGGCAAGGTGCTCCCCAAAAGTATTGGCAGAGAAGATTGTTGCCAAAATAGAAAACAGTGAGCATGTTAAGCAGGTGCAAATTGCTGGGCCAGGATTTATTAATTTCTTTATGTCTCAAGATTCCAACACTAAAGTTGTAGAGCAAATACTTGATCAGACCAATAATTTTGGTCTTTCTAAGTTTGGCGACGGCCAAAAAGTTTTGTTGGAATTTGTTTCTGCAAATCCTACTGGGCCACTGCATGTTGGCCATGGACGTGGTGCAGCGTATGGAGCAACAGTTTCTAATCTATTGCAAGCCATTGGTTTTAAAGTTGACAACGAATACTATGTAAATGATGCCGGGCGACAGATGGATATCTTGGCTACATCGGTTTACTTACGTTATATTGAAACTGATAAATTTCCAGATAATGGCTATAAGGGTGATTATATTTTCGACATTGCTAAGAAAATTAGTGACGTTGAAAAATTAGATATTTTTTCAGGCGTATATGCTGATGAAAAAGATGGTGGCGATAAAGAAAAACACATTGATGACTTGATTGCTAATTGCAAGAAAGCTCTTGATAGTGATTATAAAAAAGTATTTGATTTATCTATTAATAACATCTTATCTGGCATTAAGGATGATTTGGCTGAATTTGGAGTTGATTACCAACAGTGGTTTTCTGAGCAGTCATTAGTTGATAGTGGTCTTTCACAAACAACAGTGAAGTCTCTACAAGAATCTGGAAATATATACGAGAAAGACGGGGCCCTATGGTTTAAAACTACTGATTTCGGCGATGAAAAAGATCGTGTTGTGGTTAGAGATAATGGTGTTCACACATACTTTGCTTCAGATATTGCCTATCATTTAGAAAAATTTGAACGTGGATATGACAAAATTATCAATATCTGGGGTGCTGATCATCATGGCTATATAGCTCGTGTTAAGGCGTCAGTCACAGCATTAGGACACAAGGCTGATAAGTTAGAAATTTTACTTGTACAGTTTGCCAACCTATATCGTGGCGGTGAAAAAGTAGCGATGTCTACTCGTAGCGGTTCATTTGTAACTTTGGAAGAATTGCGCAACGAAGTCGGAAATGATGCAGCGCGATTTTTCTATATTTTGCGCAAATCAGAGCAGCATATGGATTTTGACTTGGACTTGGCAAAATCTAAAACTAATGAGAATCCAGTTTTCTATATTCAATATGCATATGCTAGAATCTGCTCAGTAATAAAGCAAGCAAGTGATAACACCGCAGGTGTAGACTTGTCATTGCTAGATAATGACAATGAAGCACTTTTGATTAAAGAGCTTAATCGTTATAAAGATGTTTTGCATGCGTCAGCAATTAATTACGAGCCACACGTTTTGGCTTATTATTTGCGTGAGCTTGCTGGAGTTTTTCATAGTTATTACAACAGTAGTGAGTTTTTAGTTGAGGATATCAAATTGCGTAACTCAAGACTTATGCTGATTACTGCAGTCAAACAAGTAATTGCAAATGGTCTCAATCTGTTGGGTGTTAGCGCCCCAGAATCAATGTGAATGATCAAAGGCAAAGAGAAAAAGCACTAGACATTACGCAATCTTATATTGTTCAAGCCCCTGCAGGAGCTGGAAAAACCGAACTATTAACTCAACGATATTTAAAGCTTTTATCCGCCTGTACTAATCCAGAAAATGTCATAGCTATGACGTTTACTAAAAAAGCAGTCAGCGAGCTTAAAACTAGAGTTATTGAGTCTTTACAGTCAACAAGTGACAAAAGACCTGAAGAGGCACACAAACAAACAACTTACGACTTAGCTTGTACAGTAATGAGTAGGTCTATACAAAATAATTGGCAAATATTAACCACCCCAAGTCGTCTTAAAATATCTACCATTGACGGCTTATCGAGTTTGATAACCAGTCGTTACCCAACAAAATCACAATTAGTTCCTAAGCAAATAATTTCCCAAAATTGGGAGCGCAATAAAGTATATAGGCAGGCTGCAGAGCAAACCCTATTGGCAATTGATGATGCTGAATATAAGGATATTATTCAGCCACTATTACTTTATCTAGATAATAATGTCGAAAGATTTTATAGTCTTATTGTGAGTATGCTTGAAAAACGTGATCAGTGGCTTCCAAAGCTTTATCGGCACAACTCAATAGACACAAAAGTATTGCAAGATAGTGCCAAAAGTATTATCTCCCAACATCTAGGGTTGTTAAAGATTGCAGCAGATGACTGCCTTGACAGACGATTTTTTGAATTATTAAGTTGTAACACCAAGCCAGAATATGCGCAAATACAGAATACCCCTGGTGTGGAGCCTGAATCATTAATTTTTTGGAAAAACCTAAGGTCAATTTGCCTTACTACTGAAAACAAATTACGCAAGAGTATTAATAAAAACAATGGATTTCCTGCAGAGTTAAAAGTACAAAAGCAGGAGTTTATTGATATTTTGAATGCCTTGACTGATAAGAGTAGTTTTGTAGAGCTATTAGCAAATGTTGAGCTATTGCCAGATGTCGACTTTTCTAACAAACATACCGAGGCATTACAAAATATAGCTGCAGTGTTAAAGCTAGCTGTTGCTCAGTTAAATGTTTTGTTTGAAGATGGACAGACGCATGATTTTATTCAAGTGGCACTAGATGCAGATAAAGCCTTGGACACTCAGAGTGAGTATGGTGCTAGTGATGTCGCTTTATTTTTAGATTATAAGATTGAGCATATTCTTATTGATGAGTTTCAAGATACATCTGTCTCTCAATTCGGACTAATTGGAAAGCTAGTTAGCAATTGGCAGGCAAATGATGGAAAAACCTTGTTTTTGGTTGGTGATCCAATGCAATCTATTTATAGATTTAGACAGTCACAAGTGGGATTGTTCTTACAGGTAAAGCAATACGGAATTGCTGATATTAAGCCAATTTCAATACAGCTAACAACAAACTTTCGCTCATCTAAAAGCATAGTTGAGGGTAATAATGAAATCTTTGATTCAATATTTCCAGCAGAGGAAGATGTTTACAAGGGCTCGATTGTATATTCACATTCTATTGCAAATGCTGATGATAAGTACAATAACGCAATTAAATTTTATCCATTTGCAGAAAAACAATATGAGTCCGAGGCCCAACAAGTTATAGATATTATTAAATCTAGCATCAGTAATACTTCAACAAGTGAAATTGCGGTTTTGGTTAGAAATAGGTCACATTTATTGGATATTGTTATAGCTTTAAAGCAAAACAATATTGAGTTTGAGGCGCTAAAAACCTCAGCACTTAAAGATAATATGTTTACTCGAGATTTAATGTCTTTAACAAAAGCTCTACTTAATTTAGGAGATAAATTAGCGTGGTTGAGTATTTTGCGAGCACCCTGGTGTGGACTATTGCTTGATGATTTGTTGGTTTTGTCGCAAGATGATAGTGTGACAATTTTTGAACAGTTAAATGATAAGAAGGTTTTGCAAAAACTTAGTGACGATGGAAAGACAAGAGTTTTGCATATTGTTGAATCACTTATTGATGTTATTAACAATCAATCTAGATTTGGCTTCGTTGAGCTGCTGACTTGTGCAATTGATAGACTTCTTCCTAAGCAATCATTATCGGTACAAAATACAATGATTAAGGAGATGTTTTTAGGCATTATTGATAATTGTGAGTCCAGAGAAATGCTTAATGTTGAAACTATAGAGTCAATGTTGGATGAGTTATATGCCCCAAGTAAAAAGGCAAAGATAAAACTTATGACCATTCATGAGTCCAAGGGTTTGGAGTTTGATGAGGTGATTATTCCAGGGCTTGGTAGAGCCCCACAGAATAACAAGCCACCAATTATTCATATGCAGGAGTTTGCTGATCAGTCTCTATTAATGGCGCCAATAAAGCCTTGCACTGCTAGCAATGAGAGTAATACTTATAATTATCTGAAATATATAGAATCACAGCAGGATGCATTTGAAATAATGCGACTTTTGTATGTTGCTATGACTCGAGCTAAGAAGAAAATACACTTGCTTGGGTCTGTGAATAAACAAAAAAATGCTCACTCTAAAACTTTCTTAAAGTTGTTGCTGCCTAAATATAGGCACAAGTTTGATAATGTAGAAGATCCTATAGTTAATAATAAATCTGAGCGCATAGCATCAAAACTTTTGCGCCATGCCAAGTTATTAACATCAGACAGTATTATTGATAACAGTTCTGAGAAAATTGATTATCAATTAAGCACTGATGTGTTATTCAAAAGCTTGCTTGGAACCTTGTTACATCAGTATTACGAACTTGGGGAGTTAAGTCCAGATAGATCAAGTATAGAGTCTAAGCTAGTATCTATGGGTTTTGGTGATACTGATATTGTTGAAAGTATTGACTTTATTATTAGTATGCTAGATAACACTTATCAAGACACAAAGTTTGAATGGCTATTCAAGACAAGAGTATCAACTCAAGTTGAAGCTGAATTTATAACTGAAAATGGCAGTATTGTTGTAGATCGTTTATTTATTGATGAAGATACACTATGGATTATTGATTTTAAAACTGCCGTTAAGGCAGATGATGAGTCGATAGAAGGGTTTATTAGCAGGCAAAAGCACAAACATGCAGAGCAGTTGTTGTTTTACAAAGAAGTATTGTCTAAGATCTATAGTAATGAGATAAAGTGCGTTTTATATTGTCCTGCAGTACAAGAATTAATAGAGATTTTTTAGCAAACAGTGTTTAAATTTTTACTATAAAACAGTAAAAAACAACATTAATAGTTGGATTTACAAATAAAGACTTGCCACCCATAATATTACGATTATTAAACTATTGATGCATTCCTGTATACTTTGGCATCATGTCGTTAGCGCCTAAAAATATACATTCTTACCCAAAATTTTGGCCTTATAAAAAAGGTCTTGTTCCTGCGCCACTACTACCTATGTCGAGCAAAGAAATGAACGAGTTAGGCTGGGATTCATGCGATATTATTATTGTTACTGGGGATGCATATGTGGACCATCCTAGTTTTGGAATGGCTATTATTGGTCGTCTGTTAGAATCTCAAGGGTTTCGTGTAGGTATCATTTCTCAGCCCAGTTGGCATTCCGCAGATGATTTTCGTCAGCTGGGAAAGCCTAATTTATTCTTTGCTGTTGCGTCAGGAAACATGGATTCTATGGTGAATCATTATACGGCTGAAAAAAAACCGCGTTCTGATGACGCTTATACTGCAGGTGCTATTGCAGGAAAGCGACCTGATCGTGCGACCACTGTTTACACTCAGCGTGCTAAGGAGTCATATAAAGGCATCCCTGTTATTATTGGTGGTATTGAAGCTAGTTTAAGGCGTATTGCTCAATATGACCATTGGTCGCAAACTATTCGTCGCTCAATCTTGTCTGATTCAAAAGCCGATTTGTTGATTTTTGGCAATGCCGAGCGTGCCGTGGTTGAATTGGCACATCGAGTGGCGGCGGGTGAAAATATTAAACAAATCACCGATATTCGCGGCACTGCTTATATGCGACAAGGTATTCCTGAAGGTTGTACAGTATTGGATTCAAGTGAAATTGATACTAATAGAAGCTTGATTCATCCACAGGCAGATCCATATGTAGATACATCTAACAACAATAAGGACAACTGTG
Organism: Candidatus Thioglobus perditus; assembly: GCA_002909145.1. GTDB lineage: Bacteria > Pseudomonadota > Gammaproteobacteria > PS1 > Pseudothioglobaceae > PNQY01. Next base: position 28,431 of record PNQY01000150.1, read on the forward strand.
GGGATAAAACAGATCAGACCAAGTCCAGCAAAATTGACCCCAACCAAGGTGCTGAGCAAGTTATTCATTTTGATCAGCGCACCAAGGGTCTAAAGCGAAAGGATACAGTTATTCGATTGCCTTCTTTTGAGCAAGTAAAAAAAGATCGCTACCTATACGCACATACCTCACGTGTTTTTCATTTAGAAACAAACCCGGGTAATGCTAGAGCTTTGGTGCAGCGCCATGGTGAGCGTGATGTCTGGTTAAACCCGCCTCCAATCCCACTATCAACGCAAGAGTTTGACAGTGTTTTTGAGCTACCCTATACGCGCAAACCACACCCTGCTTATGGAAAGTTAAGAATTCCTGCCTATGATATGATTCGTTTTTCAATTAATATCATGCGTGGTTGTTTTGGTGGGTGTACATTTTGCTCTATTACTGAGCATGAAGGGCGTATTATTCAAAGCCGCTCAGAGGATTCGGTTGTTCGTGAAATTAAGCAGATTCGTGATAATATTGGTGATTTTAAGGGTAATATTTCTGATCTTGGCGGTCCAACGGCCAACATGTATCGTCTCCAGTGTAGGGATCCAAAAATAGAAGCGGCTTGTCGTCGTCTTTCTTGTGTTTATCCTGGTATCTGTCCAAACATGGGGACAGATCATAAGCCGCTAACTAAATTGTATCGACGTGCACGCAATATAAGAGGTGTTAAGCGTATTTTTATTGCCTCAGGTTTGCGTTACGATTTGGCGGTGCGTGATCCTGAATATATTAAAGAATTAGTTGCTCATCATGTTGGCGGTCGTTTAAAAATTGCTCCAGAGCATACTGAAGACAATACCTTGTCAAAAATGATGAAGCCAGGTATTGGTTCTTATTATCGCTTTAAGAAGTTGTTTGAGCGCTATTCTAAACAAGCAGGAAAAGAACAATACTTGATTCCGTATTTTATTTCGTCACATCCTGGAACAAGTGATAAGGATATGCTGAACCTGGCACTTTGGTTAAAACGTAATGATTTTAAGCCTGACCAGGTGCAGGCCTTTATCCCTACGCCTATGGCAATAGCTTCTGCTATGTATCATAGTGAATTAAACCCGCTTAAGAAAATTACTCGAAAATCAGAAGCAGTAAAGACTCCGCGTAGTGGACAACAACGTAAATTACATAAGGCATTCCTACGCTACCATGACCCTAAAAATTGGGACGTATTGCGACAAGCATTAAAGCAAATGGGGCGTAGCGATCTAATAGGCAATAAAGAGGAGTGTTTGGTGCCTTATTCTAGAATCAAGAGTGCACCAAAAACACAACGCCCACAAAAAAGAAAAAATGATTTTCATCATCGTATTTCTGCAGAAAATACCAAAAAACACAATCGATAATCTTTTAAAGGCGGAATTATTGACTAAGAGAGTGTAAGCTTATTCAAACAATGCATTAATCATTGCTACAGCATTACAACCAGCCTCAAGTGCTTGCTGCTGATTATTAAAATTAACACCGCCAATGCCAACAATAGGAATATTTAAACTCTGTCTTGCTTGCTTGATAACATCGAGCGAGCATTTAGGTGCATTGGGCTTAGTGTTTGATGTAAATAAAGCTCCAAACGCTACATAGTTTACACCTTGCTTTTGAGCATCTAGCGCTATGTTTATATTGTTATAACAGCTAACCCCAATAACTGCATTGTCACCTAATTGGTCTTTTGCTTGCATTATTGATGCATCACTTTTGCCAAGATGCACACCATCGGCCTTTACTTTTTGTGCAAGGTTAATGTCATCGTTAATAATAAATAAAGTATTATGTCTTAAGCATAGTTGGCGCAACTTAAGAGCTTCATTGAGTTTTGTATCCTCATTGTCAATCTTATGGCGATATTGAAGAATACTAACTTTATATTTGACAACAGCTTGTTCAATTAGATTTATATCTAGTTTTTTATTGGGAGTTATGGCGTAAATACCGCTAATTTTTTTATTACACACGATGGTTAGTTTTCAATTAAGACACAATCTGTTAATAACGGGCTTTATTATAGTGATTGTTGGCGCTATGTGGCTAGTGATGGAATTATTGACGCACTCATTTGTATCATTGAAAAATGATAAAAAAATAGAGTTGACAGACAACCAGACCTTGTCCAAAGAGGTCTCTTATTTAGAAAAAATTGATAATTTTGCTCTACAAGAATTTGGAGTTGATCAAAGGCTTACTCATTTTGTTGAGGCTGAGAGTTATTTTAATTTTAAAAACTCTCCAGCATTGCTAATTAAACCAAAAGTAACAACTTATGATGAGTTTGGTAATCAGGATTATATTCTTACATCGCAACGTGCAAACTACTTAGATAGCGGGGAAATAAAATTTAAAGGTAAAGTTGATGTGCGCTCTAGTAGTGGAGTTACTCATAAAATGAACACCCAGGAATTATTAGTTGGCACTAAAACTGACGAACTTATAAGTAATAAACAGGTTACTTATTTGGCGCAGGATGCCAATATGGTTTCTCAAGGCATGCATATGCGCACTAAGGATGACAAGATGAAGCTAATTGGTGATACTAAAATTAACCAAAATAGCGGTCAAAAGATTCTAACCAAGGATTTATATATTGATCAATCAGATAATCAGAAACATTATTATTCAGATAACAAAACTACATATTTAGCCAAGGAGAATACAATCTACGCTGATGGGGTTGATATGGATATGCGTAATGAAATTGTAAAGCTTTTAGGAAGTACTAAAATCTTACAAAATTCAGGATCACAAATCAATACTAAGAACCTTGTGGTAGATCAGTCAGGCGGTGGTGAAATATATAGAACTAAGGACAAGATAAATTATAAGTCTAGTGTTGCCAATATAGATGCAGTGGGAATGAACTATGATGCACTCAAGCAAAAAATCAAGCTAACTGGTGGTGTGTCTGGAGTTTATGAATAAATTATATTTAGTATTGTTACTACTATTAAGCTCCAGGTCTTATGCATTGCCTGAAGATAGTAGTGAGCCTATCGAGGTTGAGGCTTATACAGTGGTAATTGATGAAAAGGCTGGCATTAGCACCTATACTGGTAAGGCTAGTGTAAAACAAGGGTCTTTAGTTTTAAGCGCTGAGAAAATAGAGTTGTTTAGTAACGAAAAAGAAGTTACTAAAGTTATTGCTATTGGCACCAAAAAGCAGCGCGCACATTATCGACAGAGTCAAACAAATCAGTCGCGTTTTATTGAGGCCGATGCTATTAATATCATTTATTTAATTAAAAAAGAGTTTGTAAACCTAAAAGGCAATGCGCATTTGGTTCAAGGTTTCGATTCATTTAGTGGTGCCACTTTAGATTACGATATTGCTAATGACAAAGTTATTGTTCAAAGCTCAGAAGATCGCACTGAGAGAGTAAGGTTTAAGATCAAGCTATAGTTTCTGGGAAAAATCGTAAGTACTTGTGGTAGTTATTTTTTTTATAAATACCACTATATACCCAAGGAGATATATGTGGGTATCACCACAAGATAAAATGTCAAAAAATGGTTATAGGTATAATTTAATCTTTTTTTAATCAATATAGGATTAGACATGTCAAAATTGGTACCACCGCACGGTAGTGATGCACTTAACCCTTTAGCATTAGAAGGTAGTGCTTTAACAGCAGAACTAGAAAGAGCTAAATCTTTGCCACAAATAACTGTATCTTCTAGAGAGGAAGGTGATGTTGTAATGTTGGGCATTGGTGGTTTTAACCCACTAGATGGCTTTATGGGCAAAGCTGACTGGCAAGGTGTATGCGACAATATGACAATGTCTAACGGTTTATTTTGGCCAATCCCAGTAACACTTTCAACAGATGATGAAGATGTTTCTAAAGGTGATGATATTGCTTTAGTAAGTAGCAAGACTGGTGACATTCTTGCAACAATGAGTGTTACTGAGAAGTACACTATTGACAAAGATCACGAGTGCGAAACAGTTTACAAAACAACTGAAGATGCACACCCAGGTGTGGTTATGGTTCATGCTCAAGGCAAGTACAATCTTGCAGGTCCAATTAAAGTATTGTCAGATGGTGGCTTCCCAGCTAAGTTTGGCGACCTATATATGACACCAACTGAAACTCGCGCATATTTTGATGATAAAGGCTGGAAGACAATTGCAGCATTCCAAACTCGTAATCCAATGCACCGCTCGCATGAGTATTTAGCCAAAGTTGCAGTAGAGATTTGTGATGGAGTTATGATTCATTCAGTATTGGGCGGTCTTAAGGCCGGCGATATTCCTGCCGATGTTCGTTCAGAAGCAATTTCAACATTAATTGACAATTATTTTGTTCCTAATACAGTATTACAATCTGGCTACCCACTAGACATGCGTTATGCTGGTCCACGTGAGGCTTTATTGCACGCATTATTCAGACAAAACTACGGTTGTTCACACTTAATAGTTGGTCGTGACCACGCTGGTGTTGATGACTATTACGGTCCGTTTGACGCACATAACATTTTTGATGAGATTCCTGAGGGGTCATTAATTACACAACCACTTAAGATTGACTGGACATTCTGGTGTCATGAGTGTGGTGGAATGTCTTCAATGAAGACTTGTCCACACGAGGCGAAAGATCGTGTCCTTCTATCTGGTACTAAAGTGCGTAAGATGCTTTCAGATGGTGAAGATCTTCCGATTGAATTTTCACGCCCTGAGGTTGCTAAAGTGTTACAAGCATACTATGCAAGTATCAAGGATGAAGATAAAGTTGAAATTAAGTTAAGTGGACATTCAGCCAAATAAAATTTTAAATAAGTATAATATTCGAATATTATTATACTTACTAAGTATAATAGTTTGATTTTTGCATAAGCATCAAGCGGGTGCTCAAGACAAAAAAGAAAGACTTTTAAAGATGCCATATTATTGGCAAAATAAATGTGATTGATTTAACCTAAGGAGGATAAAACTATGATCGATATCACTAACACACCAATTACTTCATTAATTGAAGCTGGTTACACATACGCAGATATGCAAACGTATGTAATAGTTATGGTTGCCCTAGTGGTAATTATGACGGTTTTAGATTTACTACATAAGAAGAGTGCTACATACTTCTTCCAAGCAGCAGCAAAAGCAGAGAAAGATTTAGCAGCTGGCGATGCTCCGTGTTCAGTTGGTAAAGAAGACGGTAGACTAAAGCAGTTAAGCTCTGGTGATAAAGTTGGAGCTCTAGTGGGCACAATCGTAGAAGATGTTGCTACAGCTGGTGAGTTTAGTAATGGAATGCGTAGATTAGTGCACATACTAACTATGTGGGGCTTTATTTTCTTTAACGCTGCAACAGCAATTATTATTTTTGGTGCAGAAGAGACAGCTACATTAGCAACAGTATGGAACCTTGGTGCAATTATGTTATTAGTTGGTAGTTTTTGGTACTGGTTTGGATTTAAGGTTGACGGTCAGGCTGAAGCAAAATCACCATTTTCAATTAGCTTAAGAAAAGACATGTTCTCATTATCTTTAATGGGTACATCGCTAACAGCATTAGGTTGGGAAATCTATGGTGGTGGCACAGGTGTATGGTTTGCATTAGTAATCCTTTCAACTGCAACGCTATTCGGTGGTGTTTACTGGTCTAAGTTCTCACATATGTTCTTTAAGCCCGCTGCAGCTTACAACAAGCGCATCATTCAGGCTAATGGTACAAATGAGAATCTACCTCACGAAACAAGAGATGACGTGTGGCAGCAGAACAGACACTCAATGGAGCTTCTTAAGGATGCACCAATGAATATGGGTAAAGGCATTAAGCGCGAAGCGCCTAAGCACTACTAAAATTAACTAATTAATAAAGAAGAGAGGAAATAATATGCCAACTTTTGTATATATGACTCGTTGTGATGGTTGTGGACATTGTGTAGATATCTGCCCATCTGACATTATGCACATTGACGATAAATATCGTCGTGCTTACAATATTGAACCTAATATGTGTTGGGAGTGTTACTCATGTGTTAAAGCATGTCCACACCAAGCAATTGACGTACGTGGTTATGCAGACTTTGCACCACTTGGTCATAGTGTTCGTACAATCCGTGATGAAGAAAAAGGCACGATCGCATGGAGAGTTAAATTCCGTGACGGCCGTGTTAAAAACTTCTTGTCGCCAATTACAACTCAGCCATGGGGAACTAAGATTCCTGATTTCAGAAATGAGCCTGAGCCAAGCGATGAAATGCGTAACTCACACTTATTAGCATTTGAACCTAAGTACATCCGTATGGATGATGGTGGTTTACATACATTAGAATCTAATAAATTATCATTGAAAGCTGGAGGAGAATACCATGAAAGCCTATAAAACAATTGTAGAAGATAATATTGATATTCTTGTTGCTGGTGCTGGATTAGGTGGTACTGGTGCTGCTTATGAAGCTAGATACTGGGGTCGTAACAAGAAGATAGTAATTGCTGAGAAAGCAAACATTAACCGTTCTGGTGCTGTTGCTCAAGGTCTATACGCGATTAACTGTTACATGGGTACTCGTTTTGGCGAGAACAACCCTGAAGATCACGTACGTTATGCACGTATTGACTTAATGGGCATGGTTCGTGAAGACTTACTTTTCGATATGGCTCGTCACGTTGACTCTGCAGTTCACAAATTTGAAGAATGGGGTTTACCTTTAATGAAGGATCCTAAGCGTGAAAATGCTGAAGGTCTTGCTAAAGGTGCATACATGCGTGAAGGTAAATGGCAGATCATGATTCACGGTGAATCATACAAGCCTATCGTTGCTGAAGCTGCAACTAAGAATGCTGATAAAACATATAACCGTATTATGGTTACCCACCTATTAATGGATGAAGCACAAGAAAATCGTGTTGCTGGTGCTGTAGGTTTTAACGTACGTACTGGTAACTACCATGTATTTAAATCTAAGGCAACTATTGTTGGTGCTGGTGGCGCTTCTAACATCTTTAAACCTCGTTCAGTAGGTGAAGGTGCTGGTCGTGTATGGTACGCTCCATGGTCTTCTGGTTCTGCATACGGCTTAATGATTGAAGCTGGTGCGAAGATGACTCAAATGGAAAACCGTATTGTACTTGCTCGATTTAAAGATGGTTATGGTCCTGTTGGAGCTTACTTCTTACACCTTAAGACATACACTCAAAATGGTTATGGTGAAGAGTATGAATCAAACTGGTTCCCAGAGTTAGAAGAAAGAGTTGGAAAGAGATATCTAGACGTTGAAGCATCACACGTAACTGCTCGTCCAATTCCTACTTGTTTACGTACTTCTGCAATTATTTCTGAAATAAATGCTGGTCGTGGTCCAATTCACATGGTAACAATGGAAGCATTCCAAGATCCTCATTTAGAAGAAGTTGGTTGGGAGAACTTCCTAGGTATGACAGTTGGTCAAGCGGTACTATGGGCTGCAACTGACATCGATCCTAAGTACATTAACCCTGAATTAACAACTTCTGAGCCTTATGTAATGGGTTCACACGCTACAGGTTGTGGCGCATGGTGTTCAGGTCCTGAAGATTTATCTCCTGAAGAGTACTTCTGGGGCTACAATCGTATGACATCTGTAAGCGGTCTATTTGGTGCAGGTGATGCTGTTGGTGGTACGCCACACGCATTCTCATCAGGTTCATTTACTGAAGGTCGTTTAGCTGCTAAAGCTGCATGTCAATATATTGATGACGGTAAAGCAGAAGGTATCGTAGTTTCTGATCAGCAAATTGCTGATCGTAAGGAAGAAATCTATAAGCCTCTTGAGACTTACACTGTTGGTCGTAACGAAATCGTTGCTGGTACAGTTTCTCCAAGTTACCTTCTTCCGATGCCTGGTCTACAGCGTCTACAGAAGATTATGGATGAGTATTGTGGTGGTGTAACAGTTTCTTACATGACTAACGATAAGCTTTTAAGCATGGGTATGCAAAAGCTTAAAGTAATGGAAGAGGATATGGAGAAAGTTGGTGCAGAAGATATTCACCAGTTAATGCGTGCATGGGAGCTTAAGCACCGTCTACGTACATCTGAGTGTGTTTTCCAACATACTTTCTTCCGTAAGGAAACTCGCTGGCCTGGTTACTACTACCGTGGTGATGCAATGAAGCTTGACGATGATAACTGGCATGTGTTGACAGTATCTCATCGTGATCGTAATACTGGTGAGTACACAATGGAGAAGGCTCCTTGTTACCACTTAGTTAACGACGAAGAGTAAAGATAAATAGAAATTTAACTTAAATTTCTATTGCTAAAAAAGACCAACATTCAACTGTTGGTCTTTTTTTATCTATTGTAAGTTTTAAACAAAAGACTTACAATAGATAAAAATTACAATTTGTTACCCCCAAAGGGGTTTGAAAAAAGCGGAGTATTGGATAAATGAATATTATTGATAAGACAGATGAAGAAATATTAGCCATTGCACACCCTATGTGGGACGATTTGGTTAAGTATTCAAATAATGCAAATTATGGTGCTTTTACACGCCATTTTTCAGAAGATTTTTTACGTGGCGCTAATGAAGTTGAAATGGGCAAGCAGTTTGCAAGAAGTGAATTGACAAAAGGCCTTGATAAAGGTGCTGACTATCTTGGTATGATTCGTCGTGGCCAATATGTTACTGTTTTATACAAGCAAACTAATTCAAAGAAAGAAGGTGAATACCTTGGTAGACTTGTTCTTGGCTATGAAGATGACGTAGTTAAGATTTTTGGTGCAACAATTTTCTAAATAATTATGTCAGAGTTTATTCAAGAATCTAAATATGTTGAACTAATCTATAAAGTTATAGATCAAAAAACAGGCGCTGTATTTTCAAATATTGAGTATCCAGTTGGCTATGTTCATGGTGCTAATGATGTTTTAGGCAAAGAGGTTTTGGCTGAGCTTGAAGGCCGAGAAGAAGGTGATATCATTGAAATTAAAGTAGATGTTGAAAAACTTTACGGACCTAGAGATGAAGCCCTTGTTTTTATTGATAAGATTGAAAATGTTCCAGAGGAGTATCGCAAGGTTGGCACTAAAGTTACCATGGAAAACAAAGATGGACAGCCTAAAGAGTTCTTGGTTACTAAGGTTGACGATGGAACAGTAACAATTGATGGAAATAACCCATTATGTGGTCGTGATGTTAAATTCATCCTAGAAGTTACTTTGGTGAGAGATGCCACTATTGAAGAGATGGAGGCTGGTGGCACAACTGATAGTGAGCCTAGTCTTGATGAGATTTTAGATAACGTAAACGCAACAAAGCATTAAGATTATGACTATAGATTTTACCGAATCAGAGATAACCACTATTCAAAGCGCAGTAGATACTCGCTGGAAAAAAGACAAAAAAGAAGTTCATTTAGCTGATATTGAAATTACTAAAGAAGGTGATGAAGAGCCTACTTTATTTCCTGCTGCTGTATGGGAAGATCCTAACTCAACTTTTATCATTATTAAGATGGGTAATTTTTCTTATAAAAGTTTCTTTTATTACCTTTCTGATAAGCGTTTTGATACGGGCGTTTCAGAATATAACGACCTTCATGAGTGTGCAGACAAGCTACTAAAAGCTCAGGCTGATTTTATTCTAACTAAAAATACCAAAGGTTTGAACGTTCATATCCATCAAGAAACTGGTATCTAATATTTAAATAGTATTTAATAAAAAGGGAGTGTCTTTACACTCCCTTTTTAATCCTATCCTTATCGTCTTTATTCTTGCTGTTAATAGCAGTTATTTCTTGAGCTGCACTCTTTTATTGTTTTTATAGAATCAATAGTTTTTGGCTATATATTACAGGCTTAACTTTGCTAGAGTATAAGAATGGCGGTATTGATTATCTGTTGTTTTTCTACAGGCGTAAAAAAAGGAGTGCAAGCACTCCTTTTTAATATCACTTTCCAATAATTAGATTAAAGGAATAATTAAGATTGCAACAATGTTAATAATCTTAATTAGTGGATTAATTGCAGGACCAGCCGTATCTTTGTACGGATCGCCTACAGTATCACCAGTTACAGCTGCTTTATGAGCATCTGAACCTTTACCGCCAAAGTTACCATCTTCAATGTATTTTTTAGCGTTATCCCAAGCACCACCACCAGTAGTCATTGAGATAGCAACAAAGATACCTGTTGCGATAGAACCAATTAATAACCCGCCAAGCGCTTCAGCACCTAGCAACAAGCCAACCGCCACTGGGAATAGAATTGGAAGAATTGAAGGCAATATCATCTCTCTAATTGCTGACTTGGTTAACATGTCAACTGCTTTAGAGTAGTCTGGCTTTTGCGTGTAATCCATAATACCTGGCATTTCACGGAATTGACGACGTACTTCGTTTACGATACCACCAGCAGCACGACCAACAGCTTCCATAGCCATTGCGCCAAATAGGTAAGGCACTAGTCCGCCTAAGAATAGGCCAATAATTACTCTATAGTCTGACAAGTCAAACATTGTTTGAGTGTCTCCACCTAATGAGTTAGTAAAATCAGCAAATAGTACTAATGCCGCAAGACCAGCAGAGCCGATAGCGTAACCTTTAGTTACTGCTTTGGTAGTGTTACCAACAGCGTCTAGAGGGTCAGTAATATTACGAATTTCTTCAGGTAATTCAGCCATCTCAGCAATACCACCTGCGTTATCTGTAATTGGACCGTAAGCATCTAAAGCAACAATTACACCAGTCATAGAAAGCATAGCAGTTGCAGCAATTGCAATAGCGTATAAACCACCTAGTAAGTGTGCTGCCCAAATACTGGCACACACAGCAAGTACTGGAAGTGCAGTTGACTTCATAGACAAGCCTAAGCCGGCAATAACATTTGTACCATCACCTGTTAGTGATGATTCAGCAACATGCTGTACTGGCTTGTATTCAGTTGAAGTGTAGTATTCAGTAACCACAACCATAACTGCAGTAAGAACTAGACCAATTAATGATGCGTAGAATAAATTCATACCCATGTTCATATTTGCAGTAATAAAGTAGAAGGCAACAGCAGCTAATACTGCAGAAACAATCAGACCTTTGTAAAGAGCACCCATAATTGAGCCACCGTCAGATACTTTAACAAAGAAAGTACCAATAATAGAAGCGATAATTGAAACCGCACCTAGGGCAAGCGGGTAAAGAACAGCATTTTCAGGCAAGCCAACAAGTATTCCACCTAGCATCATAGTTGCTACAATAGTTACCGCATAAGTTTCAAATAAGTCAGCAGCCATACCTGCACAGTCACCAACATTGTCACCAACATTGTCAGCAATTACTGCTGGGTTACGTGGATCATCCTCTGGAATTCCAGCTTCAACTTTACCAACAATGTCAGCACCAACGTCAGCACCTTTAGTGAAAATACCGCCACCTAAACGCGCGAAAATTGAAATTAATGAACCGCCAAACGCAAGACCAATTAGAGCATGTAGAGCGTCTTTTTGTTCAACTCCAAATACTAGCATTCCAGCGTAGTAACCAGAAACACCTAATAAAGCTAAACCAACTACAAGCATACCCGTAACCGCACCACCTTTAAAAGCAACTTGGAAAGCAGAATTCACACCATTTTTAGCAGCTTCAGCAGTACGTGAGTTAGATTTAACTGATACATTCATACCAATATATCCAGTTGCGCCAGACAGTACGGCACCGATAAGGAATCCAAGTCCAACTGTAGCGCCTAGTAAGTAAGTAATGATGACAAGCAAAACAGCACCAACCATACCAATAGTTGTATATTGACGATTTAGATAAGCGCTTGCACCTTGTGCAATGGCGTCTGATATCTCCTTCATTTTGTCACTACCTGGGGATTGTTTGTAGATCCAGGTCATTGTGAATAGGCCGTATAAAACAGCGATAATTGATGCCGCGATGGCAAGGACTAGTATTGTATCCATTACTTTGTTATCTCCTTTCTGATAGTAATAAAACTTTCTCCAGCGATGATTATAGTGAATTATTATTGGTAAATATAATAATATAGTAATAATTTATCAGAACTTGACCTTTGTTAATTATTCTATAAGCTTGTTGTATAAAGAGTTTCTAGCGTCTTTAATCTTTTGACCAATATTTTGTTTCAATACCATGTCCAAGATCCGCTTCTATCAATCTAGATCTAAGTTTTAATAGCTTGTTGATTAATTCAGGCTCTGCTTTTTCGTAAGCTTCGGCATCTGGTGTCCTGTTTACCACCACGCCTAGTAGCTCGGTAATAGCGTTGCCAATAGAGTTTTGTGAAATAGTTACAATTAACTTACCTTCATCGTTTCTATATATAAGCTGTTTAAAAGCTGGTTGCCAGCGAATGCTTGATGAGTATTTAGCGTCTTTAATGCATTTGTCACGCACTTTCTTGGCCGCAGATAGAAAACAGTTATTGAAAAGCAAGGTTTTTTCAATTTCTTTAGGAAAGTAAGCGTTACCTGGGACCCCGGAATTTCTACTTGATACTTGGGCAAAAAAACTGCGATAGAAGTCTAAAAAGCCTTTTAGTACTTTATCGTATTCTTTCCAGAAGTCAATATTTTTTAAACTATCAATTCCGCCTTGCACCTCCCAACTTGGCAATCCTTGAGGATATCCTGTAAGCGATAAAGATGATGATTCTCCATTAATTGGCTTAAGTATTTTTAAGTCTAGAGTTGATAAAAATTCAGAATACACATCTTGCATATAAGCAGCAAACAAAGAATGTTGGCCGCCATCTGTCAAATTTGGATTATTAGTGTCAGCAAGTTTTGCATTCTCTAGTGTTTTTTTATCAAAAACAATAAAGTGGTTGTGCAACATTCTAATACTAGGAACTCCAGCAGAAGTGATTGGCCAGGTGGCATCAAGTGAAGCCTCGCCAGCTAGAATTAAGTGTTTGCTAGGATCTGGATAATGCTCCAGCATGAAACCAATAATAATTTGATTCATGCGATTCCATACTTTTCTAACATTGCCTGGCAATTGTGTACGGCGCACAGGTCTGCCTAGTGGGTTTAGCACACTTTGTGAAGTGTTATAAATAATAGAGCAGTCAAATTCATTTGAGTGGCCTAGTGCTTTGCGGTAAAGCAAAAGATCTTCCGCATTGGTTAGCAGGCCGTTATTTTCTGTTAAATCCTTAAGATTCTCAGGCGAGTTGAAAAATTCATTAGGTTTCATTCCTTCTGGAACATCCAAAGGGATGGGGCGAAAAGGGATGTTTATTTCTCTTGGTCCAATTGTCATAATTTAAAAAACCTACATTAAAAAAATAATAAAAAAGGGCTTGTGT
>PNQY01000151.1 GCA_002909145.1 Candidatus Thioglobus perditus
TCATAACAATCAGCTCAGAGTGTAGTTTTTTAAAAAAAAGCTGTAAAATCTAAAATTTAGAGCCAAACGGTAAAAAAATGATAAAAACATACATATTTTACAAATATACAAAAACTAGCTAAATTCGAACTTTAGTAAATTTTCCAGTTACCCGATATTTTTGCTTAGGACTTTTTGGTTTTTCTGGAATGGTGCGCTCAAAAAATCCACACTCTATGAGTGGATTTAAAATATCATTCTTAAATCTGGTTTTATGTGTCCTATTTAAAATTTTCATCAGCTCATCAGCTGTATTTTCTTGCTTACATTTTTTCAAAACTTTTACTTGGTCAGAGCTTATTTTTTCATAGTCATAACTTAGTCCGTTCTTAGGCAGTGATGTATCTTTATCGTTGTCATATGTGGGATTTTCACCAAAATCAAAACCTTGTTGATCTGCTATTTTTTCAACGATATTATTGCGCTTTAAGTCCTTATTCCAGTCTTGGTTTTCAGGATTTTTTTCGGTTTTTTTGTTTTTGTTGTTTCTGCTAAAAAGACCCATTGAAGTACAAATTAATTAAAAATCATATCTCAAGTTTAACAAAAACCAACTTTTATTTATAGAAAATTCGAAAACAACTCAAAAAAAAACATACGGTTGTTTGTTAAATTTATTGTTATTGACTAAGGATTTGATCCAAAAATAAGCGTAATCTATCAGATTCGGGGTTATCAAAAAATGCATCAGAATCGTTTTCTTCAACAATTTGCCCTTCATCCATAAAGATAATACGGTCAGCAACCTTTTTAGCAAAGCCCATTTCGTGAGTTACACAGACCATAGTAATACCTTCCTTAGCAAGGTCTACCATTACATCTAACACCTCAGAGATCATTTCAGGATCAAGCGCTGAAGTTGGCTCATCAAATAGCATTATTTTAGGTGATGTGCACAATGCTCTAGCAATAGCAACGCGTTGTTGTTGACCGCCACTGAGTTGATTTGGATACTTATTAGCTTGGTCCTTGATTCCCACTCTATCCAATAACTGTAAGGCTTTCTCTCTTGCTTTTTGTTTAGTTTTATTGTGCACCCAAATAGGGGCAAGAGTTAAATTATCAATAATATTTAAATGAGGGAAAAGGTTAAAGTGCTGAAATACCATAGATACTTCAGACCTAATCTGTCTGATTTTTTTAACATCATCGGTCAACTCAGTACCATCTACAATAATACTACCCTCTTGAAACTTTTCTAAAAAATTAACACAGCGTATCAGGGTTGATTTACCACTACCAGAAGGCCCACAAACCACGATAATCTCACCCTCTTTAACTTTAAGATCAATACTTTTAAGGGCGTGAAAGTCTCCATACCACTTGTTAAGTCCGTTAATTTCGATAATATCGCAGCAACCTTTCTTATCAATTTCTTTGTTTGTTAGCTCACTCATTGTTCTACCTATTTATGTTCAGTACTAAAACGTGTTTCTAATTTTTTTGAATATCGACTCATTGAATAAAGAATAACCCAAATAACCATAGCGACAAATACGTAGCCTTCAGCCTCTCTTCCTAGCCAGCTAGAATTACTTGTCGCTGCACCTACGATAGCTAGCATATCAAACAATCCAATAATTAACACTAGGGTTGTGTCTTTAAATAAGGCAATAAATGAGCCAACAATATTTGGAATAGAGATTTTTAAAGCTTGCGGTAAAATAATAAGCACTGTTTTTTGCATAAAGCTAAGCCCTGAGGCGTCTGCGGCCTCATACTGCCCTTTAGGAATAGCCTGCAATCCGCCACGAATTACCTCTGCAATATAAGCTGTTTGGAATAAAGTAATACCGATTAAAGCTCGAAGTAATTTGTCAAAATCCATTCCTGCCGAGAAAAACAATGGCAAAACAACAGACGCCATAAACAAAATAGTAATCAGCGGTACTCCACGCACAAACTCAATATATATAACTGAAATAAATTTAACAATGCGCATTTCAGATTGTCGTCCTAATGCGAATAAGATACCCAATGGAAAAGAAGCAACAATACCAACAGCAGCAACCACCACAGTAAGCGTAAGACCACCCCATTTGTCAGTTTCAACTACCTCTAGTCCTAACCCTCCATGCAACAAGAAAAATGCAATAACTGGATAAATTAAGAAAGATCCGATAATGTAATGCGCTCTGTATTGTGATTCCTTGATTAATGATCCAAATACAACAAGTGCTACAATAATGCCAAACATTGTATTTACACGCCATAACTCTTCTTGCGGGTAAAAACCATAAATAAACATCTTGAGATTAGAATTAATAAAAGCCCAACACGCACCCTCTCGACCACAAGATTGATTATCCGCAGCTAAATCAAAGTTGGCGTTAAAGATTGTCCAATTTAAAATCGGTGGCAAGAGTAAATAAATAAGGTACAAAGCTACAAAAGTAAGTGCAATGTTAAGTGCGGATGAAAACAAGTTTTCTTTTAGCCATACAACAGCCTTAATTTGCGATTGTGGTGGCGATTTTGTTTCTTTTAGCGGATAGATTGCCATAATAGTTATCTGCCCTTAATTTGCATTTTCTTGTTAAAAATATTCAAGACTAATGATATAACCAGTGATATTGTTAAGTACACCAGCATCGTCAACATAACAATTTCAATTGCTTGACCTACCACATTTAAAACAGTGCCTGAAAATATAGTAACCAACTCCGTATAGCCAACTGCTGCAGCCAAAGAGGAGTTCTTAGTCAAGTTTAAGTATTGGTTAATAATGGGTGGTATCGCTACTCTTAATGCTTGTGGTAATATCACTAAACGCATTGCCCAGCTACTTTTGAGCCCCAATGCTGCTGCTGCTTCTTTCTGTCCTTTATCTACTGATTCAACACCCGAGCGAATAGCTTCGGCGATATAAGTAGCGGTATAAATACTCAAAGAAAAGGCTAGGGCAAAAAATTCAATAGATAAATCTACACCGCCTCTAAAGTTAAAACCCTTTAGCGCTGGATACTCTAATTGCACACCAAAAGTAAAATAAGCCACAATTGGCAGTAGCAATACAAGAGCTAAAAAATGTGGAATGGTGTTAGTTTTTACTCCTGTTTCATCATGCTTTTTGTCGCTGCGTTTTTTAATAAAAATATAGCCAACAAGGCCAATAACAAAACTCGCAAGTACGAGATATAGTTCAGTCCCTGCGATAAGCTTAGGTAGGTACAAACCTCTTGAATTAAGGAAAATACTGTCGAAGAAATTTATGCTATTTCTAGCAGAGGGGAAGGTATTAAGCGCTATTGAATACCAAAATAGAATTTGCAGTAATATTGGTATGTTTCTAAAGATTTCAATATATACAGTGGCTATTTTTCTAATCAGATAGTTGCTAGATAAACGTGAAATACCAATAATAAGACCGATGATTGAGGCTGAAAATATGCCTGTTATCGCAACAATTAAAGTATTAACAATACCAACATAAAATGCTTGTAGATTAGTCGATGCTGGGGAGTATTCTAAAAAGAAATTATCATTAACAGCAAAACCAGCTTCGTCACTTAAAAAACCAAAACCACTTCGAATACCTCTTTGCTCAATATTGAGCATCATGTTATCAAAAGCTTGATAAGCAAAATAAGCAATAACAACAACGGCTAATACTTGAAATAAGATCGCTCTAATTTCGTTGTTATATAGTAGTGACTTTAGTTTTGTAAACACAAAAAAAATTGATAAAAAAAATGGCTAACTGAGTAGCTAGCCATTTTATATTTCATTTAGATTTTATCTAAACGCTGGAGCGTATAAGATACCGCCTTTAATCCACAACTGGTTTACACCACGTGGAAGCTGAATTGGTGTTGACATACCAATATTTCGCTCAAAGCTTTCTCCGTAGTTACCCACTTGCGCAATAATATTACGAGACCAATCTTTACTAAGACCTAAGCTTTCATTAAGCTTACCAGATTTTCCTTGTAATCTTTGTACACCAGGACTAGTAGAAGCATTATCAATCGTAGCTGAAGTAACACCTAACTCTTCTGCTTCAATCATAGCATTTAGTGACCATCTAACAATATTAAGCCAAGTATTGTCGTCTTTACGCACAACCGGACCTAAAGGCTCTTTAGAGATAACATTGCCCAAAACTACAGCAGAACTAGGATCCTTAAGTGTTGATCTAAGACCAGCAAGCTGAGATACATCTGAAGTTAGTGCATCACAACGACCCGCCTCAAAACCACCTTTGGTTTGTGCAGAAGTGTCATAAGTAACGGCCTTAAAGCCCATTTTATTTGAACGGAAGTAATCAGCTAAGTTAAGCTCAGTTGTTGTGCCTGCTTGAATACAAAAAGTGGCACCATCCAGATCTTTTACATCATTAATACCCAATGATTTTCTAACCATAAAACCCTGGCCATCGTAATAATTTACTCCAGCAAAGGTAAGTCCTAGTGAAGTATCACGAGTATGTGTCCAGGTAGTATTACGAGAAAGCATATCGATCTCGCCAGATGATAATGCAACAAAGCGTTCTTTTGCTGTTAAAGGCACAAATTTCACTTTTTTAGCATCGCCTAATGTAGCAGCAGCAACCGCACGACAGACATCTACATCCACTCCAGACCAGTTACCACTTGAGTCAGGACTAGAAAAACCAGGCGTTCCTGTTGACACACCACAAGTTAAACTTCCTTTCGCTTGTACATCACTTAATGTATCTGCCTGGGCATTATAAAAGCCAACAGCCAATAATGATGCAGAAACAATTTTTAAATATTTGTTCATAAGTCTCTCTCCTCTTTATATATAAAAAATATTAAAAAAGTAATTCCCCAAATGAATTACCTTATTTAGAAGTTTAACACTATTTTATTAGTACATAAAGAGCAAATAATCAAAAAAAAAATTATATCTTCTTTTGATAAAGAGAGGCAAATCCCAAAATAATAGCTATTGAAACAATAACTGTAAGACTCTTGGAGTCAACTGTTGAAACATAATTACTATATACAGAAGCCAAAGCGCTTCCAGTAAGTAACAAAGAAAATAAAGCCAATACAGGCTTGATTATTAGTTTAGTATGCATTGACCTAAACAGCTGCAACAAAGCCAAGTGAAACAATAGCTACTGCTGCTGAATAGATAAATGTGTGTAATGCTAAGTCCATCTTTCCCCCATTTAAAGAAAATAAATTAATCTTAATTAAGTTTTTTAAAACCTAAACTAAAGTTATTAGTAAAAGTTTATTTATTAATACAATTTAATGAATAACCGTACCAATTAACTGTGCAACGATAGACTCACTAGAGCTAGAATTTTTCAGTGTAGCTCTTGCATACCATTTCTTAGCTAATTGCTGGTTTGCTTTTGTACCCTCGCCAGTTAAATATGCATACCAAATATTAAATTGTGCTGCTAAATTTCCCTGCTGAGCCGCCTTGTTGTACCAATAAAAAGCATTAACTGCATCCTTAGTAACGCCCCCACCTTTTTGGAAAATGTCTGCTAATTTGTATTGCGCTTCGGCATCGCCTAAATAAGCCTTGTGTTGGATCTCAATCATATCAATACTTAACTCTGACTCTGCCAATAGATGTTTATGCATTTGATTCATGGTATTCCCCCTGTATTTGTTATTTAGTTAAACGAAATATACCACTTAATTTTCAACAAATCAAGATATGTATGTAAAAAAAACATACCATTGTTTTTTTCTTTATAAATCAATAACTTATATAACAATTATGGTTTTTTTAACTTACTGGTATTTTTTAACTATAGTTAATTGTTACAACTACTTGTATTTTTTAACTATAATAGGTAAAAAATACATTGATTTAACCGGGAATAATATGCCAACAAAAACACAGCAATACCTAGACAAAGTCCGCAAGAAGACTAGACTGTCAGACTACAAAATCTCTCAAGAATATTCAATTAATCAGTCAAATCTAAGCAAATACAGCTCTGGAAAATCTGCACTTTCTGAGATGCACGCTTGGCTATTTGCAGATATTTTGGGAATTAACCCCGCTGAAGTTGTTGCCAATACCAAACTCGAACAAGCAAAAATTAATAACAATAAATCGAAGGCCATATTTTGGCAAGAGCAGCTTAAAAAGCTTTCAAATGGATCAGAACCTTTGAAAATCAATATTGCGCAAATTAACCCTATTGTTGGCGATTTAAGCAACAACACCAAAAAAATTATTGATTTGGCTATTGAGGCTAACAATTCTGGTGTTCACTTGTTGGTTTTTCCAGAGTTAGCCTTAATTGGATATCCACCAGAAGATCTGCTTTTACGTGATGGATTTATTCAACAAGTTGAAAGTAGTGTGGAACTAATACGCTCACAAATTCCAGAATCAATTTCTATCATATTTGGAGCGCCATCCAAAATTAACAACAATCTTTACAATAGTGCCTACCTAATTCAACACTCTCAGTTGCGCGCATATCACAAACAAAAACTACCTAACTATGGTGTATTTGATGAAAAGCGCTATTTCACTCCAGGAGAAGATGTATTTGTATTTGAGTGTCAACAAAAAAGGATTGGCCTAGTAATTTGTGAAGACGCCTGGACTCCAGAGGTTGTCAAAGCTACAGTTAACTACGGTGCACAAAGCATTATTAGTATTAACGCATCACCCTTCCAGCTCGGTAAACACGAAGCAAGGTTGCAAGAAGTAAAACAAAGAGCGCTGGAAAACAACATAAATTTTATTTATGTCAATGCTGTTGGCGGGCAGGATGAGCTGGTATTTGATGGCGGATCTTTTGTAATAAATAGCGTTGGTGAAGTCACTCATCAACTGCCATTTTTTAAAGAAAGTGTACAAAACCTAGATAACAATATTATTCCACTCGAAACTCCAACAATTGAAAAAACTGTATACGATGCTTTAGTGCTTTCCACTAAAGACTATATTCAAAAAAATGGTGTATTTAACGGTGCAGTAATAGGGCTATCTGGAGGTATTGATTCAGCACTAACTCTGGCCATTGCTGCTGATGCAATTGGCAGTGAAAATATTCAAGCAATTATGATGCCGTATGAATACACATCAAGTATGAGTCTAGAAGACGCTAAAACACAGGCAAATGCTATGGGGGTTGAATACCATGAGATCAGCATTCACCAAATGGTTGACAGCTTCAACACACAGCTTAGCACCATATTCTCCGGATCCCAAGCTGATACCACTGAGGAAAACCTGCAGGCTCGTATTCGTGGCACCCTACTAATGGCAATCTCTAATAAATCTGGCAAAATTGTACTAACAACTGGCAATAAGTCAGAAATGGCTGTAGGTTATGCCACTTTATATGGTGACATGTCTGGCGGCTTCGCCCCACTTAAAGATGTTGCTAAAACTATGGTGTACAATCTTGCCAAATATAGAAACTCACTTTCATACATTATCCCAATGCGAGTGATTGATCGTGAACCATCTGCGGAGCTAGCGCCCGATCAAATCGATCGAGACTCACTGCCTCCATATGACGATCTAGACGCTATACTTGAGTTGTTTGTTGAACAAAAGCACTCAGTTGAGTATATTATTAATCAAGGATTTGATACTGATACCGTAACCAAAGTAAGCTCAATGGTACTTAACAATGAATACAAAAGAAGACAAAGTGCACCAGGACCAAAAATCAGTAAAAATGCCTTTGGTAAAGAGCGTAGATATCCGATGACATCTAAATTTAAACCTTAATCAAAAGATTTTAAGTATGCCTTCAGCCTTGTGTTTAGTCTCTTCTAGCTCTTTTTGTGCAATGGAGTCAAACACAATGCCGGCTCCAGCTCTAAAACTAAGACTGTTTCCTTTTTTAACAATAGTACGAATAAGAATATTAAAATCCATTTTGCCGTTACTACTAATATAACCAAGTGATCCAGTGTAAGCCCCACGAGAATCCTGTTCTAACTCAGAGATAATCTGCATACATCTAACCTTGGGACATCCAGTTATAGTTCCACCTGGGAACAAAGCCTTAACTAAATGCTTGATACTGATGCCGTCCTTTAGCTCACCTTTAATATTAGAAACAATATGATGCACATAGGGATAAGTCTCTAAAGTCATAATCTCATTCACATCTATACTGCCATACTCGCACACTCTACCCAAATCATTACGCTCTAAATCAAGCAGCATAATATGCTCTGATCGCTCTTTAGGGTGATTCATTAGCCTATCTTTAAGAACTCTATCCTCATCACCATCTCCGCGTGGATGAGTTCCAGCAATTGGTCTAGTCTCTATCGTCTTTTTATCTACGCTAAACAGGCGCTCTGGAGATGATGAGATGATACTAAATTCATCAAACTGAGCAAGGGCTGAAAATGGCGCAGGATTGGTTTTCTTTAAGGCTTTGTAAATTTGTGTAGAGCTATTGGTGTTGTTGAGATTGTAGCTCCATTTTCTAGAAAGATTAACTTGAAATACATCTCCAGCCTTAATATAGTCTTTAACATCGGCAACGGCAGATAAAAATTTATCATCATCTTCACACTCAAGATCACCTATAAAACTACCATCTTCCACGGTTTCTAATGCGGCAATATCATCAAGTATTTGCTCTACTCTTGCTTGATCTGAAAACTGATCAAGTAAATAAGTTTGCTTATTTGTATGATCAACGACAATGGCACTGGGGATCTCCACAGCTATAGCAACTGGAGTATCTCCGACAAACATATCTTTTGTTAATACATTTTCAATCTGCCCTATCAATTCATACGACAAATACACAAACCAACCGCCAGTAAACGGCAAATCGGAGTCAACAGTATTGGTATTAATAACTTGGGACTCAAGCTCATCAAGAAAGTCAAAATCTTCTAGCTTGTTTAAAACAATACTTTTAGTAGGGCAGGCAAACAAAATTGAATAGCGGTTGCTGTCATTATTAATAACGCTTTCCAATAAAAACGGATACCTGTCAGGTTTCAAATGACACAAGGCATCCAGCTTAACACTAGGGATTGATATTGTTTTCACTCTATTGTGCTTTTTTAGCTGAAACCTGCTTTTCTGTGTTGTTTTTATTTTCCTCGACTACAGTAGCAGGTGCTATTTTTTTAGTAGTGTTGGCATCAACTTTTGACTTTACTGGCTCAACAGGAGTAAGCTCATCTAATAATTGCTCAGCCCTGTTTAATGAATTATGATTAGGGAATTTACTTATCATTAATTCAAGCATCTTAATGGCTTTATCATTTTGAGAAAGCTCAACATAAACTTTTGATAACTCCAATAAAGAGTTAGAAAACTTATGGTGTAGTGGACTCTCTTGTTGAAAAGCTATAAAGATATTTTTAGCCTTTTGATAGTCTTCTTTGGCAAGATAAGACTTAGCTAACCAATAATGCGCATCAGATGCATGGTTATTGTCTGGATAAATTTCTAAATATTTTTTAAATTGCTCAATTGCCCTGTCATATTGATCAGTTACCAATAAGCTTCTTGCTCCAGTGTAGATTTTTTTAGCTTTCTTGTTATGCTCTCTTACTCTAAGCATTGTCTGTTCAACAACAGAGCTAGATTTTTTATACTCCATTAAATTAAACAATTCTTTAATTTTTCCAGAACTGATTTTTTGCTGTTGCTCCAGCAGTTCAATCTTACCTTTAAGGCTTTTGTTTTTACGAACTAGACTTTTGATTTTTTTATTATGATCAAGGATAACCTTATCGGTATTAATCTTAGCAACAGACGACCCCTGCAACATAAAAGACCCAACAAAGATCAGCAGCCCAATTCTCTTCATTAAATATTACTCGTATATAAACTCTACGCGTCTATTCTTCTGCCAAGAGCTCTCTTCATGCAATTGAGCTATTGGCTTTTCTTCACCAAAGCTAATAACTTCAATTCTTGAAGATAAATCATACAGACCAAGCACTTCTTTAACTGCAAGCGCCCTGTTCTCACCTAGAGCTAAATTATATTCACGAGTGCCTCGTTCATCTGCGTGCCCTTCTAAACGTAATTTAAGTTTTGGATTTTCACTCATAAAATTGGCGTGTTTAATAATCTCTTTGGTTGCAGCATCGTCAACCCCAAATCCATCAAATGAAAAATACAAAGTAAACTTAACACCAGAGCTTTTTAAATCTGCAACTGCAACTTGTTCTGGACTTATTGGTGTGCTTGTAGACTTTATATTACTACCGGCAAAACCATTTCCACTTGATTTAAATTTAGAGCCATCAGCAGCAATAACACTTTCTTTTGTTGATTCATCATCAGCAGCAGCGCCTCCTTTTGTTGATTCATCATCAGCCGCCACAACACTTGGCTTCGGCATTACTTTTTTATATAGATTGTCTACCGTTTCATTACACGAAGACAGTAAAAACGCACTTACCACTACTAACATTAACTTAATCATAACTTACACTCCTCTTGTTTATTTTGAATAATGTGACCAGTTAGGCTCCCTAACTTCGCCAGCTTTTGATGCAAGCTCAAAAGTTTGACGCCCAAGTACAGAAACCACCGAAAGCACCCCAGAATCATTTTTATTGGTAGCAAAAATAATCATACCGCCATTAGGTGAAAAGAAAGGTGATTCATCTAACTTATTCTCTGTCATTATGGTCAAGTCTTTTGTTTTGATGTCCAACAAAGCAATACGATAATCCTTTCCGACCCTGTGCACCATAGCCAAACTCTTTCCATCTGGAGAAAAAACCGCCTTAGCATTGTATCTACCTTCAAATGTGGCTCTGTTAATTTTGCCAGTGGCAAGGTTTTTAATATACACCTGCACCTGTCCAGAGCGATTAGATGTAAATGCAATTCTATTGCCGTCTGGAGAATAACTAGCCTCAGTATCAATAGACTCATTCTTAGTTATTCTGTCTAACTTTTTAGTGTTTAAATCATAAGAATATATGTCCTTATTGCCATTTTTAGACAGGGTTAAGACAATACTTTCGCCATTTGGGTGCCAAGCTGGAGCCGAAGCAATGCCATCAAAATAAGGCAATTTTTCAGTTTTACGACGCACAAATGGATATTGGATAAAAACTTCAGAACGATTATTCTTAAAAGACACATAAGCAATTTTGTTTTGATCTGGTGACCAAGCTGGTGACAAAATAGGATCTGGCGATGTTAGTATAGTCTGTGGTTTTTGCGCATCAGAATCTGAAATCTCTAATTTATATTCACGCTCACCATCTTTCTTATTAGCCACAGTAACATACACCAAGCGCGTATCAAACGAACCCTTAATACCTAACAACGCATGATAGATTTGATCAGACAAGAAATGTGCAATTCTCCTTATACCGCTATCATGCACTGCAAATTTATTAGCATATAAGGTCTTGGATGAGTAAACATCAATCAACTCAATCTCAACATTAAACACTTTTTTGCTGATTTTCTCCAGCTTGCCAAAAACTATAGCTTCAGTTTTATTATCTCTCCACTTATCAAAGTCAATATTGTTATCAATTACATAACTAGCACTACTGGCTTTAAATTCACCAGAGCGATTAAAATTGTCACGCATAATGTTGGCAATTGCACGACCTTGATTGGCGTCACCAACTACTGCAAACGGGGAAATAACAATAGGGAATGCATCCTCATCTTGTTTTAATACGGTAACTTCTAATACCGCTAAAGCGATTGATGAATACAGTGTTAATAAAATTACAACTAATTTGTTCATTCTTTCTCTTCTATCCAGTTCATCTGGATAGCTTCTAAGATTTTTTCTCCAGACTTATTTTCATCATCTTTAAATTCATCAAGCGCCAGCACCATCTCTTTTAGCTCAACAAAATTAACCTTTAGGGGGTCAAATTCTGGATGCGCTTCATCTAGCGCTATAGCTATATCTAGTGAGTCTGTCCAATTCATAAAAATCACAGTAAAAAATTGAAAAATATCCCTTACGATTTTAACAAGAAACTAACATTTACACTATGCAAAAATCCAACTAAATTCTGTTTACATCTATAACAAACTCTAGCTCTTTGATTTGTATCAATATATCATTTAATTTATCACTATTTGCAACACTAATAATTAAGTTAATTGCCTTCATAGAGTTATCATTTTCTTCCACCTCTAGGCTCTCAATGTTAATTCCCATCTTGAAAATTATATTGGCAATTGACGCCAATATACCGCGCCTATTTGCCACATCTATGGACACCTTAGCTCTAAACTCTTCACCCTCATCTGGTTTCCAGTCTACCTGTAGATATTGTAAATTTTTTTGTTTGGTATGGGACAAATTACTACATTCAAACCTATGTATGACCATACCCTTAGATGTAGTCAAAATTCCAGCAACTTTATCACCAGGAATAGGATGGCAACATCGTGCAAAACTGATAGACTTTCCTTGGGTTTTTTTAATGCTGATTTTATGAATTTTATTATCAGAATCATGTTGCAGGCTATTCAAAACTACAGATACTAAAATTTCACTCAAGCTAACCTTTGCGTAAAGGTCTTCTTTAGAGCCACAATTTAAATTCAGCAAACACTTATTCCATTTGTCCTCATCTATACTT
Source organism: Candidatus Thioglobus perditus (assembly GCA_002909145.1). GTDB lineage: Bacteria > Pseudomonadota > Gammaproteobacteria > PS1 > Pseudothioglobaceae > PNQY01. Next base: position 12,555 of record PNQY01000151.1, read on the forward strand.
TCACTATCAATACCTTGATAATCAAGAGCATTGGTAATTAAGTATTCTCCTAGCTGAATTAGCTCTGATGTTGACTCAGACTTAAGGAAAGATTTAATAGAAGACTTAGCCTTTGCAGTTATGGCAATTTGTAGCCACGATGGGTGTGGTTTGGTTTTTTTATTGGTAATAATCTCAATAGTTTGACCAGACTTAAGCTCTTGTGAAATTGGGGTGTTGATTTGATCAACTTTTGCTTTAAATGTATGGTTACCTATGCTTGTATGTACCATATAAGCAAAGTCAAGCACAGTGGACTTATAAGGTAGCTGAATAATATCACCAGCAGGGGTAAAAACGAACACCTCAGATGGATTCAAGTCATTCTTTGTTTCTTCTAAAAACTCAACAGATGTTCCAGAATTCTGCTGAATATCCAGCAAAGATCCTAGCCAGTTACTAGCCAAGCCTTCTTCCTCTTCTTTTCCGCTTTTATAATGCCAATGTGCGGCAATACCGTACTCTGAAACAAAATGCATATCTTTTGAACGAATCTGCACCTCAATGAAAATTTTCTTTGGACCGAATAGGACAGTGTGTAGAGACTGATAGCCGTTTGACTTTGGTAGTGCGACATAATCTTTAAACTTGCCTGGTAATGGTTTATACAAATTATGAATAATTCCAAGGGCCTGATAACAATCAGCAACATCATCAACAATAACTCTGAAAGCGTACATGTCTAGCACCTGAGAAAACTTCAGCTTTTTGAGCTTCATTTTTTTATATATACTGCAGGATTGCTTTCTACGCCCGGTAATTTCAAAACTATTCAGATTTTCTTGATTCAAACGATTTTCAATTTCAGCCTGTATGTGCCTAATTACCTTTCTACGGTTGCCATATTGTCTTTTAATCTTGTGAGCTAAGACCTTGTGTGTGTATGGATGGATAATTTCAAAACACAAATTATCAAGCTCTACTCTAATACTATTAAGCCCAAGTCTACGGGCAATTGGCGCATGAATCTCTTCTGTCTCTTTGGCAATTCTGAGTTGCTTATCTCTACGTATAGAGCCAAGTGTGCGCATATTGTGCAAACGATCGGCAAGCTTAATTACTATAACGCGCATATCATTAGTCATGGCTAAAAATAGCTTTCTAAAGTTTTGCGCTTGTTTGTCTGTGTTTGAATTAAACTCTAGTCCAGTAAGTTTTGACACCCCTTCTACAATGTGAGCAATCTCATAACCAAAGTTGTACTCTATTTCTTCATAAGTTAGCGTTGTATCCTCAATACAATCATGCAACATTGCAGCAACAATACAATAATAATCCAACTTGAGTTCTGCCAAAATCATTGCTACTGATATTGGATGAAAAACATAAGCCTCGCCAGACTGACGATATTGTCCATCATGCGCAGTAGCTGCAAGAATATAGGCTTGATAAACTCCCTCTACCTGTTTTTTAGACATATAGGTGTCTAGCAAACCACATAGATCGCTAATCAATACTCTTTTTGTAAATAAACTCATTAATAAACTAGGATTCAAACTTGATTAATCTTTGCCATTATAATACTTTTGTGTCAGTATAATGCTTCGCATGTTCGCAATAAAATTACGATTATATTCATGAAAAAACTAATACTAATCCTACCTTTTCTAACTCTTTTATTAAGCGGATGCTTTTGGGAAGAAGAAAAAAAGCGTGAATCAATCACCAAGGGTTGGTCGCCTAAGACATTCTTTAGTCAAGCAAAAGATCAAGTATCTGCTGGATCAATGGACAAAGCAATTGAATTGTTTGAACAACTTCAGGCTGCATACCCAGGCTCAAAATATGCACTGCAATCAAAACTTGAAATTGCCTATGCACTATATAAAAGTGAAGATTATGATCAATCAATTGATCGTTTAAATAGCTACATCAAGCTTTACCCAAATCACTTCTCAACTGCTTATGCATACTACTTGCGCGGTGTGGTATCTGAAGACAAATCACGCTCAATATTAGATGACTATATTACTGACAGCGCCCAGCGTGATGTTAATTCAGTGCGTGATGCATTTAACTACTACCTTGCTCTAATCGATAAATTCCCTAAAACAGAATACGCAGAAGAGGCAAAATCTCGCCTAATAATACTTAGAAACATTCTTTCAAGACATGAACTATTTGTAGCAATTTTCTATACTAAGAAAGGTGCAAACATTGCAGCCATTGGTCGTACTAAATACATTATTGAAAAATACCCTAACACTCCATCAGTACCGGCAGCGCTACACTTAATGGCGCATAATTACGATATAATTGATGCCGATACTCTTGCTAAAGACGCACGTCGTGTACTTAAAAACAGCTACCCTTCATACACTCCACACTATTCTTTAGAAGACTAAAATTTAATAAATGAATAAACAGGAGCGTACTTTTGCGCTGAAAATATCAGCAATTATGGCTACACGTATGCTTGGCCTGTTTATGATTTTTCCAATATTCTCTGTTTATGCCAACCAATACACTAACACCACCCCTTATTTAATTGGCGTAGCTATTGGCATATACGGCCTAACTCAAGCCCTATTACAAATACCATTTGGATACCTTTCTGATAAATACGGGCGCAAACCCATGCTTGTCATTGGACTTATTATCTTTTTTGCTGGTAGTGTAGTTGCTGCGCAATCTAGCGATATAGTTGGTGTAGTGATAGGTAGAGCATTACAAGGTGCTGGCGCTATTTCAGCAGTATTAATGGCATTTTTAGCTGATTTTGTATCACCAAATCAGCGCTCAAAAGCCAACGCATTTGTTGGTGTACAAATTGGTGCTGCCTTTATGCTTTCGTTAATAATCGGGCCTTTGGTTAGTGTTAACTTGGGTATTTCGGGCCTATTTTGGGTAATTGCATCACTTTCAATAGTTGCACTGATAATAGTAGCTACCCTGCCTCACGTTACTCCAAAAGAGCAATATTCACTATCAGTTGCAAATATCAAGCAAGTATTAAATGCTGATTTACTAAGGCTAGACTTCAGCGTCTTTTCGCTACATTTGATTCTTACTTGTGCATTTATTGCTATGCCAATATTTTTAGTTGAAAACAATATTGTCGATATTAAAGACAATTGGCAAATGTATTTACCAGTAATGTTTTTGTCTTTTGTTGGTATGGTACCAATGATTATAATTTCAGAAAAGTACAACAAAACTAAGCTGGTTTTTTTAGTATCTATTACCCTGCTTGCTTTTAGCCAAATATTGTTTTACAAAACCGAGCTAACCTACACCACATTCTTTATTATTCTAACTATATTTTTTACTGCATTTAACGCTCTAGAGGCCATACTGCCATCATTAATCGCCAAAACAGCAAACACTGAAAAGCGCGGTCTAGCAATGGGTTTGTTCTCTACTTCACAATTTTTAGGGGCGTTTGTTGGTGGCATCTTTGGCGGATGGATTTACAACACATTTGATTTAAATAGTGTATTCTTATTTACCACATTTATTGCAATAATTTGGTGGATGAGCATCCTTAAAATGCAACAAAAAACACAAGAAAACTAATCGGAGAATAATAAAATGGCAGGTATTAATAAAGTAATTTTAGTTGGCAATCTAGGGCAAAAGCCAGAGGTTAAGTATGCATCAAATGGTAATGCAATCGCTAACTTATCAGTAGCAACTTCTGAATCTTGGACTGATAAAAACACCGGCCAAAAGCAAGAAAAAACAGAATGGCACCGTGTTAGTTTATTTGGCAAATTAGCTGAAATTGCTGGTCAATACCTAGACAAAGGCTCTAAAGTTTACGTTGAAGGCAAACTACAAACACGCAAATGGCAAGATCAATCTGGCGCTGATCGCTACACTACAGAAGTTGTAGTATCAGGCTTCAACGGCACACTGCAAATGCTAGATCGTCGTGATGGCCCTGCAGCAGGTAGTGCACCACAACAGTCTGCCCCAGCTCCACAAGCAGCCGCCGCAGCTGATCCCATTACTCCAGTAGATAATTCTGGTTTTGATGATGACATTCCATTTTAATAAAAGCAAAAAAACTAAACTACAAAAAAGCCTGCAAATAGCAGGCTTTTTTTATAATATTCTTTTACCAATTTAGCGCCAAGTTGGCTTCATATATACTCCTGGAGTAGCCTCTTCTGCCATAATCTTTCCCGGCTCCATCATGCTACGAATGCCTTGATCCATACCTGGCATCATAAATGAAGTTTGCTGTTGAGGCTGAGGCTGTTGTTGAGTCATACCTCCAAAAGGCATCATCCCAAAAGGCTGTGCTTGTGGTGCTTGATAGGCAGACGCACTATTCATCCCCCATGGAGACATCGCGCCAAACGGTGACTGAGGCTGTGCATATCTTGGTTGAGAATAGCGCTGAGCTCCCCAGGGCATTCCTCCGCCAAACGGCTGCATTTGTGGCTGAGTATAACTCTGTGCACCCCACGGCATTCCACTTCCAAACGGCTGTGTTTGTGGCTGCATATAATTTTGCCCAGCAAAAGGCATCATGCCTGATGAACCACCCCAGTTAGCATTAGCATTAATTCCAGCTACCAATGTTAATCCAATACAAAATTTCATTATTGCTCTGCCTTTATTTTTCATTGTTCACTCCTCAAAGTTTAAAAAAATTAGTTTGAACTATATACCCGCTCTAAACTAAGTACAAACTTAATATTATTAGTGCTTTGTTGCACCACCAATATCACCAAAATCACATTGCTCTATTGCTAATTGCAATAACTTTAACACGTCCATTCTATCAAGCTTTTCATACGCTTCGGCATTGGTCTTTGCAGGTACTGAAAGCACCAGATCTAGCGTAACATTAATATCTTTAATTTCTTTCATAAAGCCTCCTAAAGTTCAATAAAAATGCCATAAAATTCAGGGAATAAAAGCCATTTGCTGATTTATGAAAACAACTATAAATTTAGAAAAAAGGTCTTTAAATTCGAACTGAATTTGTATTCAATTGTAGAGCAAAATAGATCTGTTTTGGGTGAAGTTTTTCTATTTTTTTAAAACTATTTTCACACATCAATTGGGGCTTGGTTTACAGCTCAAAAAGCTTTTTTATCTTGTCAATGACATAAGAAACGTTGCCATCTAGTGTGATATTTAGTTTTTTTTGGATTGGCTAATAAAAACTCTTTAATTAATTATCAACAAAACCAAATAAGGCACTAAAAGAAAGAAATATATAAATAATTCATAAAGACCTAATCCGCCATAGTGAATTAAGTTGAATGATTCTCTTTTAATAGGAATCCAGTAGTTTCCCTTCTTATATACAAAATCTGGGTATCTTTTAACTACAAAAGCCCACACAATAATCATAGTAAGATTAATAATCAAACTCCAACCCAAGAAGCTTTGCCACATTTCTATTGTCATAA
>PNQY01000152.1 GCA_002909145.1 Candidatus Thioglobus perditus
CAGTGAGAAATTTCCACTATTTGTAGTGGCAGTAGCATTTGAAGTTGCATAATTAACTGTGACCGTTTCTGATGCAGCAGAACTTAATGTTATGGTCAGTATAGCGCTTTCTCCACTTACTTCTGTAACTACAGCATCAGCGATAGAAAGAGTTTTACCGACGCCTTCTGATACGTCAGTCACACTAACTTGAACATTCTGGGTCGCAGTTAAATTACCGGCGTCTGTCGCTGTAACAATAACATTATAAGCATTGTTAGCACCAATATCAGTTGGGTTTTCATAATC
>PNQY01000153.1 GCA_002909145.1 Candidatus Thioglobus perditus
TACAGAAGTAAGTGGAGAAAGCGCTATACTGACCATAACATTAAGTTCTGCTGCATCAGAAACGGTCACAGTTAATTATGCAACTTCAAATGCTACTGCCACTACAAATAGTGGAAATTTCTCACTGACTGCAAATGCAAATAGTGATTATACAGCGACTAGCGGTACAGCTACGATCCTTGCAGGACAGACTACAACAACGATTACAGTGCCAATTTATAACGATTCGTTGTATGAAGGTAATGAAACTGTAACAGTTACATTGAGTAGTGCAAATGGCGATAGTGCAACTATCTCTGATGCAACAGCAACATTAACAATTACAGACAATGAGATTATTAACTCAACAGCTATATCAGAAGTGGGTGCTAATAGTTTTGTTAGTGGAGCTGGAATTACAAATGGAGTTTATAATTTCATATCTGCCGGTGGTGGTAATAATAAACCATTAGATGGTATTCTTTATTCTGGATGGGATTTAGGAGTTAATAATACACTGACTTATACATTCTATAATCAACAATTGGATGGCTCTGGCGCTGACGCTTTGGATGGGGGAAATCCTATCTACGAATGGACAATCTCTCAACAGGAGGCAGCTACAGAAGCGTTGCAAAGTTGGGCAAATGTTTCAAATGTAGATTTCCAGTATGTTACACCAGCGGATGCGGGGAATTATTATACTTCGGGTGCAGATATTGGTATGTTTTTGATTGGTGATGGATTTGGTGAGAATACTTATGGTCTTGTAGGTGAGTTCCCTACTTCAAATTCAGGCTCAAGTTTTTCTTCAACTGTTCAAGGATTATATGCAAATACATTTACTACAGGAAATGGCGATGTATTTATTAATCAGACACTTGACTTTACAGATAGTGATATTGAAGTTGGAGGCAATGGTTGGAATACGTTAGTACATGAATTAGGACATGCGCTTGGTTTTTATCATTCTTGGAATCCACAAACACAAATCCCGAACAATAGTACTACTACAACCTATGGTTGGACAAATGGTGGGTCTGGCACGATTTCAGATGCTAACTCTATGCTGTATACTAACATGTCTTATAATGCTGGATTATGGACGGCAGGCACTCAAGCAAACAGCTCATCTGCTGGTGATACTATTCCAAATTCATACGGGGCAACTTGGGATGCGCCTGATTATGCAAGTACTCAACAATATCCAATTACTGACGGACAAGCATCCGGACCTATGGCATTTGATATGATGGCTTCAAGTTATGTGTATGGCGCTAATACTTCATACAATGCTGGTAATACAACCTATACCCTATCTACATCAACGGTTCTGGAGACTATATGGGATGGTGGAGGTACTGACACACTGGATGGGTCTGGTATTAGTGGTGAAGATATTATTCTTGATTTAACGCCTATGGCAGAAAATCCAAGTAGTGCCTGGTTTAATGGTGCAAATATCAGCTCAACATCTAATACATTGATTGGCGGTGCATTTCTAACAGCAAATGATGTTACGTCATTCCAAGCGGTTACTATAGAGAATGCAATTGCTGGCAGTGGCGATGATATATTAATAGGTAATGCAGTGGCTAACGAACTAACTGGTGGCGCGGGTAGTGATACTTTAACGGGTGGATCTGGTAATGATGTGTTTGTATTTAACAGTCTTA
>PNQY01000154.1 GCA_002909145.1 Candidatus Thioglobus perditus
TACAGAAGTAAGTGGAGAAAGCGCTATACTGACCATAACATTAAGTTCTGCTGCATCAGAAACGGTCACAGTTAATTATGCAACTTCAAATGCTACTGCCACTACAAATAGTGGAAATTTCTCACTGGCAGCAGCAACAAATAATGATTACACAGCGACTAGTGGTACAGCTACGATTCTTGCAGGGCAGACTACAGCAACGATTACAGTGCCAATTTATAACGATTCGTTGTATGAAGGTAATGAAACTGTAACAGTTACTCTGAGTAATGCGAGTGGCGATAGTGCAACTATCTCTGATGCAACAGCAACATTAACAATTACAGATAATGAGATAGCCAATACAGTAGCGGATGATATAAACCATACCTTCTCTCTAATTCCAGACTGGTCCGGAATTAGAGAGGTAGACGGTCTTAAAGGTAGTAAATGGACAGTCGATGGAAATAGTACACTAACTTACTCATTTTATGACCAACCTACAACAACGAATGATAATGCAAGTTATGCGTGGACTTTAGATCAACAAGAGGCAGCACATGATGCATTCCAGTCTTGGTCAGACGTATTAGGGGTGAATATTCAATATCTTCCTACAGTTAATTCTGGTGATTACAATAGTTCCAATGCGCATATTGCTCTTTTTGTCTTAGGTGATGATTTTGGCTCTGCTACTTATGGAGTAACTTCTACAGGTGCATCTGGAGCTCTTTCGGCACAATTGCAAAATTTATATGCAGATACTTTTACAACAGGTCAAGGTGATATCTTTTTTAATAATGGTTTCGATTTTTCTGGTGCTGATATTGAACAAGGCGGCAATGGTTGGAATACATTGGTGCATGAAATAGGACATGCGCTTGGTTTTAATCACTCTTGGTATGGAGCCAACTCAACTACTTTGTACTATGAATCTCCCTATCAGTCGGTGGCTCAATATCTAACAGGAGCAATGGATATTGACAACTCAAACTCATGGTTATATACCAATATGAGTTACAATGCAGGGCTATGGACAGTTGGAGGTAGTCAAGGGAGTGCCGCACCTGGTGCTACAATACCAAACTCATATGGAGTAATTTGGGATGCTCCAGATTATGCTGTTAGTGGCGTACAGGATATCTTGTCTGGTGGTGCACCACAAGGGCTTTCAGCTTATGATATGATATCTGGATCTTATTTCTACGGTGCAAATACTTCGTACAATGCTGGAAATACAACGTACATCCTTAGCACGTCTACTGTTCTTGATACAATTTGGGATGCTGGAGGTACTGATACATTAGACGGGTCCGGGATTAATGGTGAAAATATTATTCTTGATCTTACACCAATGAGTGTAGGAAATACAGGTGCATGGTTCAATGGTGCTAACATTAGTGCGACATCCAACACTTTAATCGGTGGCGCTTATTTGACTGCAAATGACCCTGAAACTTTCCAGGCGGTTACTATTGAGAATGCAATTGCTGGTAGTGGCGATGACTTATTGATTGGTAATACAGTGGCGAATGAGTTGACAGGTGGCGCTGGTAGCGACACCCTGACTGGTGGTGCTGGTAATGATGTGTTTGTATTTAACAGTCTTAGTGGCTCTGATACAGTTACTGATTGGAATACAGCCAATGACACTTTGCAGTTTTCAGCTGCAACGTTTAGTGCGAGTGGTGTAAATAATATTGTTGCAGGAAGTGCAATTGAAGCGGCTGATTTTATATCAGGCTCCAACATTACTATTGATAGTAGTACTGGTGGACAAACATTCTTGTTTGATACGGATAGTGCAATACTTTATTATGATGCTGATGGTGTTTCAGGCGGTGCGATACAAGTAGCAGATCTCGGTACTAATGTTACTATTGATCAGAATGATATTGTAATGATTGCATAAATGCTAAGTTAAAAAAATACAATGAATCAGTTAATGTGCGCTTTTCGTATTGTTTGCGAAAGGCGTTTTTTTATTTCAGCCTTCACTTTTGTTGTCGCTTTATTTAGTGCTGTATCTTTACATGCTGAAGAGATAGCATTAAGTAGCCCAGTTAATTGTGCTGATGCTCAATGCTTTATTCAGCGTATGCCAGATCAGTTGTCTGGATCTGAGTATCAAGATTATCAATGCAGTTCTTTTTCTAGTAATGGGTATAAAAGTACTGATATTAGAGTTAAACGTGCTACTGAATTGGTAAAAAAAATCCCAGTTATGGCGTCATTAGATGGTGTGGTAGATGCTGTGCGTGATGGCATGCCAGATGGAATATTTACTGGAGATAAAGCGGCCTTTATAAAAGGCAAAGAGTGTGGCAATGGGGTTTACCTTAGTCATGATAATGGTGTTGAAACCCAGTATTGTCATCTGCGCAAGGGCAGTGTTAAAGTTAAAAAGGGTGATCAAATAAAGGCAGGTCAGAAATTAGCAGAGGTGGGTTTATCTGGACGAACTAACTTCCCACATTTAGAGTTTAGGATAATTAAAAATAATAAAGCAATTGACCCGTTTAATGGAAAAGTTGTTGAAACAGGCTGTAGTATTGGTAAGGATAGTTCTCTTTGGAAGAGTGATGCTTTAAAGAATATTGACCTAGCAACGACACATTTAGTGAGTGCTGGATTTTCTAGTAAAATACCAACTTTGCCGGCAGTGGTGCTAGGACTGCTTGATCAAGAAAAAATAACCACTAATTTGTCAGCATTTGTATTTTGGGTGGAGATTGCCGGTATTAAAAAAGGCGATATAGAAGAGATTTCTATTGTTAACCCTGATGGCTCTTTGCTATTAAAAACTGCAAAATTACATAAAAATGGACAAGCATTGTATCTGGGTTATGCAGGTACTACCGAGCTTGAGAATACCGCTGCTAATGCAGCTGATAATATTAAGTTTTGTTTTTTCATTTTTCCCTCTTTGGTTTTTTTATTTAAGCCCTCATTGGCTTAACTTTTTTTTGTAAAAATTTCTAGCTTATTAAAACTAGAAATTTTTACAAAAAAAAGTTAAGCCAATGAGGGCTTAAATAAAAAAACCAAAGAGGGAAAAATGAAAAAACAAAACTTAATATTATCAGCTGCATTAGCAGCGGTATTCTCAAGCTCGGTAGTATTTGCTGAAGCTGAGGTAAC
>PNQY01000155.1 GCA_002909145.1 Candidatus Thioglobus perditus
GCTCGATAATGAGGAACTAAGGCACCAGTACTTGGCGATCTGATTACTACCAAGTGGTTTTGTAAATTATTAAGACCAGTTTTTACTGGGTTTTTTACAAATAGTGGGGCGAGAAACGGGGTTCGAACCTGGCTTGTATGATGCCATATCCCAAGAGATACTACTGCCAAAGCTAAACTCATCATTATGATCTATGCAAATTTTATTAAGTCCAGAGCTTTTATCTTTTGGAATTTCGTAAGCCCTATAGCTACTTGAGCTAAATTTTTGTATATAGTATTTATAGTTACTTTGTTCATCTAATGCAAATTTCCCACCGGAGCGAGTGCCTTACCCACATTTAACTTTCCATGTCCATATACAGCATCTACACCAACAGCACCTAAATCGTCTGCTGTATGCAAAATTGTAGTAGCTGTTTGTGAGCCACTTAGATTAGGAAACTTATGACGAACTAACGCGCCTGCCCCAGCAACTCTAGGTGCTGCAAAGGAGTTACCATTAGTGTCACCTACTGGGTTGTACAATGCATTAGATGCTGTAACTAAAAACTGATTCTTATGAGTGTCACCAGCTTTATTTGACCAAGCTGGGATGGTATTATTACTATCAACTTCACCTACATAGATAACATTATCTCCGTTTAATCCATCTTCAGCCCATGTATTACAATTTGCAACAGTCCTATTGTTAACATCACATGAACTCATCCCTGCCATGTCTTCCAAAGGGCCGTTGGTGTGTTGAGCGGCAACCGTCACTAATGCGTTAGAACCTTCTACATAAGTTACTCTTGAGGCTGTAGACCCATCAATAGAAGTTGTTATAACGTCACTGTTTAAAATCTCAATGGGAACATCGAGACCAGTGTATTCATTAATAGTAGCTCCTGGGGCTACTGACGACGCTAGAAGACTAACGTTAAATCCATGACCAGAAAGGTTATCAAACTCAACGTCGTACACAGCAATAGTGGTGCCTTTTCCTGTCCATCCATCTACATGCGCCTGCTGGACGCCAGTAACATTTAAATGACTATAAAGATCTGACGAGGTTTCTATATTTCTGTATAAACGCCCAAGCACCAAAAGATCATTTCGCTCATCAGTTGTAAGACTAACGGAACCTAACAGATTAAGGTATGCATCCTCATCATTTAGAAGGTTTCTAACTGCTGTTGCATCGGCAGCACTGTCGGTCGCATTATCAATGGCTGTGTTAATACTACTCTGAACTATAGTAACCGCATCTGAAATGTAAGTTGCGCCTAATTTTGTATCAGCCGTACCTTCTGTCATGTTAAACCCATCAATAGCAGTTGGCTGGACATTAGATCCGCCACCCCCGCCACCACAACCTGTTAACAGTAATGTGGACCCTACTAATCCTGTTAGTGCTATTGTTTTAATATTCATACTTTTCTCATATTTTGATTCCAAATGGCCAGTTAAACTTATGTTCGTAATTAATAGATACCTTTGTATTTCTACTGTATTCAGGCTGTGTAAATGGTTGCAATGTCGCTAGATTGTCACAGAAGAATTGCTTGTTCATTCCACTATCGTCAGTACAAGAGGTCTCAGTTATTTTTCCACCAAGCTTAGTAGACAACCCAAAGGTAATATGACTATCATTATCAATAAAGGCCAGCTGAGTTAATCCTATTGTTAATGCTTTAGACCTGTTGCGTTTTTGAGACTTTAAGCCATTGTCATACCCAAGGTCAATACGAGTATCTGTATCTAGAATTAAGTAGCCATTCATGTTGAATTGATGGTTATCTGCTTCATAAAAATGAGAGATGTTGTGTTTTACATTAGCCGTATCAACTGATATTGTTGGAGTTTTCTCCATATATGTTCCTCCACCTAGCACCTGTACAGCAACAACACAAATCTCAAAAAGGCAAGTCATAAAATAGGTTATTATTAAAGGTTATTTTGACACTTAATATACTTCGAACCCCGTTTCTCGCCCCACTATTTGTAAAAAACCCAGTAAAAACTGGTCTTAATAATTTACAAAACCACTTGGTAGTAATCAGATCGCCAAGTACTGGTGCCTTAGTTCCTCATTATCGAGCAACTCT
>PNQY01000156.1 GCA_002909145.1 Candidatus Thioglobus perditus
GCGTATAACGAATGCGGCATATTTGGATGCAAAATTATTCATTTATCTCTCCTAGAGTGTGTATCGAACTATTTATTTTTTCTTATGAAGCTTTTTTATCTATAAATCTGAACTATGCTCATAATTTATGGATAAAAAAGCCCGCATAAAGCAGGCTTTTTTTAGGTTTTAAATTCTCTTAAAAAGAGTACTTAACACCTACTTGGATATTAGAAGATTTTTCTAATTGACCAAACTGAGTATTTGCATCACCCCAGTATTTGTTGTACTCAACAGTTGCTTGAGTATCATCATCAATTGAGAATTCAGCATCTAGGCGATTCCACTTACCACCATTCTCTTCATACATAGTGATGTTGTTCCATCTATGTTCGCCTGAAGCACCAAACGGCTTAGAGAAGAATAAAGAATAGAATTCCTTATTTTCTTCAGCTTGATTCAAATTGTTAGTTAAGTGCATAGTTGCCATATCCGCTGTGTACTTCCAATTCGTCGCATCTTTGTTACCAACATCAACATAATCAAGATTCATATCTTGAATAAATTGAACTGATACCATCATATTAGTCATTGCTGTAATATCTGCACCTAATACATACTTAAAGCGATCACCTTTTTGCATTTTCAAAGCATTGACCAAGAATCCATGATTTAAATCAACACCCGTCGAATCTTTACGAGTAACCACTGGAGACATTACATCTTTTTGATATAAAGCTTCACCACGCAGTACAACAGGGCCTAATGATGTGGTTTCAATTGCTGTATCGAACGAACCACCCAACTGAGTGATTTTATTCAATTTTTCAACCATGTTATAAACTGCATGTGTTGATCCTGATGCAGAGCCACCCACTGTGGTACCATTGCCAAGGTTATTGGTTGTGTAAACACCGTCTGCAGAAGCAGAAGCTGTTTCTGTCAAAATAGCTCCATCAGCACTACTTGTCCAATAAGTATCAACGTATCGATTTGAATCATTTCCATGAATTACGTTCATAGAGTAATTCATACCATCTGCTGTAGAGTTTTTATACCTTGCAGAAAGAGTTGGTGTGTTGTCATGATCAACAGTGTATTTTGATGTAAGACCTACAAATTGATCAAAAGTTGCAAAAGTTGCTTCCGGCATATAATGAAAAACTTGTGTTGGGTTTGCTTTGCCCGCTGTCCACTGAGCAGTTGTTGTATCTGAGAAAAGATTCTGTGCATCTGCATTACCTGCGGCAGATCCGCCTACCTGATTAGTTGCATCATTTACCATTGCCTCAAGACAGTCAACATCTGTGGCACCGCCTGTACAAATTACACCAAAACCAGCGGCTTGATTAGTCTCACCAGCATTCGAAGCGGTGGCAAAGTCATTAACATGTGCCATTGTCATTCCACTTGTATTGCCATTTGCGTAAAACGCTGTTGCAACAGCTCCCATAGCAGGAACAACATTAATCATTCCATTTACTTTTCCTGAAATTGTATCAGCACCCTTCATAATGAAAGCATTGCCGCTATCACTAATCGAATAATGCGTACTTGCAGCAGTTGACGATGAATCACCCATGCCAGCAAAATGACTTGATTTACTTTCTGAAACAATAAACTGCCAGTTTCCACCATCAGCAACATCTTTTTCTGCGTTGACCATCCATACTGGAATACGTGAATCCTCCATCTGATTTTGCGCCATCTCAGAATAATCAGTTGGGTTAATAGCGTCTAGTAATTTCATACCATCCGCTGTACCCCATACCACTTGCTGCTTACCAGCACGGATTGAGTATCCATTAGTTTCAGCATCAACGTATGCCTCACGCAACGCATCACGCTGAGTGTATGACTCATTAGAGTCATAATCGCCAACGCCTTTAGAATCACGCATCAAGTTTAGCTCTACGTGATAAGTTGCACCTTCTTGCAATTCTTCAGCATCGCCATCAATATAAATTCGCGCTGATGTTTCAGTTTTAAATACGTCTTTGCCGTGCGAATTGGCAGTTTGAGTTGATGTCGTTGCCGCACCAATGCCGATACCAGATGTAGTAAATTTAGCACTTTCATGCACAATCTTACCTGTTACCTCAGCTTCAGCAAATACTACCGAGCTTGAGAATACCGCTGCTAATGCAGCTGATAATATTAAGTTTTGTTTTTTCATTTTTCCCTCTTTGGTTTTTTTATTTAAGCCCT
>PNQY01000157.1 GCA_002909145.1 Candidatus Thioglobus perditus
CTTCTGATAATCCTATTTTTTTCAGGATTTTTGCCAATGGACAAATGTTGGTTAATCCACTCTGCATAAGATTAAACCCAACAAACACTGTTAGCCACATCCAATTTGGATCTACATAGTTCGTTAACGCAAGGCTGATTAATACCATCATTCCAGCCATTAATCTGACCATTCTATCTACTGTCATTTCTTACTCCTTTTTTTAATTACGAAAAGACCTTGATCACCAAGGCCTTTAAAATTATGCTTGTCTATCCTCTAGAAAAATGCATTTCTCCAGCTAATAGCAATCGCACTTTCCTTGTCCGCTTGATAACCATTTCTATCTTGAGAAAGTGGGGTGATGTACTCAATGCTAATATTCTTAGCGGGTGCGTACATGTAATTCACACCCACACTGGCTTCAAGTATCTTGCCGCCATAGTTGCCAGTTTGCGCACCTAAACCTGGACCTACTATTCCAGCGTCGCTGCCTGAGATTTCATCCTGGTGCTCAGCACGTAATCGGAATGAAGAAACTAGAGTCGGCTCCCAAGAGTAACTAGACCAAGCCGTTAGCTCATGCTTATCGCCAAAACGCCAGCCATTTTTATTTTCATCTTCTAATGGAATGGTGGCCAAGTACTGTGCACCATAACCCCACTTGTCTTCCTTGCCCCAATAGGCTGCACCCACCATTGCATCCCAGGTGCCGCCACCGAGCTGCATACCGTAACCCATACGCGCCAATGTTGGCGTATTGGCACCATTTGGCGCAAGCTGAATATCCTCTTCTTCAATACTCCCTGTTGGTGCACTTAGTACGGCATCAATAATCACATTATGCTTATTATCTTCACTATTGTAAGCCTTGTATAAGGCGCCAAATTTGACATCACCTAACCCCTTGGATTTGATTGTAAATTTTGGACTTGTGCCTGTAAATGTTTGCATGTTACTTTCTTTTTCAATAAGTGGAGCAAGTGCAACTAATGCAATTTTATCGTTCAATGTGTAGTTAATAAATGGCATAACTATGTTTGCCTTGGCGCTATTTGGAACAACCCTTAAAGTAGCCGGCACTCCAAATTGGTTTGGCGCACCAGTTGTCACATGGGTGGCCTCGACTGCAGAAACCGATGTACTGCCGTTTAACAAGCCACTAAACTTATGCTGTTGAAAATTTACACCCGTCACATACTGACCCTTCTCAGGAAAAGCATACACACCAAACAAACCCGATGGTGGTGGTGAAGGCAGTTGCTTACGCATGTTCTTCATTTTTTTGATTTGCTTAGATAAAGCCACGCGCTTTTTATACGCATCATCGCCATACTCTGCAAAAGACTGTGTTGGTGCAACAAACGATAAAGCTACCGCTACTGCAATTAATAAATTCTTAGTTTTCATATTTTCCCCTCTTTATTTTTTTAATTATTTCATCAAGTCAGATGTGCCTGGGTATTCACGAAATACCGCATGACAACCCACACAACCAGAACTGATTTGACCTAATAGGCCTGCTGCTTCACTCATGTTGCCTTTTTCAGCTGCTTCAGCTAACTTCAATGCATTACCCTCAACAGAGTCATTAAATGATCCAAGCACTGCTAATTTTCCATCATTGATATTTTCAAGACCTAAGTAAGGCAGTAAGCCACCTACAGGAATACGGTGATTAGCTAGGCGTCTTGCAGCGTCTGCTGTCATTTCTGCTGAGTCAGTCATAATGCCCATTGACATAGTTTGGTAGTCAGCTAATACTTCTAACATTACTTGACGTAAGGTTGCTTCGTCGCTCAAGCGACTGTGCATAGCTAAAATAGCCATCACTGCCATTTTGGTATCTGTTGATAAATCCTTTACTTTTGACTGAAGCTCTGGCCTCATCATTGCGATTTGACTTTGTAATACTTTCTTTAAGTCATCCATACCTGAATCAGCGCTTACTGCATTTGGTAACATTGCTCCGCCAACAGATAGCGCGATTGCTGCTGTTAGTGAATAAGTCTTAACGGTTTTTAATAGTTTGTTTTTTCTTAACATTTGTTTTTTCTCCTGATTTAATTTTTTGGTGTTTTTATACTGTTGTTGATTAAACCCTGACCTAATCAATAACCTGGTTGCAATCATAGAGCCCAGGT
>PNQY01000158.1 GCA_002909145.1 Candidatus Thioglobus perditus
CTTCTGATAATCCTATTTTTTTCAGGATTTTTGCCAATGGACAAATGTTGGTTAATCCACTCTGCATAAGATTAAACCCAACAAACACTGTTAGCCACATCCAATTTGGATCTACATAGTTCGTTAATGCAATACTTACCAGCACCATCATTCCAGCCATTAATCTGACCACTCTATCTACTGTCATTTCATCTCCTTTTTTTAATTTTTAAATTTATTTCATCAGGTCTGATGTGCCTGGGTATTCGCGAAATACCGCATGACAACCCACACAACCCGTACTAATTGGGCCTACTAGCCCAGCAGCCTCACCCATATTGCCCTTTTCTGCTGCTTCAGCTAATTTGATAGCATTGCCCTCTACAGAGTCATTAAATGATTCAAGCACTGCTAACTTGTTGTCATTGATATTTTCAAGACCCAAGTAAGGCAGCAGGCCACCCACAGGAATACGATGATTGGCAAGACGTCTTGCAGCATCTGCTGTCATTTCGGCAGAGTCTGTCATAATGCCCATAGTCATAGTCTGATAGTCTGACAAAACCTCCAACATAACCTGGCGTAATGTTGCTTTGTCACTTGTACGGTTATGCATAGCAAGAATTGCCATAATAGACTTTTTAGTGTCGGCTGATAAGCCCGCTACTTTTGACTGAAGCTCTGGCTTCATCATGGCAATTTGAGATTTCAAGACCTTCTTTAACTCACTCATACTAGAGTCTGCATTAGCTACACTGGTTGTTGTTAGCCCGCCAACTGATAAAGTTATAGCTGCTGTTAGTGAATAAGTTTTAACTGTTTTTAATAGTTTGTTTTTTCTTAACATTTGTTTTTTCTCCTGATTTAATTTTTTGGTGTTTTTATACTGTTGTTGATTAAACCCTGACCTAATCAATAACCTGGTTGCAATCATAGAGCCCAGGT
>PNQY01000159.1 GCA_002909145.1 Candidatus Thioglobus perditus
TTCTTCAGCATCACCATCAATATAGATACGTGCTGATGTTTCTGTTTTCATCACATCTTTTCCATGCGATGACGCTGCACCAATAGTTGTGCCAGATGTGGTAAATTTAGCACTTTCATGAACAATCTTACCTGTTACCTCAGCTTCAGCAAATACTACCGAGCTTGAGAATACCGCTGCTAATGCAGCTGATAATATTAAGTTTTGTTTTTTCATTTTTCCCTCTTTGGTTTTTTTATTTAAGCCCT
>PNQY01000160.1 GCA_002909145.1 Candidatus Thioglobus perditus
CAACCACCATAATATTACCAAAACCAAACTTCTGCTCACCGTAAGCATTGGTAGCTACGTAGCGATTTACTTCTGGTAGTAATGTATCGGGGTCGTTACGAATATCAAGGTCCTTAATAAAGAAAGCCGATATTAAAGTAAACACTCCCATAAATGCCAACAATACATTCCTGTTGCGTATAACGAATGCGGCATATTTAGATGCAAAATTATTCATATTTATTCTCTCCCAGAGTCACGAATGATTGTTTTTTTATTGTTATGTTGTTATGAAGCTTTTTTATCTATAAATCTGAACTATGCTCATAATTTATGGATAAAAAAGCCCGCATAAAGCAGGCTTTTTTTAGGTTTTAAATACGCTTAGAAAGAGTACTTAACACCAACTTGGATATTAGATGATTTTTCTAACTGACCAAACTGAGTATTTGCATCACCCCAGTATTTGTTGTACTCAACAGTTGCTTGAGTATCATCATCAATTGAGAATTCAGCATCTAAACGGTTCCACTTACCACCATTTTCTTCAAACATAAAGATGTTGTTCCATCTATGTTCGCCTGAAGCACCAAACGGCTTAGAGAAGAATAAAGAGTAGAATTCTTTGTTTTCTTCAGCCTTCTGATATTGGTTATCCATTGCCATTGTCGGCATATCGGCAGTATACTTAGCACCAGTAACAGTACTCACACTTCCATCAGTTGCTACAACAGTTGATGTTGTATCAACAAAGTCAAGGTTACGCTCTTGAATAAATTGAAATGAAACCATCATATTTGTCATGGCTGTTATGTCAGCGCCTAAAACATACTTAAACTTATCACCTTTATGAGCCAAAAATGCTTTAGTGATATTACCAATAGACATATGAGCTTTGTCAACAACTGGAGTCATTACATCTTTTTGATACAAAGCCTCACCACGTAATACCACAGGACCAAACTCAGATGTTTCAATTGCAGTATCAAATGATCCGCCAATATTCTGAACTTCGGCATGCTTCTCTTTTAAAACAAGAGTAACCGGGTTTGTAATTGTAAAGCTATGATCGCTTGCTGAACCAACATATCCATAAGCAAGTGTAGACTCTGCCTCTGTAGTTCCAGTATCTGTTAAACCAACAGACACATATCCGGTTGCAGCATTTTTAGTAAGCTCTGGCGTTAAGACTGTACCAGCTGCATTTTGCCACTCAAGCTCAATATGTGGATTTGCGTCAAATGTATTCATGTAATTAAGCGAATAGTTAACACCGTTTTTAGTGGCATTTTTATATCTTAACGAAACATTTTGATCGCTATCATTATCTTCACGAACATACTTTGTTTTGGCTAAATTAAATGTTGCAAAAGTTTTAAATGTTGCATCTGGCATATACTCAAAAGTACTATCGGGAGTTGTAGCATCCCATGTACCTGTAACGTTTGAGCCACCACCAGTACCTTGCGCATTAACAATTGATTCACCTGCCGAATAAGAACCTGTAAAACCTACCGCTGTACTATCCATGCCAGTCAACAAGTTTGTCTGACCTTCATTAGTATTAGCCGCAATTTGCTGTAAACAATACGCAGAAGATGGTGTTGTTGCAGCTGCACCAACGCCGATATTAGGACATGCACCACCAAAGGCAGCACCATTTCCTGAGTTTGTAACAAAATCATTTACATTGGCGTGCACCCAATTATTTAAATGGTACGATGGAGCAGCATCACCACCACCATTGTAAGCAAATCCCGCAGACAGTCGTCCAAATGTAGCGGCAACTTCTGCCAACTCAGGCACAATATTTAAAATACCGTTTGATTTTCCAGATATAGAGTCAACACCCTTCATGATGAACGCTTGACCTTGGTCTGTAGCTGAGGTATTGTGCACCATGGCAGTAGCCATTCCTGTTTGTGCACTCCTTGTTGCTGTAGTTGATCTTTCTGAATTATTCTCAATAGTTGATAAGCCAGCAATAAAATTACTCTTAGGTTGTGACACAACTACTTGGAATTCTGAACCATCTTCATTAGTAGTTTCAGCATTAATCATCCACACAGGAATACGTGAATCTTCCATTTGATTTTGAGCCATTTCTGAAAAATCTGTTGGGTTAATTGCATCTAATAACTTCATGCCGTCAGCTGTACCCCAAACCACTTGCTGCTTACCCGCACGGATAGACCAGTCGTTCATTTCTGTATCTACATACGCTTCACGAAGTGCATCACGCTGTGTGTATGATTCATTGCCATCATATTTACCAACACCTTTAGAATCACGCATTAAGTTTAATTCTACGTGGTACGTAGCACCCTCTTGTAATTCTTCAGCATCACCATCAATATAGATACGTGCTGATGTTTCTGTTTTCATCACATCTTTTCCATGCGATGACGCTGCACCAATAGTTGTGCCTGTTGTTGTAAACTTGGCAGATTCATGCACAATCTTACCCGTTACCTCAGCTTCAGCAAATACTACCGAGCTTGAGAATACCGCTGCTAATGCAGCTGATAATATTAAGTTTTGTTTTTTCATTTTTCCCTCTTTGGTTTTTTTATTTAAGCCCTCATTGGCTTAAC
>PNQY01000161.1 GCA_002909145.1 Candidatus Thioglobus perditus
CAACCACCATAATATTACCAAAACCAAACTTCTGCTCACCGTAAGCATTGGTAGCTACGTAGCGATTTACTTCTGGTAGTAATGTATCGGGGTCGTTACGAATATCAAGGTCCTTAATAAAGAAAGCTGATATTAAAGTAAACACTCCCATAAATGCCAATAATACATTCCTGTTGCGTATAACGAATGCGGCATATTTGGATGCAAAATTATTCATATTTATTCTCTCCCAGAGTCACGAATGATTGTTTTTTTATTGTTATGTTGTTATGTTGTTATGAAGCTTTTTTATCTATAAATCTGAACTATGTTCATAATCTATGGATAAAAAAGCCCGCATAAAGCAGGCTTTTTTTAGGTTTTAAATGCTCTTAGAAAGAGTACTTAACACCCACTTGGATATTAGATGATTTTTCTAATTGACCAAACTGAGTATTTGCATTACCCCAGTATTTGTTGTACTCAACAGTCGCTTGAGTATCATCATTAATTGAGAATTCAGCATCTAAACGGTTCCACTTACCACCATTCTCTTCATACATAGTGATGTTGTTCCATCTATGTTCGCCTGAAGCACCGAATGGCTTAGAGAAGAATAAAGAATAGAAGTTCTTATCTTTTTCTGCTTTATTAAAGCCATTACTCATATGCATAGTTGCATAATCCGTTGTATAAACACCACAATTATCTACTGCACAAGCAGTAGACCCATCAAAATCAACATTACTATCAATATAATCCAAGTTTCTATCTTGAATAAACTGAGCTGATATCATCATATTAGTAAGCGCAGTAATGTCGGCACCTAAAACATATTTAAAACGATCACCCTTGCGCATTGTTAGCGCAGCTGGAAGATCACCAATTGATAGCGCCCCTTTGTCTAATACTGGCTGATAAACACCTTTTTGATATAGAGCCTCACCACGAATAACCACAGGACCTAACTCTTCGTTCTCAATTGCCATATCAAATGATCCGCCCAAGTTATTTACACGTTTAACTTCTTGTTCAAAAATCAATGTAGCATTTGTACCGTTAGAACTATTAGTAGCAACCGAACCACCACAACTTGCAGCAGTTTTCAATGTTAAATATGTATTTGTACTTCCAGCATCATAATTCCTACATACATGTAATTTGTTGTCTGAAGAATCAGCCCAATTTATATTAATAATGGGATTTTTATCATAAGAATTAGAATAATTCAGTGAATAATTTACTCCATCTTTAGTGCTATTTTTGTATCTTAAAGCAATATCAGCATCTGAATCGCCAGGCATATTGTACTTGTATTTGGATGTAGCACCTACAAAAGCATCAAAAGTAGAGAATGGGGTTCTATCCATGTATTCAAATACTGAATTTGTTGATGAATCTGTATTTAATAAGTTAGATACTGGCAATAACGCTGCAAATCCGCCTAGTGATTGTTGTCCTGTATACCCTGTACCAGCATCAGCATCTGAAGCCGCAACTGTATTACCATTAGAATCAGTAGTCCAAAATGCTGTAGTTCCAAATATCAAATCTTCAAAACTATTGGCTGTGCCTGATATCCCTCCAAGGGCGAGTGCGGTTGCCGAACCTTCGCTCTCAACCATGCCAGCATACTGACTATCAAAAGCCTGTAATGTTGCAGCACTACTATTAAATGAACCAACTGTGAAATAATTCATGGCACCATGATTTGTTGGATTTAAACCTGTTGCTGCTCCAGTTGAGCCGAATGCCATACCAAACATTGTTGCTACACTACCCAAGTCTGGAACAATATTCAAGAAACCGTTACTCCTACCCGTAATACTGTCAACACCCTTCATAACAAAAGCTTGACCTTGGTCAGTACCAATGGCAGCTATATCTGGACTAGCTGTTAGTGATGTAACAGCATTATTTGTTCTTTCTGAAGTGCTAATATTTCTATTTAATCCTGCAAATACATTTTCTTTAGGTTGAGAAATCACAACTTGAAATTCTGAACTGTCTTCGTTAGTTGTTTCAGCGTTAATCATCCAAACTGGAATACGTGAATCTTCCATTTGATTTTGTGCCATCTCAGAGTAGTCAGATGGATTAATCATGTCTAACAACTTCATGCCATCAGCTGTACCCCAAACAACTTGCTGTTTACCAGCACGTACTGACCAATCATCAACCGTTGCATCAACATACGCTTCACGAAGTGCATCGCGCTGTGTGTATGATTCATTACCATCATGTTTACCAACACCTTTAGAATCACGCATAAGATTTAGCTCAACGTGGTACGTAGCACCCTCTTGTAATTCTTCAGCATCACCATCAATATAGATACGTGCTGATGTTTCTGTTTTCATCACATCTTTTCCATGCGATGACGCTGCACCAATAGTTGTGCCAGATGTGGTAAATTTAGCACTTTCATGAACAATC
>PNQY01000162.1 GCA_002909145.1 Candidatus Thioglobus perditus
GCTTTCTTTATTAAGGACCTTGATATTCGTAACGACCCCGATACATTACTACCAGAAGTAAATCGCTACGTAGCTACCAATGCTTACGGTGAGCAGAAGTTTGGTTTTGGTAATATTATGGTGGTTGGCTTTGTTTTAAAAGACTGCGTAGGTGGCGATAATCCATACGGTGATGCAGATGAAATAATTAACTTTGACCCTAAAACGGGTTTAAGAATCAATGAATCTGCTCCTGCGAAAATGACACAAGCTATTTGTGAAAATGCAGGCGGTTCTTGGGAAACCAGTGATGATATTTATCAGCCGTGGTTTGTTAATATGGTGCAAAAGGCACATAACGATATGGTTAGCCTTGATCATGCTCGTGCTAATAACTTTATGGATATTGCTGCGCAGAAGATTAAGTATATGGGTACTTCTGAAGATGGCGGTCTGAAGTTTGAAAGATTAATTCCTGTTTCCGGCATTAACACAACTGACAAGCAAGTGGCTGACAAGCAGCTTGCGCATCTTAAAAAGGGCATTGAGACCAACCCAGTATTAGCGCCTATGCTGATGCTTAAGCAAGCCAAAGATGGTACTCGTTGTGAGTTTGCCCAAGATGGTTGGTACGATGATGATGTGTGTTCAGCTAAAGGTTTCTTTATTGTTGGTGACTATGCAGATACGGTTAAAACAGATTATTTACCATGGGTGTCTTCTACTATTGATTTAGTTAATGATATTAAAGCTACTCATGGAGATAGAGTAGAGGTGCGTATTGCAGGTGAGCCGTACTTCTTGGCATTTATGCTTTATGATCTTGTGCAGAAGTGGTGGTTATTTGCAATTTCATTCTTAATTGTTGTTGCTATGCTTTGGTACTTGAATAAAGGCTGGAGAGGCTCAGTATTTCCACTAATTGGTGTAGTTTCAACCATTATTATCACCTTGGGTTTGATGGGTTTTACCGCTTACAAACTAACCACGATGATGGTGCTTACGCCGATGTTGTTGCTTGCTATTGGTACTGGACACGCCGTACAAGTAGTTAGGCGATATCAAAATGAATTACACGGCGAGGGTGACACGTGTGTACAACCAATGCAGGCGGCAGAATCTGCCATTGCACATACAATTGTGCCAGCAACGCTTGCGATTGTGACAGATATGGTTGGATTTTTTACTTTGTCATTTGTAGATATTTCGTTCTACAAAGCTTATGCCTATTTTGGAATGTTTGGCATGATGACAATTCTTATCACAACAACAACTATTGCGCCAATTTTAATGGCGATGTATTCACCTAAAGAAATTACTAAAGATGATGCAATGTGTGAATCGTCCAACTTTGAAAAAGGCATGGCAAATACACTAACAAGTGTAATCACTGGCAAGATGAAGATTATTCCAATTGGTATGATTATTGCGCTTGTTGCATGGAGTGCTATACAAACTAAAGTTTTAGAGCCTACTGCTAATAGCCCTATGCCTGGGGTTGAGGTTGGTATTAACTACTCACGTGCAGCCTTTAAATATGATTCTGATGCCAATATTGATCTGCGTCGTTTGGGCGAGGTAATGCCTGGTGTTATTTCGGTAAATATTCCACTTAAGGGCAAGGTTGAGCATTTTCCAATGTTGCCAGCCTGTGTATATGATGGCTCTCAGGCTCCAGATGCTAAGTGTTGGGATGAAGATGAAGATGATCCACAAGGTGCATTCAACAATGCCGAGGTTCAGGCTGCGATAGAGAAGACCGAAGACTGGATGAGAGCGCATCCAAATATTGGCTTTACTGGCTCGTACATTCAGTTTATGAAAATTGTAAATATGCTGATGATGACGCCTGAAGGGCAGGAGCCAGACCTTAAGTATTTCCATATTCCAAATGAAGAGTTTATCTCTAATAATATGGATGTATATGGTGATCCTGAAGACCCTGAATGGGTTCCAGATGCCAATGAAATTGTTACTGGATTTAATGGATTATTAGAGGCAAATACTAACCAAGGAGATCTTGATTCGTTTGTAGCTAAAGGTTGGAATGAAGGTGTGATTATGGGCTTTGTAAATACTATGGATCCTGTTAAAACTCACCAAACTGTTAAAGATATTCAGCAGTTCTTTAAAGACCATGAAAATGAAAAAGGCTTTAACTTGGTAAATTGGGGTTATAAATCAGGTGATATTATTACTATGCCAGAAGCTGGAGAATGCTCTGTTGAGAGTGAATTAAATATTGGTGACTGTAACTCTGCAAATGGTAAGTGGGTGGCTAAAGTTGTACAAGTAGAAGACAGCGGTACAGATACAGTAGCTGTTGGTGGCTTCTTGGGTGCTACTGAAGCTACACATGATGTTGCTGAAGTTGAGTACATTAAATCGCCACTAGTAACAGCATTGGCAATTTTTATTATCTCTGCTCTTATTTTTGGTTCGCCTTTGGTTGCGGCTATTCTAACTTCAACATTGTTAGTTACTTTGTTTGGTCAGTACGGATTAGGTGCATACTATACAAGTGTTGAGAATTGGTCTGGTAATTTGCACTTTGCAACATTAGTGTCGTTATCTATCGCTATGGGTCTTGGTGTTGACTATGGTATTTACATGATCTCACGCCTTAAAGAAGAAATGACAGCTACAGGTGGTAATTGGGTTGAATCAGTAAGAAATACGCTAGAAACAACAGGTGCTGCGGTATTTGCATCAATTATTGTGCTATTAGCAAGCTTTATTCCACTACTTATGACTCAGTTGGCTAATACTTGGGCACTAGGTGTCTTTATTTCTGAAGCTTTGATTATTGATGTGGTGATTGCACTAACAATCATTCCATTGTTGATTTATATCTTCAAACCAAAATATGTATTTGGTAAGAAATGATTAGTTAAATCAGTACTTATTAAAGGCTTGCTACTGCAAGCCTTTTTTATTACTGAAAGCTTTAACCCTAAAGTATAATTTAGCAATTATTTATTGAATTATAGCTAATGGCGTTAATTGTACAAAAATATGGTGGAACATCAGTAGGCTCGGTTGAGCGTATTCAGGCTGTTGCTAAAAAAATTAAAGCTTTTGTTGATGCTGGCGATCAGTTAGTGGTAAGTGTATCCGCTATGAGCGGTGAAACTAACCGTATGACTGCACTTGCTCAAGAGATACAAGATGTGCCATCTTTGCGTGAAATGGATGTACTGCTTACAACTGGTGAGCAAGTAACTATCTCCTTGCTTTCTATGGCTTTGCAGCAACTAGGCTGTGATGCAATTTCATATACCGGTGCACAGGTAAGAATTATTACTGATTCTGAGCACGGTAAAGCGCGTATTAAATCAATTGACGATCATAGAATTCATGAAAGTTTAGATGCTGGAAAAATTGTAGTTGTTGCTGGATTCCAAGGTATGGACGAGGGTGGGCATATTACTACACTTGGTCGTGGTGGTTCAGATACTACTGCTGTTGCCTTAGCAGCTGCGCTTAAGGCTGACGAGTGTCAGATTTATACTGATGTTGATGGTGTATATACAACCGATCCGCGTATTGAGCCAAATGCTAGAAAAATGAATACAGTGAGTTATGAAGAGATGCTGGAGATGGCATCGCTTGGCTCTAAAATTTTGCAGATTCGTTCAGTAGAGTTTGCATCAAAATACAAAGTGCCATTAAGAGTATTGTCATCAATGATTGATAATCCGGTAGGTACGTTAATTACTAGTGAGGAAAATATTATGGAACAAGCAGTTATATCAGGAATTGCACATAATAAAGATGAAGCAAAATTAAGTTTAATTGGCGTTCCAGACGAGCCTGGAATTGCATATAGAATTTTAAAGCCGATCAGTACTGCTAATATCGAAGTTGATATGATTGTACAGAGTGTTTCAGCGCGTGAAGGTTTAACAAACTTTGCCTTTACTGTACATCGTAATGATTTTAATGCTGCTGGTAAGATTCTTGATCATTTATGTGGAGAGCTTGGCGCTATATCGGTACAAAGTGATAATAAAGTTGTTAAGGTGTCATTAGTGGGTATTGGTATGCGTTCACATGCTGGCATTGCTGCACAGATGTTTGAAGTATTACACAATGAAGGAATTAATATTCAGATGATTTCAACTAGTGAGATTAAAATTTCAGTTGTAATTGATGAAAAATATTTAGAATTAGCTGTGCGTTCATTGCATGGTGCATTTGATTTAGATAAGGAACAAGATGAGCGGATTTGACGATAGAGACGGTTTAATTTGGTTTGATGGTGAGTGGGTTGATTGGCGCGACGCCAAGGTCCACGTATTAACACATACATTGCATTACGGCATGGGCGTGTTTGAAGGTGTTCGTGCGTATCAAACTGACAACGGCCCTGCAATCTTTAGAATTGAAGAGCATACAGATCGCTTATTTAATTCTGCCAAAATTATGAATATGGATATTGGCTATTCAAAAGATGAAATCAATCAAGCACAGAAAGATGCGGTTGCTAAAAATAATTTAGATAGTGCTTATATTCGTCCAATGAGTTTTTATGGTTCAGAAGGTATGGGTCTTCGTGCCGATGGCTTAAAGGTGCATACAATTATTGCTGCATGGGAATGGGGTGCATACTTAGGCGAAGATAATATGAAAAATGGTATTCGTATTCGTACTTCTAGCTACACACGTCATCATGTTAATATTGCTATGACTAAAGCCAAAGCTAACGGTAACTACATTAACTCAATGCTAGCACTACAAGAAGCCTTAACTGATGGTTATGATGAAGCGTTACTGCTTGATGTTGATGGTTTTGTTGCAGAAGGTAGCGGTGAAAACTTCTTCATTGTTCGTGATGGTGTTATTTACACGCCTGACCTAACCTCAGCGTTGGCCGGCATTACTCGCGATACTATCTTTACTTTAGCAAAAGATTTGGGTTATGAGATTATTGAAAAACGCATTACGCGTGATGAAGTTTATTGTGCTGATGAGGCATTCTTTACTGGTACTGCTGCAGAAGTAACGCCAATTCGCGAGTTAGATAATCGCACTATTGGTAATGGCACTCGTGGTCCAGTTACTGAAAAACTGCAAACCTTGTATTTTGATTGTGTTTATGGACGCAACGATAAATATAAAAGCTGGATTGCAAAAGGGATTTGTAAGTGATTGACACGGTTGATGAATTTCAGCAAAAACACGTAAGCCACTCTACAGTAGAGGATAAAGACTTGCCGTTTCATTGTCCACCTAGAGGGGCAAATAAATGGAATATGCATCCAAAAGTTTTTATTAAATTCGATAAAGATGGCAAAGGGTCTTGTCCTTATTGTAGTGCAAGTTACGAGCTAGGATAGTAATCTATGAGTAACAGCACACCAAATGTTGTTTTGGTTGGGCCAATGGGTTCAGGTAAGACATCAGTTGGTCGTCGCCTGGCCTGTGTACTTAAACGTGATTTTTTCGATTCTGATTTTGAGGTAATATCTCGCACAGGTGTTGCTATTGATCATATATTTGATGTTGAAGGTGAAGAGGGTTTTCGTAAACGCGAAACCAAAGTACTGAAAGATTTATGCGATATTAAAAATATTGTAATTGCAACTGGTGGCGGTATTATTATTAAGCCAGAAAATCGTGAAATGTTAAAAGATAATAGCTTTGTGGTGTATTTATCATCAACTATTGAGCAGTTAGTAAAGCGCACAGCAAAATCAAAATCACGACCTTTATTAGAGCAATCAACTAATCGTGAAAAAACTATTCGTGATCTAGTTGAAAAACGTGAACCATTGTATCATGAGGTTGCCGATGTGGTTGTTGATACCACCGGTAAAAAACTATACGCTATTATTAACGAAATTAAAAAATCAATACCAAAATGAAATTAAACTTAAATATTGCCGTTGTTCTATTGCTGGTGTTTAATAATTCTCAGGCAATGACGCAGAGCGAATTCATCAGTCATCTAAAGAGTACGCACCCGTTCTTTGCTCAATTAAATCTTAATGCACAAATTAAGGATATTGACAAAAAGGCAACAACAGCAAATCAGGACTGGGTTGTTGGGGTTGATACAAATTATAAAAATGAAGATGCTGATAATATTTCATCAGTTACTACATATAGTGATTTGGATACGACTTCAATTGACATATCTGCCACTAAAAAACTTATAGACTCTGGAAGTAATATTACTTTTAAGCATAATTGGAAAGAGAGAAATAAAGCCTCAACTTCAACATTAAATACAAACAGAAACAAATTTTCTATTGACTATGTGCATCCACTGCTTAAGAATAAAAATGGAATTAATGATCGCTTAAGTACTGATTTGGCAAGTATTGATATTCAAATAAACAATCTTGATCTAATTGAAAAACAAGAAGGGTTTATAAAGGATAAATTAAAAAAATTTGTTGATTTAGCATACGCTCAACAACAGATTATTATTAACAATCAACGCTTAGATCTAGCTGCACAGGAGCTGGAATTAGTTAAAGAAAAATTTAATGCATCTGTGGTTGATAAGGTTGACGTTTTGCTGCAAGAGGACGCCTATCAGGGCGCTAAACAGCAACAATTACAAGCACAACAGGACCTAGATCTATTGCGTAATGAGATTGCAATAATATTGAATATTGATGTGTCTAATGTTAGCGCTGAGATTGATTTGTATAAGTCTTACACTGTAATTAATGACAACCTTAATGATTACTTATCTTCCAAGTCTAGAGTTTTGCAGATAACTGATTTAAATCATAACCTATTAAAGAGACAACTGAAAAGTGATAAAAACGAATCTGAAGTTGAGCTGAATTTGAATCTTGGAATTATTAGCGAGGGTGAGGATACTAATTATTCTGATTCTATATCTAGTCAAAGCCCAACTTGGAATGTGGGATTTGGATTGAGCTATCCAATTGGTGGCACTAAGGCTAAATCAAACATTGAAAAAACTCAAATAAAAATAACCAAACTTAAACAACAAAGAAAAGAGCAGCTCTTGGATATTTTTGCCCAGGCAAAAGTATTAAAACAAAAGATTGGACACTTATCAAAAATGCTTGATTCTAACAAGGTGCAAATTAAGATAGCCAAAGCTAGAACTGTTGAGGAAAAAAGTAGATATGAAAACGGCAATTCTCAGGCGAGCTTTGTAATATCAGCTCAAAATAATGAACAAAATGTTAAGCTAAACTATGCACAAGTGGCTAAAAATTATCAAAAATCAGTAATTGATTTTAAGGCTGTTGTCGATCAGTTATTGTAATGGGTGTCCGCTACAAAATAACTCCTAAAGATGTCCATGCGCACATATTTGCTGTTGAGTTAACACTTGATAACCCAAACCCTTTAGGGCAAGTGTTTTCACTGCCAAATTGGATTCCTGGTAGTTATTTAATTCGTGATTTTGCTAAAAATATTGTTAGCATTAGGGCAAGTAGTTGCTCTGAGAAAATTACAATCAAGAAGCTGGATAAGAATCATTGGATAACACACCCATGCGAAGATGAAATTACCATTGAATATGAAGTGTATGCATTTGATTTGTCGGTTAGATCGGCATATTTAACTAATGAGAGAGCCTTTTTTAATGGCACAAGCGTGTTCTTATTGCCACTTGGGTTTGAGTCACATGAGTGCGAACTTGTTATTAACTCTGTCGATGTTAATACGACACTAGGTAATTGGAAGTGCGCCACCACTTTGAATAAATCTAAAGGCAATAAATACATTGCTAGTAATTACCAAGATTTAATTGACCATCCGGTAGAATTATCTGATTTTACTAAACTAAACTTTGGTGTAGAAAATATAGACCACCAAATGGTTATAACTGGAAAGCATAATTCTGATGTTAAGCGCCTAGAAAAGGACTTAAAAACTATATGCTCTCATCACATTAATTTTTTTAATAATGATGTGCCATTTGATAAATATCTATTTTTAACTTTAGTTAGGACAAATGCATACGGTGGCCTAGAGCACAAGAACTCAACCAGTTTGATTTGTTCAAGGAAGGATCTGCCGGTTGTGGGTGAGGATGAAGTCACGCAAGATTACACTAAATTTTTAGCTTTATGTTCACATGAGTATTTTCATTCTTGGTGGGTAAAAACCATTAAACCAGCAAACTTTCATCAGCTTGATTTGGGTCGTGAAAACTATACCGAACAACTGTGGATTTTTGAGGGTTTTACTTCATACTACGATGAACTGTCTTTACTTAGAACCAAGATATTAACTCCAGAGAAATATCTTGAGCTATTCGCACAAACAATTACCAAGGTGCAAAAATCCAAGGGCAGGATGAAGCAATCTTTGGCTGAATCAAGTTATGATGCTTGGACTAAATTTTATCAGCAAGATGAAAATGCACCTAATGCGATTGTTAATTATTATACAAAAGGAGCTTTATTTGCATTTGTGCTTGATGTGGAGATTAGAAAGCACACAAGTGATAATAAATCACTAGATGATGTTTTAAAGTTTGCCTGGAGTAATTACCAAGAAACTGGACTTGAAGATAGCACTATACAAAATATTATTAATAATTTAACTGATAATAATTTTGATAATTTATTTGATGATTATCTATATGGGTTAAAAGAATTACCACTTGTTGATAGTTTTAACTATCTAGGTATAGATTGTAGTTTTAGTCATAAAAAAGATGATTTATCTAACTTTGGTATTAATATTAAAAAACAAGGCGAATTTAGCCTAATTACGCAAGTATTTGCTGATACATGTGCGCAAGAATCAGGGTTATATGTTGGTGATAAAATTATTGCTGTTAATAACGAAAAACTCAGTGGCAAGAACTTGGTGGGAGTTATTAATAAATTTGTAACTGGTGATGAAATTAAACTAGATGTTTTAAGGGATGAATTGTTGTGCGAAATACCAGTTAATATAACCGATAGTGAGAAAACTTTTTGTACCTTGGGTATTGTTACTGATTTGAGTGAAGAAACTATAAACAGGCAGAGAAAATGGTTCTACCAAGAGTAAACCTTCCAAAATTATTAGTAAAGCCAGTTGGTAGGGCGATTAGTGATTTTAAAATGATTAAAGATGGTGATAAGATATTGCTAGCTGTATCTGGTGGCAAGGATTCTTTGAGTTTGTTTCATATTCTTAGGCACTTCCAGCGACACGCTCCTATTAAGTTTGAGCTAGGCATTGTAACAATTGATCCACAGGTTGATGGCTTTGAGCCACAAGCTTTAGATGATTTTTTTAAAAAATTTGACACACCTTATTTTTTTGAAGAGTTTCCAATCATGGAGCAAGCCAAAGAAAGCATGAAGGGTGATTCATACTGCTCATTTTGTGCGCGAATTAAGCGCGGATTGATGTATAAAGTTGCTAGACGTGAAGGCTATAATGTTTTAGCATTAGGGCAGCATCTTGACGATTTGGCAGAGAGTTTAATGATGTCAATGTGCCATAATGGCAAAATTCAAACCATGAAAGCACACTATATTAATGATGTTAAGGATTTGCGCGTTATTCGTCCTTTAGTATATGTACGAGAAAGGCAGTTGGCTGATTTTGCCAAAACAACTAAATTGCCAGTTATTGCAGATTCTTGTCCTGCCTGTTTTACTATGCCTACTGAGCGCGAATATTTTAAAAATTTGTTGCTCAATGAGGAGAAGCGTACTCCAAATTTATATAAAAATTTACTTAGCGCTATGAAGCCTATGTTGGATGAGGTTAATGCTTAAACTTGTTTTTACATTTTTCTCAATTATTCCACTCAGGTTTAATCATTTCATAGGTTTGTTAATTGGTAAGTATCTGTATTTAACTGATAGTAATTCAAAGCTAGTAGTTAGTAAAAATATTAAAGCTTGCTTTCCTGATTTAAACAAGGCGCAACAAAAAGAATTAATAAAAAAATCACTTATAGAGACAGGTAAAGGTTTGAGTGAATCTGGTTTTATTTGGTTCAGAAGCTTTAATGATAATGCCAAATACATAAAAAAAACTACAGGAATTGAAAACATTGAAAGCAATAGACCGGTCATTTTATTAGTGCCGCATTTTGGCTGTTGGGAAATTACTGGAAGGGTTTTATCTCTCAATAAACCGGTTACATTCCTATACAAACCACTTAAAAATTCAAAGTATGAAAAATGTTTGATATCTAGAAGGCAACAGGGCGATTTGTCTATGGCAACAGCAGACAAAAAAGGCGTTATTAAATTGCAACGTGCTATCAATAACAAAGAGTTAATTGGTATTCTTCCAGATCAAGATCCTGGTGAAGAGGGTAGTGTTTTATCACCTTTTTTTAATCAAGACGCTCGCACTATGACACTGTTAGTAAAGCTCGCTAGAAAGAATAATGCTAAGGTTGTTATGACTTGGGCAAATCGACTAGAGGGTGGTAAAGGGTATGAGTTAAACTTCAAGCCGGTTAATATTTTGTCAGATTCTGGAAATATTGACGAAGATGTTAGGCTTATGAATAAGGCTATTGAGGAGTTAGTAATGAGCAATCCGTCGCAATACCTATGGAATTACAAGCGTTTTAAATCCGTAATTAGTTACTAGTTAGTTAGTACAACCAAGTATCTGTATATAGCTCTCTGATATAATTCACCTATGAAATTTATTGAAGACATACAATGCGTTTTTGAGCGCGACCCATCTGCTAGAAACACCTTTGAAATCATAACTTGTTATTCCGGTGTGCAAGCGATGTTGTTTTATCGTTTAACACATAGACTGTGGCTGTTAAAACTTAAGTGGTTAGCTAGATTTATATCTATGTTGGCTAGATGGTTTACAGGTATTGAAATACACCCATCAGCGGTGATTGGACGTAGATTTTTTATTGATCATGGTATGGGTGTAGTGATAGGAGAAACTGCCGAGATTGGCGATGATTGTACTTTGTATCATGGCGTTACTCTTGGTGGTACAAGTTGGCAAAAAGGCAAGCGTCACCCAACTCTTGGTAATAACATAGTTATTGGTGCTGGAGCTAAAATATTAGGACCAATCACTCTTGGCGACAACGTTAGGGTTGGGTCTAACTCTGTAGTGGTGAAATCAACTAATGGCAGTCAAACTGTTGTTGGTGTACCTGGTCGCGTACTTAAAGAGAAAAACGTTGAGTCAGATCATTTTGATCCTTATGCTGTTGGTGATGATGTTGATGATCCTTCAGTTAAAGCTATTAATTCAATTCTAATTCATTTACATGATGTTGATGCGCAATTAAACAAAGTATCTAAAAAGTTGAACATTAAAGATCAGTCTGATAATAGCTCTGTAGATGATTTGGAGATTGAGAGTAAATAACCGTTTTTTATTAAGGTTTTTTACTTGACCAAATAACTCGGTTAAGTATATAATTACATTTCGCTAATTTACAACCAGGATTAATATGCAATTAACAACTAAAGGGCGTTATGCAGTTACTGCAATGCTTGACTTGGCATCAAACCATGATGAAAAGCCAACAACACTTGATATTATTTCACAAAGACAAAACATATCTCTGTCTTACTTAGAGCAATTATTTGCAAAATTACGCCGTGCAGAATTGGTCAAAAGTGTGCGTGGACCAGGTGGAGGTTATTTACTCAATCTTTTGCCTAAAGATATAACACTAACTCAAATCATCGAGGCAGTTGATGAGAATATTGATCTTCGTCGCTGCAAGGGTACTACTGGATGCCAAAACGGCCGTCAATGTATCTCTCACCGATTATGGTGTGAGGTGAGTGACCAAATTAGAGGTTTTTTAAGTAGCAAGACACTACAAATGGTTATTGATAGCCATAACGAGAAATAAAGGAATGCAATAAATATGTCTAAACCAATATACATGGACTATTCAGCAACTACGCCAGTTGATAAGCGTGTTGCCGAGAAAATGATTAAATACTTAACAGTTGATGGTGATTTCGGTAATCCAGCATCAAATTCTCATTATTATGGCTGGCAAGCGGACGATGCAGTAAAAAATGCTAGACAACAAGTAGCCGATTTAATTGGTGCTGATGCAAAAGAGATTGTATGGACTTCAGGTGCCACAGAATCTAATAACCTGGCAATTAAAGGTATTGCTCATTTTTATCATAAAAAAGGCAAGCATATTATCACCTTAAAAACAGAACATAAGGCAGTGCTTGATACTTGTAGACAGCTTGAGCGCGAAGGTTTTGAGGTTACATATCTTGACCCAATGTCAAATGGCTTGTTAGATTTAGACGTATTGAAGACAGCCATTCGTGAAGACACAATTCTTGTTTCTATTATGCATGTAAATAATGAAATTGGTGTTATTCAAGATATACAAGCAATTGGTGACATTTGTCGTGAGAACAAGATATTTTTCCATGTTGATGCTGCTCAATCTGCTGGAAAGGTAGAAATAGATTTATCTAAACTTCCAGTTGATTTAATGAGTTTTTCAGCGCATAAAATTTATGGACCTAAAGGAGCTGGCGCTCTATATGTTAGGCGCAAGCCGCGTGTTAGATTAGAAGCACAAATGCACGGCGGTGGCCATGAGCGCGGTATGCGATCAGGCACACTTGCTACTCACCAAATTGTTGGCATGGGTGAAGCATTTGCTATTGCTAAAGCAGAAATGAACAAGGAAAATAAAAAAATTACATCTTTACGTGATCGACTATTATCTGGATTTGCTGATATGGAAGAAGTTGTAATCAATGGTGATATGGATGCTCGTATCCCAGGCAATCTTAATATTAGTTTTAATTATGTTGAGGGTGAGTCACTAATGATGGCCATCAATGATGTTGCGGTATCAAGCGGGTCTGCTTGTACTAGTGCTAGTCTTGAGCCATCTTATGTGTTGCGTGCTCTAGGTTTGAGCGATGAATTAGCACATAGTTCGATTAGATTTACTATTGGTCGATACACTACTGAGGCAGATGTAGACAAAACTATTGAACTTGTTCGTTCTAAAGTTGACAAATTGCGCGATTTATCACCTCTATGGGATATGTTTAAAGAAGGTATAGATATTAGCAAAGTAGAGTGGTCAGCACATTAATTACTATACAAAATATAAGGACTATCTAGAAAGTAAATAGCTAGAATAACTATAAAGATTTATTAGGAGATATAAAAAAATGGCATACGGTGAAAAAGTACTGGATCATTATGAAAACCCACGTAACGTTGGTGTATTAGATAAAGATTCTAAAAATGTAGGGACTGGAATGGTTGGCGCCCCAGCATGTGGCGATGTTATGCGCTTGCAAATCCAAGTTGATAATGACGGGGTTATTGAGGACGCTAAATTTAAAACTTATGGTTGTGGATCTGCAATTGCTTCAAGCTCTTTATTAACAGAATGGGTAAAGGGTAAGACGCTAGATGAGGCTGCTGAAATAAAGAATTCAGATATCGCAGAAGAGCTAGCACTTCCTCCAGTAAAAGTTCATTGTTCTGTATTGGCAGAAGATGCAATTAAAGCCGCGATTAAGGATATTAAAGATAAAGCATAAGTAAAATGGCAATTACATTAACCGATAATGCGGCAAAAAGAGTTGTAGATTTTTTGAAAAATCGAGGCTCTGGTATTGGCATTCGTCTTAGCGTACAAACAACAGGGTGCTCTGGTCTTGGATACAATATGGAATTTGTAGATAATACAAATGAAGATGACACCGTATTTGAAGATAATGGAGTTAAGGTTATTATTGATGCTAAAAGCTTTATCTATTTAGACGGCACTCAGGTTGACTATGTTAAAGAAGGTCTAAATGAAGGCTTCGAGTTTAACAATCCAAATGCCAAAGCTGAATGCGGTTGTGGTGAATCATTTACAGTTTAAGTTAACATTTAAACTATGAAAAACTATTTTGAATTATTTTCATTGGCATTAGAATTCAATATAGATCAAAGAAAACTTGAAAATTCTTATCAGAAAAATATAGCAATATTTCATCCAGACAAGTTTGCATCAAGCGGTGAGAAAGAAAAAACCATTGCACTGCAAAACACCTCGTTAATTAACACAGCTTTTGACACTTTAAAATCTCCGCTCAAGCGAGCTACTTATATTTTAGAGTTAAATGGCGTTAATGCTTTTGATGAAAAAGACACGCAGATGGATATTGAATTCCTTATGGCGCAAATCAATCTAAGGGAGTCTTTAGAGTCAATAGAATTAAGCAAAGATGAATTAGAATTGGATGATTTTATTGAGCTAGTAAACATAAAAATAAAGGATAATACTGCGCAAATTACCAAGCTATTTGAAGATAACGATAGCCTAGATAAAATTAAAAACCTAGTTAGAGAATTGAAGTTTTATGAGCAGTTAAACTCACAAGCTAAAGGTTTAATGGATGAGTGGATTTAAATAATGGCATTATTACAAATATCAGAACCAGGTCAGGCATCTGCTCCACATCAGCATAAATTAGCAATTGGAATAGACCTTGGCACCACTAACTCTTTAGTGGCATCGGTTATGAGTGGAAAGAGCACCATTCTTTCTGACGAGAATAATGAAACTATTTTGCCATCAGTAGTACATTGCGGAAAAGACAATAAGCTAACCGTTGGTTGTGAAGCCTGCCCATATGCAAAAACAGATCCAACCAATACCATTGTATCGGTTAAAAGATTTATGGGTTTAAGCTATAAAGAAGTTAAAGAATTTAAAAATTGTCCATATCAACTAGTTGAGAATGGCAACAATGTTTTATTTCATACAGCTATGGGAGATATGTCTGCTGTTGAAATATCTGCGGGAATTCTAAACTCTTTGAAGCAGCGAGCTGAGAAGTCGCTTGATGGTGATTTAGTGGGTAGTGTAATCACTGTTCCAGCCTACTTTAATGATGCACAACGTCAAGCAACTAAAGATGCTGCCACTCTTGCTGGTCTTAAAGTTTTGCGCTTGTTAAACGAGCCTACAGCTGCGGCCGTGGCATACGGCTTAGAGTCTGGTGAAGAAGGAATTCATGCTATTTATGATCTTGGAGGTGGAACATTTGATATATCTATATTAAGCTTCAAGAAGGGCGTCTTTAAAGTGTTATCCACTGGAGGTGATTCAGCTCTAGGTGGCGATGATTTTGATCAATTAATTATCGATGACTGTATTAAAGAGCTAGAGGTTGGTGAGCTAACGCCATCACAGATACAAAAAATTAAACAGTTTGCAAGAACAGCTAAAGAAACATTAACTAATAATGAATTTGCTGAATTTGACTGCATAGAAACTCCTTATAAAATTACCAGGGAAAAATTTGAATCATTGGCAAAGCCTTTGATTAAGCGTACTTTGCTTTTAAGCAAGCGTGCTCTTAGAGATGCAGAAATTGAGCTTGAGAACGTTAAAGATGTTATTATGGTAGGTGGATCTACTAGGATGCCAATTGTACGATCAATGGTTGGTGAATTGTTTAGTAAGCCGGTGCTGTGTTCGATCAACCCTGATGAAGTTGTTGCAAAAGGAGCAGCTATTCAAGCAAATATTCTAGCTGGAAATAAATCATCAGACGAGATGCTATTATTAGATGTGTTGCCACTTTCTCTTGGATTAGAAACCATGGGTGGCTTGGTAGAAAAAGTAATACATAGAAATACCACCATTCCAATTACTAGAGCACAAGAATTTACTACTTTTAAAGATGGTCAAAGCGCTATGAGTGTTCATGTTTTGCAAGGTGAGAGGGAGTTGGTTGAGAATTGCCGTTCGCTTGGCAAGTTTGAACTTAGAGGCATTCCTCCTATGGTTGCTGGCAATGCACGTATTAGAGTAGAATTTCAAGTAGATGCAGATGGATTATTGTCAGTAAGTGCAAGTGAGCAGACCTCAGGAGCCAAGGCTAATGTAACTATTAAGCCGTCATACGGACTGACTGATGAGCAGATGGAAAAGATGCTCAAAGAATCAATTTTATTTGCAAAAGATGATATTGAATCTAGGCAACTACATGAAATACAAGTAGAGGCCAGTAGAACTATAGAGGCTATTGATTCAGCTCTTAAAAAAGACAAGAGTATGCTAGAAGACGATATGCTTCAAGATATACTACGTGCAAGAGAGGAGTTGGAGTCTGTTGCTACCCATAATGATGAAAAAATAATAAAAGATAAGATAGACAATTTGGAATTAACCGCGTCTAAGTTTGTTGAAATGCGTATGAATAAGACCGTAATGAAAGCTATGCAAGGTCACAATGTTGATGAATTTTAAAAGGATAGAAAAATGCCACAAATAATTGTACTACCTCATCATGAATTATGTCCAGATGGCACAGTAATTGAAGCAGATACTGGTGTTAGTGTTTGTGATGCACTACTTGCTAATGATGTGGAAATTGAACATGCTTGTGAGATGTCAAATGCATGCACTACGTGCCATATTTATGTACGCGAAGGTTTTGATTCGGTAGAAGAGTCCGACGAGGTAGAAGATGACTTGCTTGATAAAGCTTGGGGCTTGGATCCAGATTCTCGACTATCTTGCCAAACAATTGTAGCTGAAACTGATTTGGTTATTGAAATTCCTAAATATACGATAAATCAAGTATCTGAAAATCATTAAGTTTTAGCTTTGTATAGTTAATAAATGCTAATTTAAAACCTAAGGTGTTTAGAAATAAACCCTTCTTCCTTTTCCCCAAACTCTTTAACCACATCCATTGGCTTTTCTTTAGATAGTATCCACTGTGGTAGCGGAGGGTTGTCGCTACCACCACATACTTTGCCTAGATTATTAGGATGGAATACTTTTACAAAGCTTGGATTGTCCAAATCATTGGTATAGACAATGCCGCAATATCTTTCTTGATGCTCATTTATAAGAGTATCTTTAATAGAGTTTATATTGTCAATAAAATCTTCAGCACCATGTGTGGCATCCGGCATTGGTTTTAAAGTGTCGTATAGGTACCAGTCATTCGGGTTTTCAATGAGCTTTTGCAACAACGAGCTGCAATCTTCCCATTGCATTACACCAATAAAACGACCTTGAAACTGTTCTAAGTAGTTCACTTTTGTAAGTTATTCAATAGTAATACTTGGGAACGAGCTAGTTGCCCTAGATTGTTCTGTTAATTTAGCGCTTACTTTTCTTGCAATTTCTTTATAAATATCAGCAACCCTTCCATCTGGGTCTTTGGCTACAGTTGGAGTGCCTTCATCTACATCAGTTCTAATGTTCATTTCTAGTGGAAGTGCTCCAAGGAAATTAACACCTGCATCTTTAGCCATAGTTTCACCGCCACCAACACCGAAAATCGCCTCTTCATGGCCACAGCTTGAACAAATATGTAGAGACATATTTTCAACAATACCAAGAATTGGAATATTAACCTTTTCAAACATCTTTAAGCCTTTCTTGGCATCAATAAGAGCTATGTCTTGAGGCGTAGTAACAATTACTGAACCACTTACAGGGATCTTTTGTGAAAGTGTAAGTTGTGTGTCACCAGTTCCAGGTGGTAGGTCGATTACCATATAGTCAACACCGCGCCATAAAGTATCACGAAGCATTTGCTCTAATGCTTGAGTAACCATTGGTCCACGCCAAATCATTGGATTTTCTTCATCTACAAGATATCCAATTGACATACTCTGCATACCGTGGCCAAGAATTGGTAACAGCTTACCCTCACCAGTTGAATCTGGTTTTAATTTACTAACGCCTAACATTTTAGGTTGAGAGGGTCCATAAATATCAGCATCTAGAATTGCAACTTTTGCACCTTCTGCTTGTAGAGCTAAAGCCAGGTTTACTGCTGTTGTTGATTTACCAACACCACCTTTACCCGATGCAACTGCAATAATGTTTTTAACTTCTGGAAGTATATCAACACCTTTTTGTGTTG
Source organism: Candidatus Thioglobus perditus (assembly GCA_002909145.1). Taxonomy (GTDB): domain Bacteria; phylum Pseudomonadota; class Gammaproteobacteria; order PS1; family Pseudothioglobaceae; genus PNQY01. Next base: position 17,811 of record PNQY01000162.1, read on the forward strand.
TGTATTTAACAATCTTAGTTTCAATACTTACTGCTACATTGTCAACATCAGCAGCAGACAAAGCATCAGTCACCTGTTTAGACAATTCATCATGGTAGCCTTTAGCAGGGTAGTTTAGCTCTATGGTAATTTCAACTTTATCACCATCAATATTAATACTGTTAATTGCATTTGAAGAAACAATGTCTTGTCCGGTGTATTTATCAACAATACTAGATAATATGCCTTCAATTTGTTCGTTAGTTAAATCTGCCATTTTTATTGCGACCAATTAAGTAAAATGATGCTATTTTATCGTATAACGATATAAGGCAACCTTAATATTAACAAGCTTATCATGACACCAAGAAAAATCCTTGTCACATCAGCATTGCCATACGCAAATGGAGAGATTCATTTGGGCCATTTGCTAGAATATATTCAAACTGATATTTGGGTGCGTTTTCAAAAAATGATGGGCAATGAGTGCCACTATGTCTGTGCAGACGATGCCCACGGTACACCAATCATGCTCAAAGCTAATGAGCTAGGTATTTCTCCAGAAGAATTAATTGCCGGTGTGAGTGAGCGACACCAGGCCGACTTTAAAGATTTCGCGATAGGATTTAGCCAGTACCATTCGACACATTCTGAAGAAAATAGAGAAATTTCAACTGGAATTTATAACAAACTAAATGACGCCGGGTTCATTAAAAGGCGCACAATATCCCAAGCATTTGATCCAGAAAAGCAGATGTTTTTGCCTGATCGTTTCATAAAGGGAGATTGTCCAAAATGTGGGGCTGTTGATCAGTATGGAGATAACTGTGAGGTTTGCGGTGCAACTTACTCACCGACCGAACTCAAGAATGCCAAGTCGGCTATCTCAGGCGCAACACCAGTCACCAAGGACTCCGAGCACTACTTCTTTGATTTACCGCAGTTCGAGGATCAACTGAAAGATTGGACTAATGCAGGGCATTTGCAAGATGAAATCAGTAACAAATTATCTGAATGGTTTGAACACGGTCTACAACAGTGGGACATCTCCCGTGATGCGCCGTACTTTGGTTTTCAGATTCCTGGTGTAGAGAATAAGTATTTTTATGTTTGGCTAGATGCGCCGATTGGCTATATGGCAAGCTTCAAGAAGCTGTGTAACGAGAAGGGCATTGACTTTGATGAGTACTTTAATAAAGGCTCAGATACAGAGCTGTACCACTTCATCGGCAAAGATATCGTTTACTTTCACGCGCTATTTTGGCCGGCAACGTTGATGGGCTCTAATTACAGAACTCCGAACGCAATTTTTGCGCACGGATTTTTGACTGTTAATGGTCAAAAGATGAGTAAATCTCGTGGCACCTTTATTCAAGCAAGAACCTACCTGGATAGCCTAAACCCTGAATGCTTGCGTTATTATTATGCTTACAAGCTTTCTGCTAAGATTGATGATATTGACCTTAATTTGGAAGACTTTAAACAGAGGGTTAACTCTGATCTGGTTGGAAAGGTGGTTAATATTGCTTCACGTAGCGCTGGTTTTATTGTCAAGAAATTTAATAAGACCCTGTCTGCTTATGCAATTGAGGGTGACCTGTACAACGATTTCATTGCCAAAGGCGATGTCATTGCTGAGCTCTATGAGGCACGCAACTACAATCAAGCGATGCGCGAGATTATGAAGTTAGCTGACAAGGCGAACCAGTACATCGACGAGCACAAGCCCTGGCAATTAGTTAAAGAGGAAGGCAAAGAAGCGCAGGTACACGATGTCACGTCATTGGCAATTAACTTGTTTAGAGTCTTGATGACTTACCTTAAGCCAGTATTACCTGTAATGGCTGAACAGGCCGAAGAGTTTTTAAATATCGATGCTTTAAATTGGGATGACATTCAGGACCCACTTACCAAGCATCAGATCAATAAGTTTAAGCCACTTATGTCTCGCATTGAAGATGAACAAATAAGTAGCGTGATTGAGGCTTCAAAACAGAGCGTAGAAACAGCAAAAGAACAGCCAGAGGATGACAACATGATTCAGATTGATGACTTCACAAAAATTGATTTACGTATCGCAAAAATTGTAAAGGCGCAGCATGTTGATGGTGCCGACAAGTTATTGCAGTTAACATTAGACATTGGGGAAGAATCGACGCGGAATGTATTTGCCGGAATTAAGGCGCACTATTCGCCAGAAGACCTAGAAGGGCGCCTAACAGTTATGGTGGCTAATCTGGCACCAAGAAAAATGAAGTTTGGTGTTTCTGAGGGTATGGTTCTTGCTGCAGGTGACGGTAAGTCGTTGCACATATTGTCGCCTGACTCTGGCGCAAAGCCAGGAATGAAGATCAGTTGATATTGCCACACAGTTTTTGGAGAGATGTCAGAGTGGTTTAATTTGCTCGCTTGGAAAGCGGGTGTACCGTAAGGTACCGAGGGTTCGAATCCCTCTCTCTCCACCAAACACCACCTAGGTTTTATTCACAAATAAGCCTTTAAGTCTTTTTGCTAGTTAGCTTATGTGCACTTGAGCTATTTTTTTAGATGCGCTAAAGTCGGTTTTACCTGTTCCAAGTTTAGGCATTTCGTCTACAAGGATAACTTTTGAAGGCATCATTAATGGTGGAACCTCATCCTTCAATAGGGCGGATTTTATTGTATTTAAGTCAATATTTTCAGTAACCAATAAGACTATTTTTTCTCCTTTCTTTTTATCTTCAACTGCCACAGCGACAAGTTCAAGTTCTGGCATTTCAAGAGATTGTTGTACTTGCTCTTCAATTGCACTAAGACTTACCATTTCCCCGCCAATCTTGGCAAATCTTGAGAATCTATCAACTATCGTTAAAAACCCATCGCTATCAAGACTCCCTTTGTCTCCGGAGTTATACCAGCGTACACCGTCCATTGTTTTTACAACCTCAGCAGTTTTACTGTCCATACCAAGGTATCCCTTCATTACTTGTGGTCCGCCTATAAGTATCAATCCATCTTCACCAGTCTTTAGTTGGTCCATAGTTTCTGGGTCAACTATCTTAAATTTCGTGCCCATTAGTGCTTTCCCTACTTTGCCGGGCTTATTGTTAATAATTATGTTGCCATCATTGTCTTCAGTATCTGGCAGGTTGATACAAGCCCCAGGGCTAGTTTCTGTGCAACCGTAAGCCTGATAAATAGGTTTATTGAATTTCAATTGAAAGTCTTCTGCGACTTCTGTGGTTAGTTTTTCAGCGCCGGAAACAACAAATCTGATTGAGGACAACATGTGTGAGCTTATTTTCTTATTGACTACATACATCCTCAAGAATGTAGGTGTTCCAGCCATAATTGTTCCATTGTATTTTTCAATTGCATGCGCAACATTTTCAACTTCAGTCGGATCAGCGTGAAAGACAATAGGCGAACCATAACCAAGTGGCAGAAGTGTTGTGGCTAAGAATCCGAATGAATGAAAAGTTGGTAGTGTCGACATGAAAACATCATTTTTTTGAATTTTTAAAGCTATAGAGGCCTGCTTAGCGTTTGCTGATAGATTGGTGTGGCTCAGTTCTATACCCTTAGGTGAGCCTTCAGATCCAGAAGAAAAAAGAATTGCAGCCGTATCATTGCCATTAACTTTTTTGAAGAATTTTTTCTCTATAGCTGAAGCACTTAAAATTTTACTAAGAAGTAAGGTTTTTAATTTTCGTCCTATGCTTATTGATTCTTTTACATCTTCTAAATAAATAATATTAATGCCAGTAAAAAACGATATAAGGTCAACACCCTTGTCTAACATCTTTCCAATAAACTTTTTAGAGGTGTAAATAGTTTTTAATTCAGCCATCTTAGCGGCGCTCTGTAGAGATTTTTTTCCAGATGTAAAATTCAAGTTGACAACTGTCTTTCCAAGAGACATGATGGACATAATGGTTATTGCACCACCAACACTTGATGGAACCATAAGGCCTATATTTTTTTCTGGTGAGCGTTCTTTTATTGTCTTAGAGAAAAGTAGCACACCAACAAGAAAACGATTACGACTAACAGGTATTCCGGTTAATACATCTACACCAGCATACTCACCTGGGGTTTTTGCTTGCTTTAACCAGCTAATATGGATTGGCTCAATAGTTTTGGCGTATTCTTGCCACTCATAAAAATCTTTTGGATGGTTTGGTTTTAATTTTTTCATAAAATTAATAAGTTTAAAGATATAAGGAGTAGTGTAAGTTAAAAAAAACACCTTGATCTAATATTATATAAATACAATTTAATTCACTTTAGAAAACGTCTTGAAAGATATTAAAATATCCTCGCAATTAATATAAATATAATTTCAATATGATAAATCTAACGCCAAACTTTCAACCTAAAGATATTGTTAAAGCCATTGAGTTATTAACTCAAGAAGGACTGGATGTTGTTAAAAATGCCAGTCTGGGTAATGACTGGGATAGTGTGGTTAAACCAATTGACGAGTTTGAGTTTAAATTAGGAAGGTTAAGTAGTGTTAATTCACATTTAAATGCAGTAGTATTCAATGATGAATTCAATGATGAGTATGAAAAAACCCTGCCTATTATTACTAATTTTTATTCAGAGGTATCAAGCAATAAAGATTTATACCAAACTTATAAAGATCTGAAAAAAACTACTTTAAGCCCCGAGCAACAACACATTGTTCAAGACACAATTGATGGATTTGAGCTATCAGGTGTTGGCCTAGAAGGTAAAGTACTGGAAAGATTTAAAGCCATTAAAGAAAGACTGAGTTTATTAAGCAATGATTTTTCTAAAAATTCCTTAAAGTCAACTAATGAATGGAAGAAGATCGTTACCAAGGAAGAATTGTCTGGATATGGTGAGAATGAGCTGGCCAAGGTTAAAACAGAGCAAGGTTATGAGCTAAGCTTACAAGTGCCTGTTTATATGGACGTGATGACTTATTTGGATAATCGTGATCTTAGGGAAGAAGTTTATAAAGCTTATGTGTCTAGAGCATCCGAGGTTGGTATTACATCTGCTGAGTTTGATAATCAAAAAATTATGAATGAGATTTTAGCATTAAGGCTAGAGATGTCTAAAATTTTGGGTTTTGATAATTATGCTCAGCTTTCTATTGAATCAAAAATGGTTAAAAGCACTGATCAAGTAGTGAGTTTCTTAGAAGACTTGGTGGATAAATCAAAACCTCAATCTCAATCAGAGCTCAATGAATTGTCAGAGTTTGCAGGAATTCAACTAAAGCCTTGGGATTTGGGTTTTTATTCTGAGCAATTAAAAGAGTCAAAATTTGGATTTAAAAAGTCAGATTTAACACCTTATTTTCCAGAAGAGCAGGTGCTTAATGGTTTGTTCTCTACTATAGAAAATTTATACAAAGTTAATATTAAAAAGATTAAAGAGGAAAGTTATCACGCAGATGTTAATGTATTAGAAATTAGTAGCAATAAAGATGTTATTGGCAGAATTTATTTAGACCTGTACGCTAGAGAAGACAAGCGTGGTGGGGCCTGGATGGCTGATTATCAGCCATTAATGCAAGATAATAAACCAGTTGCCTTTGTGGTGTGTAATTTAAACTCTCCATCTAAAGATAAGCCAGCACTATTTGAATTTGATGAAATTGTAACAATCTTTCATGAGTTTGGTCACGCACTGCATCATGTATTAACTAAGGTTGAATATCCTTGCGCAGCAGGTATTGCTGGTGTGCCTTGGGACGGGGTTGAGCTCCCTAGTCAATACATGGAGTTCTTTTGTTATGAGAAGTCTGTAGTTAAAAAAATATCCAAACATTATCAAACTGGTGAATCATTGCCAGACGATCTGTATGAAAAAATAATTGCTTCTAAAAATTTCCAGTCTGCTATGGGTATGTTAAGACAGTGTGAATTCTCTTTATGGGATATTAAAACGCACACATCTAATATTGATACTTATGAAGTTTTATCAAAGGTTAGAGAGCAGACAGCATTAATGGATAGTATTGACGAAAATCGATTTTTAAATACTTTCGGTCATATTTTTGCAGGTGGTTATGCTGCAGGTTATTTTAGTTACAAATGGGCAGAGGTATTAGCAGCCGATGCTTACTATTATGTAAAAGACCAGGGTGGAATAGGGTCTAATGCTTCACTAGATTTTCAGCACAAGATATTAGAAGTGGGTGGGAGTCTAGATTTTATGGATCAATATATTAAGTTTAGAGGCTCAAAACCGACTGTTGATGCGTTATTGCACGCTAACGGAATCATCGGCTAAAACTTTTTAAAACTGTGTAAAATTCACGTTTAATTATATTAAAACATATTTAAAAAATGATTAAATTTATCTTAAGTGTTATTATTATTCTGGCTTTAATTGGTGGAGCCATACAGTTTGTATCAACTGAAGAGAGCTGGTCTTTAGTGGTTAACAAAGAGGCAGCTTTAAATAGTGTTCAAAACGGCGCTGTAACAGTATATGAATTTATAAAAGAATTAATTTCTGATGCAGATAAAATTAAAGGTGTTGATCTAACTCTAGAAAAATAATACTTTTATCTATACTTTGGATAAAAGTATAGTGCCGTTAGTGCCACCAAATCCAAATGAATTAGATATTGCATGATTCATTTTCATTTCTCGTGCCTCGTTGGCAGCATAATCTAAGTCACAATCAGGGTCTTGATTAATAATGTTGATTGTTGGCGGTGCAACCTGATCTTGAATGGCGAGTGCGGTAAATATAGCCTCAATTCCACCTGCAGCTCCAAGTAGATGTCCTGTCATTGATTTTGTAGAGCTCATTACAATATTGTAAGCATGATCACCTAATGCTAGTTTAGCAGCGTCAGTTTCAGCTTGATCTCCAGCGGGAGTAGAAGTTCCGTGAGCATTAATATAGTCTATTTGATCAGCATTTACGCCTGCATTGCGCATTGCGTTTTTCATGCATCGTGCTGCACCCTCGCCACCTTTTGAAGGTAGAGTCATATGATAAGCATCGCCACTCATTCCATAGCCAGATACTTCAGCATAAATTTTAGCTCCACGTGCTTTGGCGTGTTCGTATTCCTCTAGCACTACAACACCTGCTCCATCTCCAAGTACAAAACCATCACGGTCTTTATCCCAAGGTCGTGAGGCAGTTGCAGGGTCATCATTACGGGTTGATAATGCTCTAGCTGCAGCAAAACCTCCAAGGCCACAATTAGTGGTTGACATTTCAGCACCGCCAGCAATCATCACATCAGCGTCGCCATATTCAATTAAACGTGAGGCATCGCCAATATTATGCGTACCAGTAGTACAGGCAGTAACAATGGCAAAGTTTGGCCCTTTAAGTCCATATTTGATAGACAGATTGCCAGAAATCATATTAATGATAGAAGAGGGTACAAAGAATGGAGATATGCGCTTGGCGCCTTTTTCTCTAAATAAATCTGCTGTTTTTTCAATGGTGCCTAATCCACCAATTCCAGCTCCAATTGCAACGCCAATACGTTCGGCATTTTGTTCAGTTACTTCAATACCACTATCTTCTATAGCTTGTATACCTGCAGCCATACCATAATGAATAAAAGTATCCATTTTTTTAGCATCTTTGGGTTTTAGATAATCACTAATTTCAAAATTTTTAACAGATCCACCAAATTTAACTGATTGACCCTCAGTTTCAATATTTGATAAAGAGGCGATACCAGAATTACCATTTAGGATGTTATCCCAAGACTCTTTAACATTTAAGCCAACTGGGCAAACTATGCCCAAACCTGTTATTACAACTCTTCTTTTGCTCATAATACTTATCTAAAAAAATATAAAAAAAGGCGCTAAATTCAAAGAATAAAGCGCCTTAGCGTTTAAGTTAATAAACGGAAATTACAAATTATTGTTAACGTAATCTATTGCTTGTTGAACAGTTGTAATATTTTCTGCTTGATCGTCAGGGATTTCACAGTCAAACTCTTCTTCAAGAGACATTACTAATTCAACAGTATCTAAAGAATCTGCGCCTAAATCGTCAATAAAAGAGGCGTTATTATCAATATCACCACTTACATCTAATTGTTCAGCTACAACGTTTTTTACTCTTTCCTCAATGCTCATTTGTTATTCCCTTTAAATAGATTATAAAATTGATATTTTATCTTTAAATAAAGCCAATACAAGACTAAATTTAAAAAATTATTGATATTTTGTAGGATCAGCTATATGCGCTTCTTTAAATCCTAATTTCCTATATTCGCAAGCATCACACATGCCACAAGCTTTGCCATTTTTGTCTGCTTGATAGCATGTTGTTGTAAGTGAATAGTCGATTCCAAGCTCTATGCCTTTTGTAATAATTTGTGATTTATCTAATTTAATAAGAGGAGTGTGTATTTTTAATTTATTACCTTCAACTCCTTGTTTGGTAGCTAGATTGGCCATAGCCTCAAAAGCATCTATGTATTCTTTTCTACAGTCTGGGTATCCAGAATAGTCCGCAACATTAACTCCAATAAATATGTTTTGACAGCCTAGTACTTCTGCCCAGGCAGTAGCATAAGACAAAAATATTGTATTACGAGCAGGGACATAAGTAACCGGTATTTCATCACTTTGGATAAATTTAGGTACATCTATATTTTTATCGGTGAGCGCAGAGCCTCCAATATCAGATAATGATATTTTCATTGTTCTATGTTCAACAACATTAAAGATATTGGCAATATTTGTAGCTGATTTTAGCTCTGATTTTTGCTTTTGACCGTAGTCAAAACTAAGGGCATAGCATTCATACCCTAATGAATTGGCAATTGCTAGCGTGGTAGTTGAATCTAGTCCGCCAGATAGTAAGATTACAGCCTTGTTGTTAGACATTAGCTAAGTTGCCTTTTTCTTCTAACCATTTCTTTCTATCTGTTGCACGCTTTTTACTTAGAAGCATATCCATGGTTTGAAATACTTGCAATGGATTGTCTAATGTTAACTGTATTAGACGTCTAGTATCAGGCAGCATAGTTGTTTCTCTAAGCTGAGAAGGGTTCATCTCACCTAGACCTTTAAAGCGCTGAACTTGAATTTTAACACGCTTATTTTCATTTTCTATTTTTCTAACAATACTGTCTCGCTCACCATCATCAAGAGCATAATAAACTTGTTTGCCAGCATCTACTCTGTATAGCGGAGGCATAGCAACAAACACGTGACCATCTTTAATTAGCTTAGGAAAATGCTTAACAAACAATGTGCATATTAAGGTGGCAATGTGTGCACCATCAGAGTCGGCATCCGCAAGAATACAAATCTTGCCATATCTTAATCCAGAGATATCGTCATTATTAGGCTCTAATCCAATTGCAACACTAATGTCGTGTATTTCATTGCTAGATAGCACTTGTTCTGAATCAACTTCCCAGGTGTTTAATATTTTTCCACGCAATGGCAATATAGCCTGATATTCCTTATCTCTAGCTTGTTTTGCAGATCCTCCTGCAGAGTCACCTTCAACTAAAAAAACTTCAGTTTGATCAAGATCATTGCTAATACAGTCAGATAATTTTCCTGGAAGGGCGGGGCCGCTAACAATTTTCTTGCGCACCACTTTTTTGTTAGTTTTGAGGCGTGATTGGGCATTTGTTATTGCTAGTTCAGCTATTTTTTCTGCTGTACTGGTGTGTTGGTTTAGCCAAAGACTAAATGCATCTTTTACAATGCTTGATACAAATCCAGCGCATTCTCTTGATGATAGCCTCTCTTTGGTTTGTCCAGAGAATTGAGGGTCTAAAATTTTAATAGACAATACGTAGGCAATTTTTTGCCAAACATCATCAGGGGTTAGTTTGATATTTTTGGGAATCAAATTTCTAAACTCACAAAACTCTTTTAAGGCCTCAGTAAGTCCAGATCTTAATCCGTTTACATGGGTTCCACCGCCTATAGTTGGAATTAGATTTACATAGCTTTCTGCAACTACATTAGAGTTATATTCAGTCCAGGCCAATGAGCAATTAAGCTGCTGCTCATCTGATTCATAATTAACAATAAATGGCTTTTCTGGTAGGCAATCTAGGCCATCAAGTGACATAGATAGATAATCTTTAAGCCCTTCTTCATACATCCATTTATCTGTTGTTTCATCAATTTCATTGTGAAAATTAATTTCAAGTCCAGGACATAGTACAGCTTTAGAGCGAAGGTTATGACGCAATCTCTTTGCTGAGAATTTGTCAGTATCAAAAAACTGAGCATCAGGAACAAATTTTACTGTTGTTCCGGTGTTGCGCTTACCAACGGTTGATATTTGTTCTAGCTCTGTTTTTACAGACCCACCTGCAAAGCTAATATAGTATTCTTTTGCATCTCTTTTTATCCAAATCTCTACTAAAGATGATAAGGCGTTAACTACAGAAATACCAACGCCATGCAACCCTCCAGAGAATTGATATGAGTCATTGGAGAACTTGCCTCCAGCATGAAGCTTAGTAAGAATTACCTCAACACCTGGTCTGTTTTCTTTTGAGTGAATATCAACAGGCATTCCACGACCATTGTCTTCAACAGAAAGCGAACCATTTTTGTATAAAACAACATTGATTCTATTGGCATGACCAGCAACGGCTTCATCTACACTATTGTCAATAACCTCTTGAGCTAAGTGATTTGGGCGCTCGGTCTCGGTGTACATTCCCGGGCGTTTCCTTACTGGCTCTAATCCGGTTAATACCTCAATTGAAGAAGAATCGTAATTACTCATATTTAACCAACTCAAGAATATATTTTGACAAGTATCATACCAAAAAAAAGCCCCGTAAAAACGAGGCTTTTGTGGTTAACTAAAATAACCAGTATTTTTTCTTATAAGTAAAGCAAGTTTATGAAATATGTAATGAGTTTGGTAAATCTAAACTACTAAATATTTTTAAAACTTAACGCAACTTATAGAGAAAAGGAGTGTTGATTTTTACATCATTCCTCCCATTCCTCCCATACCACCCATGTCTGGAGCAGCTGCAGGCGCTGCAGCGTCTTGAGGAACTTCAGTAATCATTGCCTCAGTAGTAATCATAAGTCCAGAAATACTTGCAGCATGTTGTAATGCTGCACGTGTTACTTTTGTAGGATCAAGAATACCCATTTCAAGCATATCACCATAAGTTTCATTTCCTGCGTTATATCCATAATTTCCTTCACCATTAGAAACTGTGTTTAATACAACCGATGCTTCTCCACCGCCATTAGTAACAATTTGACGAAGTGGAGCCTCCATAGCTCTCTTGGTTAGAGCGATACCAATATCTTGATCGTGATTATCACCCTTAAGATCAGATAGTGCTTTAATTGCACGTACTAGCGCAACACCACCACCTGGAACAACACCTTCTTCAACTGCTGCTCGAGTCGCATGAAGGGCATCATCAACACGGTCTTTTTTCTCTTTCATAGCTACTTCAGTAGCAGCGCCAACTTTAATAACCGCAACACCACCAGATAATTTAGCTAGACGTTCAAGTAATTTTTCTTTATCGTAATCAGAAGTTGTTGTTTCAACTTGTGCTTTAATTTGAGCAACACGACTATCAATATCATCTTTCGCACCAGCACCATCAACCACAATTGTGTTCTCTTTGCCAACTTCAATACGCTTAGCGCTACCAAGATGTTCCTCTGTAACAGCCTCGAGCGACAAGCCCACTTCTTCAGAAATAACCGATCCACCTGTTAGGATTGCTAGATCTTGCAAAATAGCTTTACGACGATCACCAAAACCTGGAGCCTTAACAGCTGCAACTTTTACAACACCACGCATATTGTTTACTACTAATGTTGCTAATGCCTCACCCTCAATATCCTCAGCGATGATTAATACTGGACGGCTAGATTTTTGCGCTAATTCTAATGTTGGCAATAGATCGCGAATATTAGAAATTTTTGAATCATGTAGTAAGATGTATGGTGTATCTAAATCAGCACTCATAGTGTCTTGATTGTTTACAAAATATGGAGATAAGTAGCCACGATCAAATTGCATACCTTCAACTACATCTAGCTCATTTTCAAAACCAGAACCTTCCTCAACAGTTATAACACCAGCTTTACCGACTCTGTCCATTGCTTCGGCGATAATATCACCAACAGATGAATCTGAGTTTGCAGAAATTGTACCAACTTGTGCAATTGCTTTTGTATCATCACATGGCTGTGATAGGTCGCGCAGGGCATCAACAACAGCTTTTGTTGCTTTATCCATACCACGCTTTAGGTCCATTGGATTCATTCCAGCTGCAACAGATTTAACGCCTTCAACAACTAGCGCTTGCGCAAGTACAGTAGCTGTTGTTGTGCCATCACCGGCAATATCATTAGTTTTAGAGGCAACTTCTTTAACCATTTGAGCGCCCATATTTTCAAATTTATTATCAAGTGAGATTTCTTGAGCTACAGAGACACCATCTTTGGTAATAGTAGGGCCTCCATAAGATTTATCTAAAACAACATTTCTGCCTTTTGGGCCTAATGTAACTTTAACTGCATTGGCCAGCATATTAACGCCGTCCAACATAAGGTTTCTGGCGTCTGAGCCAAATTTAATATCTTTTGCTGACATGATTTAATTCTCCTTTACTTAATAATTGCAACAATATCTGATTCGTTCATTACAAGAAGTGTTTCGCCATCAGCTTTAATTTCAGTGCCAGCAAATTGACTAAACAGTACTTGATCGCCAACTTTTACTTCCATAGCAACTATTTCACCACTATCTGTAACTTTACCGCTTCCAACGGCTATAACTTCCCCTTCAGAGGGCTTTTCACTAGCCGAATCAGGAATAATTAAACCACTTGCTGTTGTTTTTTCTTCTTCTGTTCTACGAACAATTACGCGATCACGCGTGGGATGAATGTTCATTTTTTCTCCTAATAATAAACAATAAATTTTAAATTAAAGCTTGAATGTTTAAGCTTGTATAGTTAGATTAAAGATCTTGATCTTGTAGGCTAACCTTTAGCTTTTGCATGGCTTTATTTTCAAGTTGACGAACCCTTTCTGCAGAAACACCATACTTGTCTGCTAAAGTATGTAGGGTTGTTTTTTCTTCTTTCAAGTATCTAGACTGTAAAATATCTAAACTTCTTTCATCTAGAGAAGATAAAGCTTTATAAAGTTGTTGTTGTTGATTTTTTTGTGAGTCATCACTTAGTAATAGCTGCTCAGGTGTTTGGGTGTTTTTATTAGTTAAATAATGCTCTGGAGCATTATAATCTTCATCGTCAGGCGCCTCAAAGGCAACATCATTAAACTGCAAACGTGATTCCATCTCCAGTACATCTTTGCGACGAACACCCAAATCATTGGCAATCTCATCAGCTTGATCTTTAGTAAGTGAGTTGTATATTTGTGCTTTTGCTTGCTTAAGTTTAAAGAATAATTTACGCTGTGCTTTGGTTGTAGCTACTTTAACAATCTTCCAATTCTTAAAAATAAACTCATGAATCTCAGCACGAATCCAATAGACTGCAAATGAGGCTAATCTTACATTCCTATGAGGGTTGAATTTTTTAACAGCCTTCATAAGGCCAATTGTCCCTTCTTGTACCAGGTCAGCTTGTTCAAGACCGTAGCCTTTGTATCCATGGGCAATAAATGCAACAAATCTCATATGCGATAGAACTAGTTTTCTTGCCGCGCTTAAATCATGATTTTCGTATAATTGAATTGCCAACTCACGTTCTTCTTCCGCACTAAGAATAGGGGGGTATTTTTGAACTTCTAAGCTCGAAGAGCTTCTAGTAACTGGTAAGGCTAATTCTGGACTCATTTATTGCAAATAATTAAATGTTAATATTATTGAGGCTTGATATTATATGTTATATCAATTGCTTAAGCAAACCCTTGTTTTTATTAGATTGCTGTTCAAGACTAAGACGTTGAGAAGATACGATAATTGATAAATCTTCAAGAGCTTTATCAAAGTTATCATTAATAACTAGATAGTCAAATTCACTAAAATGTTGCATTTCGCTTACTGCATCTTGCATCCTTCTATCAATTATCGCTTGATTATCTTGCCCTCTATTGGTTAATCTTTTTCTTAATGCGTCTTTAGAAGGTGGAAGTATAAAGATACTAATGGCATTAGTAAAAACCTCTTTTACCTGTCTAGCTCCTTGCCAGTCAATTTCTAAAATAACATCAGTTTCAGATTTTAATAAATCTTTTACAGTTTGTTTGGCGCTACCGTAATAATTATCAAATACTTTTGCGGATTCAATAAATCCATTGTTTTTGTTAATTTGATCAAATTCTTTCTTAGATACAAAGAAATAGTTTTTTCCGTGTTCTTCTCCAGATCTAGCTGTGCGAGTTGTGTGAGATATGGATACACACAAATCTTTAGTTTGCTCAATCAAGGCCTTAACAAGGGAGGTTTTTCCACAGCCGGAAGGGGCTGCAATTACAAATAGATTAGACATTATTTTGTTGGAGTATAACCTTCAATGCTATCAGCCCCTTCTGCAGAAAAAAAGAATTTATCCATTTGTTCTTTTAGGTATGTTTGTGCACTAGCATCCATCATGCTTAAGTTGTTTTCATTAATTAACATGGTTTGATGATCAAGCCATAATTGCCATCCTTGCTTTGAAACATTGGCAAGTATTTTTTGTCCTAGATCGCCAGGGTATGGCGCTCTATCTAGTCCTTCTAGCTCTTGATTAAGTTTTACACATTGTACTGTACTCATAGTTTTTTCATCCTTACACCTAGTATTCTTAAACTCACAAAATAAACAATTATTGCTATTGTAATAATTGTAGCAATAGAAGATATCCTGAGCCAAACATTGGCGTTTAAATAGTAATTAACCTCGTATGTAAAGGTCAAAATAAAAATAGTCATTATAAAGCTTGCAACTATAATTTTAAAAAATATTTGATATAAGTCTGTAGAGACATTGAAAATATTTTGTTTGTTTAGATAATAATAAAGTAGTAATGCATTAATAACGGCAGAAATTGATGTAGCTATTGCTAGACCCATATGTGCAAAATAATAAGCAAAAATAACATTTAAAAATACGTTGGATACCATGGCAATTACTCCAACCTTAACCGGGGTTTTGGTATCGCCACGTGATAAAAATACCGGAGCTAAAACTTTAACCATAATAAAAGCAACAAGCCCAGAACCATAAGCCATTAAGCTTAATGATGATTGATAGCTAGCAAAAGCGTCAAATTTATCATATTGAAACAAAGTGATAATTAGAGGTTCTGCCAATATTACCAGACCAGCACAAGCCGGAACGCCCAGTAACAATCCAATTTTGATAGCGTACTCAATAGTTCTGTTAAATTTTTCACTATCTTTGTTGGCAAAATGAGTACTAAGCTTTGCCAGAGCAACTGTGGCTAGAGCAATACCAATAAGTGCCAACGGCAGCTCTAATAATCTATCAGAATAATACAGCCATGACACGCTTCCACTTACAAGAACTGAAGCTATCATAGTGTCAATTAGTAGGTTTATCTGCGATACAGATACTCCAAATAATGCTGGAAGCATACGCTTTTTTAGAGTTTTTACTGCTGGATGATTACCACGTGCAAGTCTTGGAAGTTTTTTTATTTTTATTAAAAATGGTATCTGAAATAATAATTGTGCAACTCCACCAAAAAATACTCCCCACGCTAAAGCCATAATTGGAGTATCCATATGTTGGGATAAGTACACTGCGCTTAATATCATAGAAATATTAAGTAATACTGGTGTAAATGCCGGTACCGCAAACTTATCGTAAGTATTAAGAATACTACCAGCAAAAGCAGTAAGAGAAATTAACAACAAATAAGGAAAAGTGATTCTGAGCATATCAGACGCTAAATTAAACTGCATTTGATCTTCAGAAAAGTAAAAACCCCAGGCAAACATAAATATGACAACTGGTGCGGCGATAACGGTAATTAAGGTAATAACAATAAGAACAGTTAAGAACTTTGTACCAATATGGTTTATAACCTTTTGTACCTCTTCTTCACTTTTATTTGCCTTTGTATCTGCCAGAATTGGCACAAAAGCTTGAGAAAATGCACCTTCACCAAACAAACGTCTGAGAAAATTTGGTATTCTAAAAGCTACTAAAAATGCATCAGTTAAGGCGTTGGCACCAAAATATCTAGCAATAAAATAATCACGCACCAAACCCAATATGCGTGAAAGAAAAGTCATACCAGTTACAACACTGCTTGACTTTAAAAATGACCTATCCATTGATCTTTGCTGTTTTACTCTTCCGTAGGTCCGCGCATAATGCCAACTTTGGAGCTACGAATACATTTTACAAACTGCATTACTTCAGGAGAGTCAGATTCGGAAATCTCTAGTTCATTTAACATTTGATCAAGCAATCTACCAGTTGACTCCCTGTAAACCACTTTGAAAGCTCGTTTGATAGAGGCTATGGCTGACGAGGAGAACCCTCTACGACGCATACCTTCGGCATTAATACTTCTAACTCTTGTTTGTGTACCTGAGGCCACCATATAGGCAGGAATGTCTTTATTTACCTGGCAACCCATACCAATGTATGTATGCATACCAATCAAGCAAAATTGCTTTACCAGAGTAAAGCCGCCTAAAATTGCCCAGTCATGTACTTTTACGTGTCCAGCTAATGAGGCGTTGTTAGACATAATGATATGGTTGCCAATTTCACAATCATGGGCAATATGTACATAAGCCATAAGCATATTGTTTGAGCCAACTCTAGTAATAGAGCTTTCTTTTTCTGTTCCGCGGTTAATAGTGCAAAATTCACGAATAAGGTTGTCGTCGCCAATTACCAAATTAGATTCTTGACCCTCCTCGTAAGTTATATCTTGAGGATCACCACCAATTGATGCGAAAGAGTATATGTGGTTATTTTTTCCAATCTTTGTTGGACCCTGGATTACTGCATGAGATTCTACAATAGTTCCAGCATCAATTTCTACGTTAGCCCCAATAATGGCATATGCACATATCTCAGCTTTTTTATGAACTTTTGCACTAGGATCTATTATTGCACTAGGATCTATTGCCACATTATTCTCCTCAAGAATTTTTAATTATTCAGCTGCTTTTTGTGTACACATAAGCTCAGCTGTAGTGACAGTTTTTCCATCAACTAAAGCCTTGCATTTAAATTTCCATATTCCACGTTTAACTGTTATCACTTCAACTTCTAAGCGCAACTGATCACCTGGCTCCACCATTTGTTTAAATCTAACCTTATCAACCCCTACAAGCATATAAATTTGTCCATCAACTGGCTTGCCAACCTCGGATTTAAACGCTAATATTCCTGTAGCCTGAGCTAATGCTTCAACAATTAAAACTCCAGGCATAATTGGTTGTGATGGAAAATGACCAGTAAACTGAGGCTCGTTAAACGTTATATTTTTAATTGCAACTAGTGACTTGCCAACTTCTAACTCCAAAACCCTGTCAACCAATAGAAAAGGGTAGCGATGTGGTAGAAAGTTCTTTACTTCATTAATATTCATTTCCATAATTATTTTGCCTTTAAATCTTTTAGTTTAATGTTTAAGTATTTCGTGATTTTATCAAGTTTTAATAACCACATTCCAATGTTCTGCCATTTTTTGTGACTCATTAAAGGCATAATTCCAGTGTATATTCCTGGAGATGCAATATCCTTGTCAATTGTGCTTTTGGCATTGACTATAACATCATCACATATATTAAGATGGCCAACAATACCAACCATACCGCCGATCATACAGCGCTTACCTAGTATAGTAGATCCTGCGATACCAGTACTTGCAGCAATTGCACAATCTTGACCAATAACTACGTTGTGTGCAATATGTATTAGATTATCTAGCCTAACTCCATCATGTATTTGAGTGTCTTCTAAGGTGCCCCTGTCTATAGTAGTATTGGCACCAATAGTTACATTATCTCCAATAACAACATTACCTAGATGTGCAATTGCATGCCAATGACCCTGTTTGTCTCTTGCATTACCAAAACCTTCTGATCCAATAACCACTCCAGAAGATATAACTGTATTCTCACCAATTAAACAACCTTGCAAAATACTTACATTTGGATAGATGAAAGTATTATCTTTAATAATCACATTGTCTTCAATTACACTATTAGCTGAGATTGTGCAATTCTCACCGATAACAACATTTTCACCAATAACACAAGATTTTGATATTTCTGAATTACCAATTTTTGCACTTGAGTGAATGCCGTGACTATGGCTTATTTGTTTTTTAAACAGATGAGTAGTTTTTGCAAAAGCAAGATAGACATCGTCAACCACCAGGGCGTTAGTAGGGCAATCATCTAATAGGCCCTTGTTTATGATTACAGCTCCAGCCCTAGATCGAATCAGCTCTTGTTTGTATTTGTCATTAACAATATAGGTTAGTTGGTCGCCATTTGCAGACGAGCTTGTGGAAAGACTTGAAATTATTAAATTATCGTCACCAACAACATCGGCATTAATAATTTTTGCAATTTCCCCCAAGGTAATCATTATTCAAACAACTGTCTAAGTTTATTGCTAATTATTTGTGTAATATTAATATCTTTGCTTGCATAGGCTACTTCTTGATAAAGAATCAAATCAAACTTGCCATTCTCTGCTATTTCTTTAATTACTTGATTGATTAATCTTTGAATTTCCCCAAGCTCTTGCTTGTTTCTAGCTTCTAATTTCTCTTGTAAAGACGAAGCTTTATTTTTTATTTTCTTATCTAAAGCTGCTACATTTTTTATTCTTTTATTAGCTTCTACTTTTGTTAGAGAATCTTTATTGTTGTTAAATTCGGTTATTAGTTTTTTTAGTTTTTCATTTAGCTTTATCAACTCATTCTCTTGAGGCTTAAACTCTTTGATAACATTTTGATTTGCCTGAATAAATTGTGGTGAATTACTTACAACATGGTCTATATTAATGTAGCCAATTTTTAATGCACTAGCCTGAGATATGGCAATAAAAAATAAAGATAAAAATGTAAAGATATGTTTCATTATTTTGTATTTAATTAGAAACTAGTTCCAAGAGTAAATTCAACAGTCTTAGTTTTATCGCCTGATTTTTTAACTAGTGGCGTAGCGGCATAAATTCCAAGCGGCCCTACCGGCGTTAGCCAGGAAAAAGCCACTCCAGTTGACACGCGTATCTCATCAAAACCAATATTAGTGGCTTTTTCTTCAACAGATCCAGCATCAATAAATGCACTCATGCGCATATTTTTACTATCATTAATAAACTTCATTGGTGAAATTACTGAGGTTCCAGCAAGTAATGATAATTCACCACCCTTGGCCTTTCCATCAGGGTAAGTTGCACCCAAAGAGTTAAAGTCAAAACCACGAACAGATGACGAGCCACCACCATAGTAACGCTTAAAGAAAGGCAGGTCTTTATCACCATAACCCTGTGCTAGGCCTAAACTACCATTAATTTTCCAAGTTATATCATTACCTAAAGGGTGATAACTTTTGTGAGACGTATCTAGCTTGTAATATTGAAAATCGGCAATAGGTAGAGTCAGGTCAAAACTAAAATTATTTTTAGCGCCTTCAGTGGGGTAGTTAAAATTATTCAACGTGTTGTTTGACCAGTGAATATTGGTCTTTACTTCTGTTTTATCACCACTAGCACATTGAGATACTTCATAAGTAGATGCAAATGTTGTTCCACAAGTAATATCTCTACTTGAGGCTCTCAAATCCACTCCAATGCGCGTATTTTCTGTAATTGGAATACCGTAACCAAGACTAAAACCTTTTTCGTCGGTTTTATAAGAAGATACGTCTAAACTTTCACCATCAATTGATTTGGTAAATACACCATAACTAATAGAGTGCTTGTCTTCAGTAAAATACGGGTCTGAAAAATAGAAACTCACTTCCTGTACCGCTTTAGAATTTGAAAATGCAGCATTAAGGGTGTTACCAGTACCTAAAAAGTTACTCTCTTTGATGCCCATATTAAAAGCTGCACCAGAGCTGTTAGAATGAGATAGTCCGATTGAAAACGTACCGGTTTTGGTTTCTTCTACGCTGAAATGTAAGTTTATCTTATCATTAAAATCTTTTAATTTTGACACTTCCATTTTTACATCAGAGAAAAAGCCAAGGCGTTTAATTTTTTTAATCGATTCATCAAGTTCGGTGTTTGAATACAAACCGCCCTCAGAAATGCCGATTTCTCTACGGATAACTTCATCTTGAGTTCTTGTATTGCCAACAATAGTAATTCGATTTATATAAACCTTTTTATTAAGTGATATATCAATACTTAAGTCAATAATATGATCTTTTGTATTCTCAGAGGTAATAGGGTCGATCTTAGCAAAGGCATAACCTTGATCAGCAAATATATCAGTAATTGCTTGAATGCTTTCTATTACTTTTTTGCGCTCAAATACATCATCTTTCTTTATAGTTAACAAGCCTCTAAGGTCTTCAATTGACTGATTAAGTAAATCACCACTAAATTGAATATTACCTAGCTTGTATTCAGCGCCTTCATCAATCTGTATATCGATATCAATATTTTGCTTATCATCAGACAGGTTTGTTTTTACTGTTTTTATTTTAAAATCAAGGTATCCAGAATTTATATATAGTGATTTCATTGCCTCAACACCAGCATCTAGTGCAACTTTAGAGTAATGATCTTTTTCAGTAAAGTAATTCATAATGAAAAAATCAGCCTCACCAATTTCAAACAAATCTAATAAATCGTCTTCATCGTGCACACTACCACCAGTTATTTTCATTGTGTTGATTCTTGCCACTTCACCTTCGTATATATCAAGCTCAACACCAACTCTATTTTGAGTGTCTATATCAATAGTTTTAGTAATGTTTATGCCGTAATATCCTTTTGATATGTAAGATGCCTTTAGCTGAGATATTAATTTATCAAGCTGTCTTTTGTTAAAAATATTTCCTTGTGAAAGATTCATATTTTTAAGAGTTTGATTTAGTGACTCTTCGTCAATAACTTTGTCAGAGTAATTAATAACATCTAAATATTTAATGTGTGGATTTTCTTGTAGTTTAATTTTTAGAACCTGATTGTCTTGCGATACTTCAATATCTTTAAAAAAGCTAGTCTTATAAAGCGCGCTAATAATCTGAGAGGATGTCTGTTCATTGTATTCATCTCCAGTTTCAACTGGAAGATAGCTTAAAACTGTACCTCTAGAAATGGCATTTAAACCAATTAATTCAATACTTTTAATTGGTGATGATATTGATATTGAAGACATTAAAACACCTGTCATTAAAACAAGTAATGCAATAATTTTTTTCATATTTTTTCTATATTACAGTAAACGCGATATGTCATTATACAGCGCAACGAATGTAATTGACATAATAACAAATAAGCCAAACTTTATTAACACTTGTTGAAGTTTTTGATTAACCTCTGAGCCTTTTATAATCTCAATTAAATAAAAGAATAAGTGACCACCATCAAGTAAAGGTATCGGCAATAAATTAAGCAATCCCAAGCCTATACTGATTAATGCTAAAAATGATAAAAATGAAACTAGTCCAACATCAGCGCTTTTTCCAGCATAGTCTGCAATACTAACTGGACCACTAATTTGTTTTATTGACGCATCACCAATAATCATTTTTTTGATCATTTTTAGGTTTAACAATGTAAGTTGATAAACCTTTATATTTGCTGAAACAAAAGCATCTATCAAATCCTTTTTAACTGTAACCTGCCACTCATCCATATAATTAGGATCTACTAAAACACTAACTCCAATTTTTGGCGTACCATTTTCATCTTTTGGTGTTAAGGATAGGTTGATAATATTATTATTGCGTCTAATTACCAAATCTATTTGTTTATTAGCACTATTTTTAATAACTTTAACAAAATCAATCCAGGATCTTATAGGGTTTCCGTTTGCTTGCAATATTTGATCTTTTGATAAAATTCCAGCTTTTGAGGCTGGGGAGTTAGGAGCAACTTGATCTATAATTGCATCAATTTTGGGTATGGCAAACTTAAAGCCCAGATATTTTTCAATTCCTTGTTCTGGATTTGATAAAAAATCACCAGATAAATTTAACAGGTAGTTATTTAATTCTGATGATTCTGATATTGCCTCAATATATACCGGATTAGATTCTAATGATTGAATAAAGTTAATAGAGAATTCACTAACTGTAGGGGTTAATTCCCCATTTACACTTAGTAGTTCATCGCCAGTTTTAAATCCAGACTGCTCGGCGATGCTATTATTACTAACTTCACCAACAATTGGTTTGATGCCGTTGATGCCAATGATAAATATAAAGGTGTAAAGAAAAATTGCAAGGATAAAATTAGCTAGTGGCCCAGCTGCAACAATAGCTATGCGCCTATAAACACTTTGATGATTAAATGCTCTGTGTTTTTCTGAATCTGCAACATCAGACTCACTTTCGTCTAGCATTTTTACATACCCTCCAAGTGGTATCGCACATAGAGTGTATTCAGTTTCTCCGCGTTTAAATGATTTTAAAACTTTGCCAAATCCAACAGAGAACCTTAATACTTTAACGCCAAGTTTCTTAGCAACCCAAAAATGACCAAACTCATGAATGGTTACTAAAATGCCAATGGTTACTAAGAAGTATAGTAGAGAGTTAAAAAACTCCATTAAAGCTGTGAGTGTGAGTGTCCTGCATCTTTAAGTTTTTGCAAATACTCACCCCAAAGCTTATCGTAGCTTTTTGCAATCTTATGCAGATGTGACCAAGAGTAAATCCCAGAATCATGATTATCACTAAAAAATAAAGTAATCGCATAATTTCCAGTTGGCTCAATACGCTTAATTGTCACATTTTCTTTATCCACCTGTAAAGTTTCTTGTCCAGGGCCATGACCAACAACTTCTGCAGAAGGAGAGTACACTCTTAAATATTCAGAGCTTAAAGGATAGTCAACCCCATCAAAAGTAATAGTTAATAAGTTTTTTCCCTTGTTAAGGGTGATATTAGTTGGTGTTTGCATAATAAATAGTATGAATTAAATATAGATAGTATTTTATCAGAACTCGATTATTCATTAACCTTGAGAGTTATAAGTGGATAAAATGCTAACTATGTTAATAAATTTTACAAAAATGCATGGGCTGGGTAACGACTTTATGGTTGTTGACAATACCTTTGGAAATATCACATTCGATACTGAGCAAGTTGTTAGTTTAGCCGACAGAAATTTTGGTGTTGGTTTTGACCAGCTTCTAGTAGTTGAGTCTAGTAATACTGTAAATATTGACTTTAGATATGTAATATTTAATTCAGACGGCTCAGAAGTAGAGCAATGCGGCA
This sequence comes from Candidatus Thioglobus perditus, assembly GCA_002909145.1. Classification (GTDB taxonomy): domain Bacteria; phylum Pseudomonadota; class Gammaproteobacteria; order PS1; family Pseudothioglobaceae; genus PNQY01. The sequence continues at coordinate 41,114 of PNQY01000162.1, forward strand.
ATGGAGCTAGGTGTTTTGCTAGATTTGTAAGAGAAAGAGGTTTGAGTAATAGCAACCCTGTTGTTGTTGAGACCAGATCTGGTGTGATTAGCCTATTTATTAATAATGACAATACTGTGCGTGTTGATATGGGCAAGCCTAACTTTATTCCCGGTAGTATTCCATTGAGTATAGATAATCAACAGGACTATTACTCGATTAATGGTTATGAATTAGGCATTCTATCTATTGGAAATCCACATTGTATAATGCTGGTTGAGGATATTAATGATGTAGACATAAGTAACATCGCTCCACAAATTCAACAAAGTAAATTATTGCCAAATCAGGCAAATATTGGCTTTATGCAAGTACTAAATACTAGTGAGATTAATTTGCGTGTGTATGAGCGTGGATCGGGGGAAACTCTAGCTTGCGGGTCTGGAGCTTGCGCTGCTGTTATTCATGGAGTACAGCAAGGCTTATTGGATAGTATGGTAGTGGCACACTTAAGAGGTGGTGATGCAATTATTGAATACAAGAAAGGAGAGAATGTATTTTTATCCGGCCCCGCTGAGTTTGTATTTGAAGGTCAAGTGGAGATTTAACACTTAACTGAGAATATTTTTTTATCCTTCAGCCTAATGGCACTTAAAGAGCCTCCCCAAATACATCCATGATCTACCGGATATATATGCTTAACATTAATCTTTGATAAGGTTGACCAGTGTCCAAAAAAGATATCCACATCTTTCAAGTTTCTATTCTTGTGTGCAAACCAGGCTTTATAGCCATCTGGCGCCTGTAAATAATCCATTTTGTGTTTAAACTCCAATTCTCCATTGGATTTGCAAAAACGCATGCGCATTAATGCATTAATTGTGTACCTACATTTATCTAACTCGTTTAAATCATCGTTCCAATAATTAGGATTGTCATCATACATACTAGTTAGGAAGCTAGAAATATTATCAGATTTAAGGTATTTTTCTACAACGCCTGAGCGCTTTAAAACCATATCAGCATCCCATTTTGGTGGAATCCCGGCATGTACTATAAGTGCATCTTTATGCTTTATTGCTAGTGGTTGTTCGCGCAAAAAATCAAGCAAATCATCCGAGTCTTTGGCGTTAATAACATCTGCAAATGTGTCTTTCTTGTTAGGATTTTTACCACCTATAGAGCAAGCCAACAAGTGAAAGTCATGATTTCCTAGCACCATAGAAGCCTTACCGTTGCTTGCTAAGTCTTTAATAAAGCGCAGTGTATCTAATGATTTATTCCCGCGATTAACAATATCCCCCAAAAAAAACAAATGATCTTTTTCTGTTGAAAATTTAATTTCTTTTAACAGTTTTTGTAGTGAATCAAAACAACCTTGAACATCGCCGATAAGATAATCAGACATTGTTAATTCTGCCTCTCATAGTCATTTGTTAGAGTCACAAATTCATCTACATCAAGTGTTTCTGCTCTTAATGACAAGTCAACATCAGTTTGTTCTTGTGTTAATAATGATTTCAAGCAATTTCTCAAGGTTTTTCTGCGTTGTGAGAATGCAGCCTTTACAATCTTTTCAAAAACTTTTACATTTTTAACTTTAGAATTCATTAAAGGCTTGAGATAAACAATAGCAGAGTCTACCTTTGGTGCTGGCTCAAATGATTCTGGAGGTACAACAAATATCATTTCAACTTCAAAAAAAGCTTGCATCATTACGCTAAGCCTTCCATATATTTTTGATCCACTAGGGGCTGAGATTCTCTCAACAACCTCTTTTTGTAACATAAATGTCATATCTTTAACTTTAGCTCTATTTTCAAGCAAGTGAAAAAGAATTGGAGATGAGATATTGTATGGCAAATTACCAACAACCCTGATTGGTGTTGGTAGTGTATTTAAATCAAACTTAAGAGCATCACCTTGATTGATAATTAAATTGTCTTTCTTGAAAGATTCTAATATAGAAATCAAATCTCTATCAATTTCAATGACATTTAATTTATTTACGCACTCTAACAAGGGTAGCGTCATTGCACCCTGTCCTGGGCCGATTTCTAATAGACTATCATCACTCTTTGGTGCAATAGTAGCAACAATACGTTCAATAATTTTTTCATCGGTTAGAAAGTTTTGACCAAAGCGTTTGCGAGCCTTGTGCTTAGTGAGCATAATAATTAAACACTTGTTTTATTAATAAGGTTTTGTGCATATTCTAACGCAGTATTTAAACTACCAAGACTAATATTTCCAGTGCCAGCAAGATCTAAAGCAGTACCGTGATCAACTGATGTACGAATAAATGGTAAACCCAAAGTTACATTAACTGCTTTTTTAAATCCCAAAGTTTTAAGTACTGGCAACCCTTGATCGTGATACATACTAAGAACACAATCAACACCTTTTAATGCATCAGACGTAAAGGCTGTATCAGCAGGAACACTGCCAGTTAAGTTATATCCTTGAGCGTTTAAATTATCAATCAAAGGATTAATAATCCTAATTTCTTCATTGCCAAGATAACCGCCTTCCCCAGCATGAGGATTAAGTCCGCATACAGTTATATGTGGATTATTAATGCCTTGAGATAATAAAAAATTATTAATAATATCAATTGTTTGTTTTAAAGAGTCTGTTTGAATATTCTTAGAAACCTCTGATAATGGTATATGCGTTGTAGCAAGAGCAACACGTAACCCGTCAGTTGCTAGCATCATTACAGTTCTATTGGTATTTGATAACTTGGCCAAATATTCGGTATGACCAGTAAAATCTATACCAGATTGATTAATAACACCTTTGTGCACCGGTCCAGTAACTAAGGCGTTGTGTTTTGATTCTAAGCAATATTTAGTGGCAATATTAAGAGTATTAAGTACAAATTGAGAATTGTTTTTATTCAAAACTCCGCATTGAACATTGGTTGTGGTTTTAACTGGATAAATACAAATTTCGCCGGGTGTGTTTGTTACTTCAGATTCAACTATTTTTACAGGTAAATTTAGTTTTTTTGCGCGCTTTATAACCACGTCTGGATCGGTAAAAACTAGTAGATTTTTACGTAGCTTTTTTTGGGCATAAATTACCGCCAAATCCACTCCAATTCCTGATGGTTCCCCTGGGGTGAAAGCAATTGCCATAATGTATAATAAAACAAATAAATAAAAGCTATATTATAGAGATAATATATAAGTAGAATTTTATATACTATCAAATAAAATAAATATAGAAAAAACAGTTAAAAAACAATGACTTGCATTGATGTAAATAAGGGCTAAAAATTATTTAATAAAAATAACAAACATGGTCTATTTTAATCATATAAAATTCTTTCTAAAGTATATTTTTTTAAACTCAAAAAAACAGGTTGATTATGAGCTCATTCATTACGCCTTTAGTGGCCTCAGTTTTATTGGTATTTTCACTACCTTCTAGTGCGAAAATTATTAACCAAAGTTCAGATAGTTTTGACTCTGTTTATAATATTCAAACAGTTAGTGGAATGTCGCTAGATAAAAGAGCACTTTTAGGTGGCTCGGTTGTCTCGTCTTCACAGGTTAATTTGTCAGCTCAAGTGTCTGGCGATGTATTAAGCGTTAGTGGAAAAGAAGGCGATATGTTTAAAAAAGGCTCTGTATTGATCACATTAGAACAAGAATCAATTCAAGCTCAAAGAGATTCTGCATATGCTGAAATTGCATCAGCAAATGAAGCTCTTAGAAATGCTGGTGTTCAATACTCTCAATCGATTGTTTCTCCAAATTCAAGCCCTATGCTTGGTGGTATACCTGGAATGTTTTCAATGTTTACCGATCCAATGTTAAAAATAAGTGGTCAAGGTAACCCGGAGTTTGATAGGTTTGCCAACAGAACGTCTAGATATACTGGATATCAGCAAGCTAAAAACAACCTTAAAAAAGCAGAACTTAATCTTAAACAAATAGAAGAGCGTCTTAAAGATGCAAATGTGAGCGCTCCTTTTGATGGTGTTATTGTTGTTAAAAATATTAACCAGGGTGATGTTGTACAGCCAGGTCAAAACTTGATGAGTTTTTCCAACATCAGAGACTTGCAAGTTGAAATTAATGTACCTTCAAGATTGGTTAGAAGTTTAAAGCTTAATAAAAAATACCGTGTTAAATTAGATATTGCTAACATTGTTGTTGACGCAACCCTTGCACAAATATATCCAATTGCTGATAATAACAAGCACAGCGTTAAAGTTAAATTTGACCTACCTCCAAGTCTTCCGGTATTGCCTGGTGCTTATGCAGAAGTAGAAATATTTGAAACCGATTCTGGAGTTCTAACCCCAGTAATCCCAGAGGTTGCAATCATGTGGCGTTCATCATTACCAAGTGTATTTGTTATTAACTCAAAAACAAATAAAACAGAATTAAGGTTTGTTCGTCTTGGTGAGCAGGTGGGTAAAAGCAAAAAAAGCGTTCTATCAGGCTTGAAAATTGGTGAAAAAATTGTAGCCAATCCAAACATTCTAATGGTTTCTGGAATGGATATATAAAAATATGCCAAAGAATGATCACGTTGATTTATCTAAAGATAAAAACGTAAGCCAAAAACTAATTAAAGAGGTAGTTAAGGAATACGAGCTGGGTCTTGCTGGAAAGCTAACCAAAGCTTTTATTACCTCCCCGTTGTCGATTATTATCTTCTTTGCCATGTTGGGTGCTGGAATTATCGGCCTACTCTCAACACCAAGACAAGAAGACCCTCAGATTTCGGTTCCTTTAATTGATTTATTTGTAGAGTATCCTGGAGCTTCTTCAGAAGAGGTTTCAAATATTATTGTTAAGCCATTAGAGCGGTTAATGTCGCATATTTTAGGTGTAAAGCATGTTTACTCTGTAAGTGACAAAGGGCAAGGAATTATTACGGTTGAGTTTGACGTTGGTCAGGATATGAATGCATCAATTATCAAGGTGCGCGATAAAATGCTGGCAAATCTTGATTTTATGCCGCCAGGAGCTAGAAAACCACTAATTAAACCTAAAGAAATTGACGATGTTCCAATTGTCAACCTTACACTTTGGTCAAAATCTCTTGATGACGGACAACTACGCTCTCTTGGTTTGGAATTATTGCATCAACTTGAAAAAGTAAAAGATACTAACAACGGTTTTGTCGTTGGCGGCCGTAAAGAAATTTTCCACATTGATTTATATCCTGGGCGTTTAGCTGGATACGGCGTATCTATCCAACAAATTGCAGGAACAGTTGGCTCTGCTAATGTTAGAGAGCACACTGGTAATATTGAGCTTAATGGCTTTCAAATGGAAGTTTATTCAGGAGACTTCTTTAAAAAGGTTGAAGATATTGAGAATCTAGTTGTTGCTATCAATGAAGGAAAGCCTGTATATGTGCGTGATGTTGCTGATGTTTATTACGCTCCGGAAGAAACAAAGCATACGGTTAATTATTACACTGGTAAAGCCAACAAATCAAACCAAAAGGCAACTGGGGAGCAGGCCGTTACTATTGCTATAGCTAAGAAATTTGGAACCAATGGCGTTGAGGTGGCTGAAAATATTCTAGCTAAAGTTGATGAATTAAAAGGTAGATTAATCCCTGATAACGTTCAGGTTAGTGTTACTAGAAACTACGGTAAATCAGCAAAAGATAAAGTTAACGCATTAATCAAAAAACTATTTATTGCAACAGGTGCAGTAACTTTATTAGTATGGTTTGCACTTGGAATTAGACCGGCAATTGTTGTTACATTAGTTATTCCAGTTGTGCTATTAATGACTATATTCTCTGCTTGGATTTTAGGCATGACTATCGACAGGGTTAGTCTATTTGCACTTATTTTTTCTATTGGTATCTTAGTAGATGATGCTATTGTTGTTACCGAAAATATATATAGAAGATGGCTAATCGACAATAAGATTACTATTGGCACAGCAATTGATGCAGTGCGTGAAGTTGGCAATCCTACCATTTTAGCTACATTTACTGTAGTTGCTGCACTCGTACCAATGGCCGCTGTAAGTGGCATGATGGGTCCTTATATGGCTCCAATTCCAGTTCTTGGGTCAGTTGCCATGATGTTCTCATTATTTGCAGCGTTTGTATTTACTCCATACTTCATTATGAAGATTGTGCCTCCACTTGACGTGCTACATAAAATGCATAAAAAAGAGGAGAAAGAGGCTAAAGTAATGTTTGCATTTTTCCACTCTACAATCTCTAAACTATTCAATCAAAAGACTTATGGATGGGGTTTCTTAATTGGCCTAATTGTTGCATTCTTTATGTCAATGTCAATGTTCTACACCACTTCAGTTCCGGTAAAAATGCTACCACTGGATAATAAGTCAGAATTTGGTGTGGTTTTAGACATGCCGGATGGAACTGCATTGGCAGACACAGCATCAACATTGCATAAAATGGCACAAGTGTTACGCAATATTCCAGAAGTTGTGGCTATACAGTCCTACACTGGTACAGCTAAGCCATTTGACTTTAACGGATTAGTAAGACACTACTACCTTAGACAAACATCTTCAGAAGGAGAGCTGCAAGTACAACTTGCAGAGAAATCTGATCGCGATAGATCTAGCCACGAAATTGCACTAGAAGCAAGAGAAATGATTAGGCAAATTGCAGAAGATGCTGGATCAAACTATGCTGTAGTTGAAATGCCCCCAGGTCCTCCAGTATTGCGCCCTGTAGTTGCTGAAGTATATGGCCCTGACAAAGAGACCCGTAGAAAGCTTGCAAACGACCTAACTGAATTATTTAAAGAGTCTGGCACTATGACAGATATTGATAATTTAATGCGTGACGAGTATCCTGTTATTAATTTCCAGGTAGACACGGCAAAAGCATCAAGATTTGGTGTTAGTGTACGAGTTATTAAAGAAACTCTAGCCATGGCAATGAGTAGTTTTAATGTTGGCACTATTCGTCTTAAAAATGCACTAGAGCCTTCAAGAATTTGCCTGCAAGTTCCACTATCAAAACGCTCACAATTATCATATCTTACTCAACTACCAGTACCTTCACAGCACGGTGGCATGATTCCTATATCTGAACTTGGATCATTTGTATACAAGAAGCAAGATGACCTTATCTTCCATAAAGATTTAGCAGATGTTGAATATGTATTGGGTGAGCCTATTGGGCGACTGAGTGCGCCTATTTATGCAATGTTTGGTGTAGATGATTTATTGCTTAGATACCAGACTATTGATGGTGAGCAACTTCAAGGAGAATACTTAGGCCCTCCAGAAAACCAAAACGTACCAGGATTTGAATGGTCTGGTGAGTGGACTGTTACTTACGAAACTTTCCGTGATATGGGTACAGCATTTGGTGTTGCTTTGGTTGTTATCTATATGCTGGTAGTATGGCAGTTTGGTAACTTTATTGTTCCAGCGGTTATTATGGCGCCAATCCCACTTACACTACTTGGTATCGTGCCAGGACATTGGTTATTGGGCGCAGAATTTACCGCAACCTCAATGATTGGTTGGATTGCATTAGCAGGTATTATTGTGCGTAATTCTATTCTATTGGTAGACTTTACTGTGCAGGAATACGCAAAAGGTGTGCCATTTTTTGATGCAGTTGTTAATTCATGCTCTTCACGTACACGTCCAATCTTAATCACTGCATTTGCTCTTGTTGGTGGATCGAGTGTTATTTTGTCAGATCCTATTTTCCAAGGTATGGCAATTTCGTTGTTGTTCGGTGTGCTTATCTCTACAGTGCTAACACTTATTGTAATTCCACTTGGAACACTTTCAGCAGGCGAGGATTCATGTAGAAATATCGCTGTAAATATGGGGCTGCTTCCAGGTGATGCAGATGCAGATGCTAAGTACAATGTTACAAAAGCAGAGAAACCTAAGAAGCCAAAAACAGATAAAAAACCTTCAGATCCTAAAAAATGGATTAAAGAAGCTTTAGGTAAGAAGAATCAAGACAAAAAAGATGATGACTCTAATAATGGCAAAATTGATACTAACGGGTTATTAAAAAAGGAAGATAAAAACGATCTGTAGCCCTTAATAAAAACATCAAGTATATTTTAAAAGCCAGCATCTATTGTTGGCTTTTTTTATTAACAATATTCGCAAAGACTTTTTAAATAATATAAACAGCTTTATTTACAATGTTAAATCACTATCTAAAAGCTTAAAAACATTAGTATTTAAAGCTTTTATGTGTTTTTAATAGTTGAGCAGGGTGGTGGTAAAAAACTTAGAAAAACTCTCATTATAAAAAAATAAGATAAAACGTTTTAAAATACAATATCGAAATTAGTTTTTTAAGTGAACTAGATGCTTAATACTCTTTTATTCACTACAAAGAGTATTAAGATTTTTTAAAGACGGTGCTAGTCTTGCTCTTTACTTTCTGCAAACACCTTCTCCCCAGCACTAATACAACCTAGTGGGATAACTATTAAGGTTAGTAGGGTGGAGATAAATACACCGAACAACAACGAAACCGCCATACCTTGGAAAATAGGGTCAAATAATATCACCATAGATCCAAGAATAAGTGCGAAAGCTGTAATTAGAATTGGTCTAGTTCTTGATTTAGCTGAAAGAATAACTGCATCAAGTAGTGGTGTGCCACTACGAAATGCATGAGTAGTAAAGTCAACCATTAAGATTGAATTACGCACAATAATACCTGCTAAGGCAATCCAACCAATCATTGAGGTTGCGGTAAATTCTGCGCCCAATAACCAATGTCCTGGCACGATACCAAGTAGTGTGAGTGGAATAGGGGACATGATGATAGCTGGAATTGTGAAGTTACCAAACGCCCATACAACCAACATATAAATAGCAATCAGCGCCACGCCAAAAGCAATACCCATATCACGGAAAGTTTCGTAAGTAACAGTCCACTCGCCACCCCACTCAAAACCACTAACTTTATCACTAGCTGGTGCGCCAGTGTACTCGCCACTTCTAAGTTCTACTCCATCAGGAGTAGTGTAGCCTTTTTCTGCAAGAATTCTCTCTACATCTAGCATTGCATAAATAGGCGCTCCTAAGCGTCCAACAGCATCGCCAACAACAAACTCAACATTTCTTAAATCTTTATGGAAGATAATATCATCACGCTTAACCTTAACAAATTTACCTAGTTCTGATAATGGTATAGTTCTTTGGTCCATAGTCATAACCGGCAAATCACCTAAGCGATGTAGGTTGGATCTTTTCTCAACAGGAATAGTTAACACTACATGAGTAGGTTCTGAAATCAATGAATTAAAAATAGTAGTAGCTTTAAACTCGCCCATTACCATAGCTAAATGTTGATTTATAGTTTCTACAGAAATACCCTGACGTGAGGCTTTTTCACGATCAATCTCAAAGCGCCAAGTCTCCATTGGGCTACGCATTAAATTATCAACATCAGCAATAATTTCAGACTCACGAAAAATTTGAGTTATATCATCTGCAACCTTACGACGAGTGTCTGCATCTGGGCCATGCACTTCTGCAACCACAGTTTGCAACACTGGAGGTCCTGGAGGCATTTCTACTACAGTGATTGCAACACCAGACTCTTGAGCTATTGTTTCTAATTGCTCACGTACTGCGCTAGCAATGTCATGACTAGTACGATCACGCACAGTCTTATCAGTCAACTGAATGGCAATTTCAGCTTGCCAAGGGAATTGACGTAAATAGTAATGACGAACTAAACCGTTGAAATCAAATGGTTGAGCTGTACCAATGTAGTTTTGTGTAGCAACAATTTCTTCAATGTCTTTTAATTTTGAAGCAATTTTATTAGTAAAGTTTGCTGTAGTTGGAAGGGCAGTTCCATCAGGCATGTCAATCACAATACTAAAGTTTGATTTGTCATCAAATGGCAACATCTTAACTGGAACTGATGTGTTGTAAAACATATACATAGAACCGAAAAAGCTTAAAAACAATCCAAGTAAGAAGCCATATCCTAGTGATTTATTATTAACCAACCCAAGAATAACTTTGCGAAAGAAAACATCCATTTTTGCATCAATTTTTTCATCTCGCTCTTCCATTTTGCGTAGTTTTTCCATACTAGGAATGATTCTCATAGCTAAGTATGGTGCAAAGATAAGCGCTGCTAAAAGTGATAAAATCATTGCTACAGAGCCTAATGCTGGGATTGGTTCCATATAAGGACCCATCATTCCAGAGATAAAGCCCATTGGAATAAGTGCTGCAACTACGGTATATGTGGCTAAAACAGTTGGATTTCCAACCTCACGCACAGCATCAACAGCAACGTTACTACTCATGCATCCTGCCATCAGCCATCGTCTATATATATTCTCTACAATTACAATAGCATTATCAACCAAAAAACCAATAGAGAAGATGAGTGCAAACAAACTAACTCTATCGATGGTGTAGCCCATAAGCATAGCAATAAATACAGTTGCAACCAATACGACAGGAATAGTAAGCAGAACCACAATAGATGGCTTTATACCCAAGCTAAGCCATACTAGTAGTGTTACCGCGCCTGTGGCAACAAACAACTTAAATATTAAGTCATTAACCTTGTTATTGGCACTAAGCCCATAATTACGTGTAACTTCAACATTTACATTACTAGGAATTAAATACCCCTTAAGGCTTTCAATCTCATTTAATATATCGTTAACTACACTAACACCGTTTGATCCACGCTGTTTAGCCAAGGCAATGGTAACAGCAGATGCATTCTTAATAGTTTTAGCTTCAGGATCGTCAGAATATGCTGCTCCAGTAGAAAATGTAACCAAACCTTTAGTTTCTTGAGGGCTTTGAGTAACACTAGCCACATCTCTTAAAAATACTGGTGTGCCTTTATGTTGACCAACAACTAGCTGTTCAATATCATCAACATTTGATAAATATCCGCCAGACTCAACAAACATAAATTTATTATTTATTTCAACAGAACCAACAGTGTGCCCAGTATTTGCGGTTTGTACTGAGTGAACAATCTGACCAGGGCTAACGCCAAATCCAGCAAGGCGCTCAGGAAGTATTTCAATACGCATTTGTTGTGAACGGCCACCAGTTACAAATCCAACTCCAGTAAGGGGCACTTGTTTAAGATGTTGCAGAACGCTAACACCTAAAACCCTAAGCTGCTCATCATCTACATCTTCAGACCATAGGGTTAAGGTAACCGAAGGAACATCGTCAACTTCTTTTGGTTTTACTTGTGGAGGGTCTATACCTTTGGGTAATAAATCAAGATTAGATTGAATTTTGCTATGAACCTGCAATATAGAAGGCCCCATTGGCTCGCCAACTTTAAACTGAATAGTGATAACACCATATTCACGATCACTTGCAGAATATATGTGCTTAATATTTGGAATTTCACTCAGGGTTCTTTCAAACGGATCAATAAGTTGACTAGAAACCTCATTTGAAGAAAGACCAGGGGCTGGAAAGAAAATATCAATCATTGGTACTGATATTTGCGGATCTTCCTGACGTGGTGTAGCTATCAGACCCCAGATTCCAATTGCCATCATAGCAATAAATAATAATGGTGACAAAGGGGAGTGGATAAAGGTTCTGGCTAAATTACCAGAAAAGCCTATATCTTTATCCTCAATAAAGTTTTCATCTTTATTTAAAATCGAATCTTTTTCATCTGAGTTTATATCACAAAACTCTTGTTCTTCTTTTTGCATAAGCTAATTTTATTTTCTAATAGATGTAGATAAAGACGGGTTTTTGAGCACCATCTCTCCTGAATAGATACCAGATAACACACTTACCCAACCGTTATCAGCCATATCACCAACACGTACAAAACGCATTTCTAGTTGACCATTATTGTTTACATAAACAGTTGGCAAGCTACCACGTAATATCACAGCGCTACTAGGTATAGTTACCAGTTCTATAGAGTTTTTATTAACATCTGGGATTATTACTTCAACATACATACCGGGTGCAGCTATAGTGTTTTCTGGTAATGCAAATTTAACAGTAATAGTGTGCCCCATTACATCAGCCATTGGAAAGACACGTGACACAACAATTTGTGTATTCTTGCTGCTTTGATCTAAGCGTGCATTTAATTTCATACCACGCTTAAGAGTTCTAGCTAAACGTGCTGGAACTTCAGCCCTAATCTGTAAATTTTTAGTATCACCATACAAGAAAATAGGTACACCCGGTTGTGCAGGTTGACCAACTTCGACCATTTTTCTTAATATAACACCATCAAACGGGGCAAATGTAGTGGCGTTTTCTATATTCTCATCCAGTTCACGAATGCCAGCAAGAGCTTGAGTGTGTGCATTTCTAGCTGTTTCTAATTGCACATTCATTGCATATAGATTGGTTCTCTTTTGTGTATTTGCATTGCCTTCACCAGACATACTTCTCATTGGATCTGAGAACATACTAACCATGCTTGGCATGCCTGCTAACATTGCATTTGACTGAGAATTTGGATTTTCCATTTCATTATAAACTTGCATTTGTGCATTGCGCACACCGGCATCTGCACTAGCAAGCTGTGCCTCAGCTTGATCTCTTTTAGCTATTAATGCATCAATATCTTGTCTTGCTAATTTATTTCCACGTTTAAACGAATCACCTTCTTCGCCAGCAAGAAAAATAATATCTCCAGGCATCTTGGCAACTAAATTAACTTCACGGTGTGGTATAACCGTTCCACCTAAAGAGGTAAAAGAACCAATCTTACTTGTTTTGGCGGCAACAAACTCTTGAGAAGATACTTCAGCAGATGAAACTTGAGTAATTGAGAACAATAGAGCACATGTAACTATACTTTTTGTAAATGATATTTTCATAAATAGTTGTTTATTTGTTGATATGAAGGCGAATTCTACCACCAATAGGTGTTTTATTTCTTAACATAGGTTAACCTTATTGATATATTTTGCAATTTATTAGCTGATTGGCTTGCCAGCTATTTGTAAATCCGCATGATATGACGATCGAACCATTGGGCCGCTAGCCACTTGTAAAAAACCTAAACCTAAGGCAATATCTCTATATTCATCAAATTGAGTAGGGTGTATGTACTCATCTACGGCTAAATGATACTTGCTAGGTTGCAAATACTGACCTAAAGTTAGCATATCTACATTATGCTTGCGCAAATCTTTTAAAACATCGATGACTTGATTCTTACTCTCGCCAACCCCCAACATTAAACCTGACTTAGTAATTACATCTTTATGCTGAAGTTTAAAATCTTTAAGTAGTTTTAATGAATACTCATAGCTAGCCCCTGGTCTAACCTTGGGGTATAGACTTGGAACTGTTTCTAGATTATGATTAAACACATCGGGAGGGCATGTCTTAAATATTTCAAGGGCCTTATCAATCCTACCTCTAAAGTCTGGAGTAAGTATTTCAATTTCTACATTTGGAGTTGCATTTCTAATAGCATCTATGCACTGTTTGAAATGGTTAGCCCCTCCATCACGCAAATCATCCCTATCAACTGAGGTTATGACCACGTACTTCAGTTTCATTTTTTTAATAGTATCTGCTAAATGCTTTGGCTCATCAGCATCAAGTTTTTTAGGTTTACCGTGCGCAACATCACAAAATGGGCAGCGTCTGGTGCAAATTTGCCCCATTATCATAAATGTTGCTGTCCCGTGATTAAAACATTCGCCCAGATTTGGACACTGGGCTTCTTCACAAACAGTAAATAATTTTTGACCCCTAAGTGTTTTTTTTAATCTATCAATTTTTGCACCAGAAGGATGTTTGATTCTAATCCAGCTTGGCTTTCTTATAGGGGTCTTGTTGGAATCAGGCTTAACTTTCAAGCGTGACACTTTTGATTTGCCTTTTAAGTCTTTTATTTCAATATCTTGTTCGTTTGAATTATTGTTCGGCATTTTTAATGTTTTTAATAAGCTCTTTACTAAGTTGTTGAGATACTAAATTTGATGAAATGGTATTATCCGTTAAATCAGACATCTGTGTCACCTTCAGACCCTTGTATCCACAAGGGTTTATTTGTAAAAATGGAGATAGATCCATATCTATATTAAGACTCAAGCCGTGATATGTTCTAGATTTTTTCACTTTAAGGCCTAATGCAGCAATTTTCATATCATCTACATAGACACCATGGGCCCCATCTTTTAAATGAGAGTTAATATTGTAACTTTTTAGTAAATTAATAACTGAATTCTCAATTATAGATACCATCTTTTTAATACCAACACCCAGACGTTTTAAATCAATTAAACAGTATATAACTAGTTGCCCAGGACCATGGTAAGTAACTTGCCCACCACGATCGGAGTTAATCACAGGTATGCCTTTAGCTTCTAAAACATTCTCTTCTTTTCCAGATAATCCTTGAGTAAATACACTTTTATGCTCAACAATCCAAAGCTCATCTTCAGTATTATCATCACGCAACTGAGTGAATTTTTTCATCATTTCCCAGGTGGTTTGATAATCTTGGGATCCGAGGTTGGTAATTTTCACGTTATTTTATAAAACGTAAGCAACTAAATGGCAGTCTTGTAGGTCTTGATTAATAGAGTCTAATTGCGACCTGCTTGTGGCAACAATACGAATAGTAAATGATATATAACTACCTTTAGAGCTACGCTTTTTGGTTATTTGACTAGGGTGTAATTCACCAGCATAACGCTCAACAATTGAGCATACAGCAGGGTGCAATTCTTCACAATCCTTGCCAAATACCTTTACAGGGTAATCACAGGGAAAATTAAATATTTCTTCAGAAGTTGGATTAGCATTAGTCATATAAGGTGATTTTATCGTCTATTACTGTAGAATATGGTCAGTTTTGATAATTTCAAGTATGTATGCGCCCAGAACAAGTTAGTAAAATCCTTAATCAAGAGTTTGATTCAGTAACATATGGGCATCATACACCGGTAATGTTGTGGGGCGCTCCTGGCATTGGAAAATCTCAAATAATTTCTCAAGTTGCAAACAATCATAACGTTAAAATTATCGACATAAGGCTTTCACAAATGGAGCCAAGTGATTTACGTGGAATTCCTTTTAAAAATAAAGATTTAGTAGATTGGTCTATACCATCACTTCTTCCTGATGAAAAACGTCACGGCAAGCAAGGTATTTTGTTTCTTGATGAAATAACATCGGCTCCACCCACGGTTTCAGCTGCAGCATACCAATTAATCCTAGATCGCAGGCTAGGGGATTATATTGTGCCTAATGGCTGGGTAATTTTTGCTGCTGGAAATCGCCAAGGAGACAGGGGTGTTACTTACTCAATGCCGGCTCCACTTGCTAATCGTTTTTCACATTATGAGCTTAAAGTTAACCTTGATGACTGGGTAGTATGGGCTTATAAAAATAATATAGATGAACGTATTATTGGTTTTTTACGCTACCGTCCAGAGCATTTGTTTGAATTTGATCCCGCACACAACCCGGTGGCTTTTCCCTCACCAAGAACTTGGGAATTTACCCATAGAGCTCTTAAAAAATTTGATGATAATTTAGAGTTATTTAGACAAGCCGCAAGTGCATGTGTTGGAGATGTTGCAGGGGTCGAGGTGGCAACATTTATAGAGCATCTGTCGGACTTACCAGATCTTGATGCAATTATAAATGGTGAAAATGTTTCTATACCTAAAGAAATCGATCTTCAATATGCAATATGTGCAGCAATAGTTGGTAGGGCAATTAGTGCAAAAGGCAGTAAAGATGCTCATATAGTGTGGGGCAATATTCTTAATTTTGCGCGTGACTTTCCACAAAAAGAACTAGGAGTAATGCTGGTATCTGATATGCAGCGTGCAATTGGTAGCGAGATATTTTCAATCCCTGAGTTTTCTAACTGGGCAGGTAAAATTGCCGAAACTATATTTGATTAACTATAAACAACTATAAATAACTATGATTAACCTTAACCAAAATAACAACTATTCAACTCCAGCTTTTGTACGCTTAGGATTTAGGCCGTTTTTCTTTGCAGCTGGAGTCTCTGCGGTACTGGCGATGATTATGTGGGTGTTGTTCTACCCGTCAATAATTACAATTGAAAATACTACTCCGTCATATTGGCACGCACATGAAATGGTGTTTGCATATTCAGCAGCTGTAGCTGTTGGTTTTTTGTTGACAGCTTCTAGAAACTGGACCGGAGTGCAGACTATTTATGACAAACCTTTATTAGGACTATTTGCATTGTGGGCTGCAGGGAGATTCTTGCCTTTTGTAAACAATGAATATTTAATCTATCAGGCGATTATAGATTCTAGTTTCTTAGTTATTGCAACTATAGCGATTTCCTACCCGATTATCAAAGGTAAAGATTGGAATAACGTTAGCATAATAGCCAAGATCTTACTGCTAGCTGTGGCAAATATTTTATATTATTTAGGTCTACTTGGCGAACTTGAACAAGGTGCATATTTTGGCATTTACTTAGGTTTTTATTTAATAATTAGCTTGCTTTTTATGATGTCTAGAAGGCTATTACCTTTTTTTATTGAGCGCGGTATAGGGCTAAGTCAAGAACTGCCAAACTCTAAACTTTTAGACCTGTTAAGCTTATTTTTATTTTTAGCTTTTATAGTTATTGAAATATTTTTTAATAGTTTAGTAAGTGCAATAATTGCAAGCGTATTATTTGTAATTCATCTTATAAGGATGATCAACTGGTATCACCCAAAAATTTGGCAAAAATCATTACTTTGGAGTATTTATACAGCTTATGGATTTTTAACTCTTGGTTTCGCTCTTAATGCGCTAAAACACTTTGTAAGCCTTGCACCTAATATTGATATTCATAGTTTTGCCTTTGGTATTGCACTTATGACCTTAAGCTTAATGTCACGTGTTACTTTAGGACATACTGGGCGCAATGTATTTGACCCGCCAAAGCAATTAAATATTATCTTTATTTTGCTAGTTTTAGCTTTTGTATTTCGAGTAGTTATTGCCTCAATTAATATTGAAAATTACACCCAGTGGATACTTGTTTCTCAGATTCTGTGGATTGTGTCTTTTTCAGCGTTTTTAGCTATTTATGCACCTATGTTTTTTAAAGCCAGAGTTGATGGCCAGTTTGGCTAATGAAAATAGCAAATGAACTTTTAATCCTAACTAGAGAGCACCATACTGCGCTTTCACTAGGAAATAAATGTGTTAATACTGCTAGGAGAAATAACAATAAGGACATAGAAGAATTATGTTTAAAAATTTCAGAAAATTTTAAAATAGACTTTTATGAACATTTTGAGACAGAAGAAGACACTATTTTTGCTTATTTAAGACCTAAATCAAGCGATTTAGCGCAATTATGCGACAAATTAACCCTAGAGCATCAACAACTGTATCAAGTATCTAAAGAGCTAGTAAATACACCGCAAAATTTAGAAAAATTTGGCAAATTATTGAAATCACATGCCAGGCTCGAAGATAGACAGCTATTTCCTAATATCGAACTGCTTTCTTCAAAGCAAAGACAAGCCATTCTTGATTCAAGCGCTAAACATTCATCAGTAAACGAATTATGAGTGAATCAGAATATAAATTCTGGCAATCAAATATTAAAACAGATACTAAAGTAGATGTTGTTGAAAAAGATGCAGTTAATAGTATTGACTTAGATGTTGTAAAAGGAAAGCTCACCAAGGCACGCACCCAGTTAATTTTAGATAAACCTTTTTTAGGAAATTTGGTATTACACCTACCACTCAAAGCAGCTGGAGATTGGTGCAAAACTAGTGCAACCGATGCAAAGAATTTTTACTACAATCCCGAATTTATTGATCAATTGGACAGTCATCAGATCAAATTTGTACTTATTCATGAAGCCCTTCATTGTGCACTAACACACTTTGCTCGTCGTGGAAATCGAAGTAAACACAAGTGGGATTTAGCTTGTGATTTTGCCATTAATCCACTCTTGGTAAAAGAAGGTTTTCATCCGCCATTAAATCTACCCATACTGCACAAATACAAAAATATGATTGCAGAGGAAATCTATCCAATGATAGATGATGATATAGATGCTGAGCCAATGGACCAACACTTGTATGATGACGATTCAAGCGATGACCAAGACAAACCCAGCGATGCCACAAATATAGATAATCCTGATAAAGAAACACAAGACGGTAGCGATTTATTTGACAAACCACAAGCGCTATCACCAGATGAAATAGAGCAATTAAGCTCAAAATGGCAAAAAAATCTTGCCTCTAGTGCGCAGTTAGCAGACCAAGCTGGAAAACTAGACGGGGAGTTTGCTAAATTAATTGATTTCTTTTTACAGCCTCAAGTTTCTTGGCAATCTTTATTAGCCCAATATATGTCTAGCCTTGCACGTGATGATTTTTCATATTCCAGAACATCACGCCGTGATGGTGATGCAATAATGCCGGCATTAAGGTCAAATCAAATCGACATTACTATAGCTATAGATACATCTGGCTCCATATCTCAAGATGAGATTAATGAGTTTGTATCGGAAGTAAATGCTATTAAAAGTAACATAAGGGCATCAATAACCTTAATTGCCTGTGATGATAGTATTGATAATAAACTAATATGGCGTTTTGAGCCCTGGGACGAGCTAAAGTTTCCAGAATCACTTGGTGGCGGGAAGGGTACTAACTTTATTCCTGTGTTTAACTACATAGAGTCACAAGATAGCACGAACAGCATATTAATATACTTTACTGATGCAATGGGTAAATTTCCAGAATTTGAGCCAAATTACCCAGTTATATGGCTAGTAAAAGGAAAAGAAGATGTGCCGTGGGGATCTAGAATACAGCTGAACTAAGTTCTTTGTCTGGCAGCTTCAAATAATGCAATTCCAGTTGCAACTGATACATTCAAACTCTCTACATTCCCCTGCATTGGTATTTTTACCAATTGATCGCAAGACTGTTTAGTTAGTTTTCTTAGCCCCGATCCTTCAGCTCCCATAACAATTGCACTTGGTGTAGTTAAATCTATTTGATATAAGGATGTATTGGTAGATCCATCAAGACCTATAGTCCAAATATTTTGTTTTTGCAGGGCTTTAATAGTGCGCGATAAATTAGTCACCTGAAAAATTTTTAACTGGTTAAGTGCTCCAGCTGAAGTTTTGTGTACTAATGCGTTAATCGGGGCAGACCCGTCTTTGTTTATTACCACACAATCTACTCCCGCAGCATTAGCACTACGTAAGCATGCACCAAGATTTCTAGGATCTTGAATAGAGTCTAGGATTAATATTAAACTTGATCCGTTTAATTTAGACACATAAGTAATTAACTCGTCTTGATTGGGCAGGGTGGGTAATAATACTTCTGCTACAATCCCTTGATGTGATTGATTTTTAGTTAATTTATCCAGTTGTGGCTTTGCACACTTTTGAGTGTTAATGCCAAGACGATTAAGCTGAGTGTAAATGTTGTTTAGACGCTTGTCATCTCTGTTATTTAAAGCAAACACTCTAACAAAAAACTCAGGATTAGAATCAAGCTGAGCCTGAATGGCATGAAAACCAAAAATAACTATGGATTTAGACATGCTTTTACTGTTTAAAGCTTATGCTCAAAAATTTCAATATAAGCCTTATCTCTAAGTTTTTTAACCCAGTTGTTGAAATAAGCATCTTGCTTATTGCGCATAAGAGTGAGTTTAATCAGAGCAAGGTTATTGTCTACTTTACGCTTATCAATTATTTTGATAATTCTCCATCCTTGTCCTGCCTTAAACGGTGCGCTCAATTCTCCAGCCTTTAATTTGGATAAATTATGCTTAAAAACCTCTGGAAGTTTATCTTCATTAAGCCACGCAGACTCTCCACCATCTTTGTATGATGGGTCTTGTGAATACAGCTTAGCTAAAGCTGAAAATGACTCACCGTTATTAATCTTATTAACAAGGTCAAGTAAAAAATTCTGAATTAACTCATCTTCAGATTGAATCATCGAGTCTGTTCTATCAATTGAACTAATGGCAATTTGTGCAATTCTAATTTGATCGTCTAGCTTACCATTACCAGGATTTTTTAATAATGCAGTATTTATCTCATTCTTGCTCAGTTCAATCTTATTGTCTTTAAGTACAAACTGCTTAAGACCTCTAAGTGATAATTGATTATTAATATTTTTAGTAATTTGATCAAACTCTGTCAATGACTTTAGCTTTGCAAAAGTTATGTTATTTTGTACAGCAACATTATTTAAAGCGGTATTAATAGATGATTTCTTTGGCCTGATGCCTAGCTCTTTAATTTTCTGTAGTTGTAGGTTTAAATCAATTTGCCTATTTACCAATGCAAGCTTTTGCTCTTTAGTGGTTTCTTCTTTTATATCATTACTAATAGAATTAAAAGTAATTACATCATCATTAACAATGGCAATAATACTATTTGGTGCAGCTAATACATTTAATGAAAATAATAATGTAAGTAATATATATTTTTTCATGTTTATATAACTATTTTAAAAATCATCTAAATTAGCAAGGTAGTTCGGAATTTCATCTTTAAGTTTTTTATATAAGCTTGGAGATGTTGAGGCTAAGCCTTTAAGTACTAATTCAAAATTAGTTACATAGTCATAATCATTACCGCTTATATGCTTTTTAAAATGAGCTAAACGTACAGCCCAACAGCAAGACTCATAAGCTATGCCAGTAGTTTCTTTATTGGTAATTGAATCAGTTATTGAACGATTAACGCCAGCAAACACATGCATCTTTTGCAAAACTGGATATGCACCATATAGCTCAGCTGTCTTTGTTCCATTATCGTCATGGTGGGCTAGAGTTAAAAATTTTCTAGGATTAATGATATAACTCATTGAGCTATCACGTTTATCAATTTTGCTTGTTTCTGGATCGTACTGCAATGAATTATTAAAAGTAAACTTATCCAAAGTTAAATCCACTGAAGCTGCAATGTCAGAATACTTTCTTCTAGCAACTAAATTACCACTACTATTCATATCTGTATCATCAATATGATGAGTTTGTGCGGCCTTTAAGGTTAGATAGGTGTCACCAGTTTCTTCATCAATAAAATCAGATTCAAGACCAAGAGTGAAGTTATTTGCATTGCTTATTCTATCAATACCAGTAAATTTTTGCCCTGAAAATAGACCTTCATACGAATCATTTTTATCAGCTGAATCAAAACTAGGTAGAGAGCTTTGATTTTCTTTTGGCGTGTAATTGTATGCAATTCTAGGTGTTAAAGTTTGAATTAAATCCGTGCCAAATATATTAGTTTCTCTCTCAAGGAATAATTTTGAATCAATACCAAAACTATAAATAGAGCGGTCTTGGTCAGTAGTATTATCAAGTGCATAATCAGTAGTTGATAGGTTTAAGCTTGGAGAGATTGAGTATGCATCTGTAGAAATTTCTCTACTAAAGTTAGCTTGAGCATGGGTACGTAAACCAGTAGTATTACTAGAGTCTTTATGTTTGAATTTTGTACTAACTAAAGATAAACCCATATTACGGCCACTTATGCCTTCGAAACCTTTAGATATAGATAATTCTGGTGCGCGAGTATATTCTGAACTGCCACTATTAACTAGCTGCTCATTCTCAGCAAATAAAGCCATATCAAGATTTCTATCTTCATCTTTGTATGTTAAATCTATATGTGAATGTAGTGCTGATGTGGAAGTGTTGTCATGAGCAATGTCTTTAAAATAATTTGCGTCAGATACTCGATTAGCAGTTAAATTTAAATCTGTTTTATCATTTAAAGATATATCTAATTTTGAATCTAACAACCAGCGCTTTTCATTAGTAATATCGTCCTCATTTAAATAATGACCTTCAATTTCAAAACGCCCATTATTCCAATAATCATTTTTTGCAATTAACTGTCGATATTTTCCTTCTATCACACTGCCACGGCTTGACAACTGGTTAAGTGTTAGTAACAAGTCACGATCTGGAGCAATATTAAAATAATAAGGAATTCTAACTTGGTAATTGTTATCTTCATTGGCAACTGATTCGTCATAACTACCAAAAGATGGGGCTAAAAATCCAGAGCCGCGACCCTCTAATACCCACTCATGATGAGGGGAGTAGAAGATAGGCACGCCAAAGAACTCAACAGTTACATCTTCTGCTTTTCCTCTATTGGTTTTAGAATTAAGGGTAATTTGATCAGCATTCATTTTCCAATCAGAATTTCCTAATGGACAAAGACTGTAATTTACAGCATCGAATACTTGTTTTGTACCATCATTGGTAACTCTTTGCGCCTGTCCATTAATTCTTAAATCTGGATAATGGAATCTAACCTGATCTAATGTAGTGTAATTTATATCACCTTGTTTCTTAACCACGGCCTTGTTGCCAATAAACATTAATTCATTATCTTGGAATTTAACGTTGCCAGTTGCAGTTGAAGTTTTGCTTGATTTTTTAATATTTATCTCATCAGCAGCAAGGTAATACTTATTAGAATTAAGTGAAACGTTGCCAGTTAATAGATAAGTGTCTTTTTTAGTTATCTCGCTACGATCAGCAGCAACATCAAGGCTTTCAGTGTTATTAGATAAAGTTTGCTTTGGGAAAAGTAAGTTATTTTGTTGACAACTAAGTACCACACCATTTGTATCAGCAACTTTAGTATTTGCAGGTATAGGTGGGTAATCTTTTATATTTTTTTTAGGCTGGTGTTTTTCAACCAGTTCCTTGCTAGGCTTAGCAACAGCGACTATTTTTTCTTTTACTGTGCTTTTATTGCTATCTTTTTGCTGAACAACATTTTTGCTCTGTTGCTTTTTTTCCTCTTTTTTATGTTTTTTTTCTACTACCGGTGTTTTTGCTTTTGATTCATCTTCTTCATCATTACTCCAGAAAGAAAATATACTGGAAGATGGCTTTTCAGGGGTTTTTTCTATTGATCCACAAATTCTTCCACCATTGCTGCTCATTTCACAAGCACCATATGAGGATGTACTTAATAATATTGCGAATAAATAAATAAATGATTGCTTTTTCATAAGCTACTTTCTAAGTGCGTAAATTCGAATATTTTAACACTATTATAGTAGTTTGTATTAGTTGCATTAGTGAGCTTTGTTTTGGGTAAAATAACTTAGGTTTTTACTAATTATGGAACTTAAATTAATGGCTTGGAACGACAATGACAATCAAAACCCTTGGGGTAATAATAACCAGACACCTCCTGAACTAGATCAGGTTATCAAAGATTTTAAAAACAAATTTGATGGCGTGTTTGGCGGTAAAAAGAACTCAACATCTAATGGCACAAAGCCTAGCATACCATCAACAAGTGGAATTAAATATATTTTTATATTAGCTCTACTGGTGTGGCTACTGTCTGGAATATATATTATTGATCCTGCGGAAAAAGGTGTTGTTCTGCGTTTTGGTGCATTCCAAGAAGAGACTTCCCAAGGTCCACACTGGCACTTGCCTTACCCAATTGAAACTTTAAATAGAATCAATGTTGAGCAAATTAGAACAGCTGAGATTGGATTTAGAAATGTTGTAAATGGTAATCGTCGTTTTGGCGGTAATGTTTCATCTGAATCATTAATGCTTACTAAAGACGAAAATATGATTGATGCTAAATTTGCAGTTCAGTACAAAATTAGTGACGTACAAGCATATCTTTTTAATGTTGCTAATCCCGACACTACACTTCGTCATGTTGCTGAAAGTGCAATTCGTCAAGTTGTTGGTAAAAATACTATGGACTACATCTTAACTGAAGGCAGGGTTAGTATCGCTGATGATATTAAAGAAAAATCTCAAGAATTGTTAAACATGTATGAAACAGGTTTACAAATTACCACGGTTAATATGCAAGATGCACAACCGCCTGAACAAGTTCAAGCGGCATTTTCTGATGCAGTTAAAGCGCGTGAGGATAAGCAACGTTTAATTAACGAGGCACAAACTTATGCTAACGATATTCTGCCAAAATCTCGCGGTAAGGCAGTACGTATGCTTGAAGAATCTAAAGCTTATAAATCAGAAGTTATATCAAAATCAGAAGGTGAGGCGTCACGCTTTAAACAGATCCTAACTGAGTATGAAAAAGCCCCAGAGGTAACTAGAGAGCGTCTGTATCGTGAAACTATGGAGGGAGTTTTATTCTCCACCAACAAAGTTGTTGTTGACTCTAAAGCTAATTCTATGATGTACTTACCAATTGATAAGCTTATTGAATCCAAACAAAGCAACACTCAGATTATTGTTAAGGATTCGCAAGTACAACAAAAAGAACAGGGCGGCAACGTTAGAGGGATTTTCCGCAATAGGGAGGCAAGATAATGCAAAAATTATTTTTAGCTATAGGCGCTGTTCTAATTTTGGCACTAAGTTCAGCTTTATATACAGTTAACGAAACTCAAACAGCCATCAAATTACGCTTAGGTGAAATTGTAACTGTTGAAAGAGCTCCAGGGCTTAAATTTAAGATGCCGTTCGTAAATAATGTTGTTAAGTTTGATGATCGTATCCAAACGCTTGATGCTCCATCTGAGAGATTTTTAACTGGTGAAAAGAAAAACGTTATTGTTGATTCATATGTTAAATGGCGTATCACTGATGCTGAGCAATTTTACAAATCAACTGGTGGTAACCTAGCAAGGACCAATAATCGTCTTGCACAGATTATTAAAACTGGTCTTAAGAGTGAATTCTCAAAGCGTACTATTTCTGATGTTGTATCTGGTGAGCGTAGTGAAATTATGTCTAATATTGCCAGATTAGCAAAGAAAGATATTTCAGAGTTTGGTATTGAAATTATAGATGTACGTATTAAGCGTATTGATCTTTCGCAAGAAGTTTCAAATTCGGTTTATCGTCGTATGCAAGCAGAGCGTCAACGTGTTGCTAAAGAGTTTAGATCAAAAGGTGCTGAAGAGGCTGAGGTTATTAGAGCCGCTGCAGATAAAGAGCGTACTATTATTCTGGCTAATGCTTATCGTGATAGTGAAAAGATTCGTGGTGAGGGTGATGCGATAAGTGCAAATAATTATGCAAAAGCATACAATCAAAACTCTGAGTTTTATTCATTCTACAGATCATTAGAATCTTACAAAAAATCATTCTCAGGCAAAAGTGATGTTTTAGTACTTAATCCAAATACTGAATTTTTCCGTCACTTTAATCCGGAAGTTAAAAAATAAAAAAAATGAATACTTGGCAACTGCCTGAAGGTATCGACGAACTCACAGGAAATCAAGCATATAAGTTTGAGGTGTTGCGCCGTCAACTTTTAGACTTGTATATAAATAAAGGTTTTGAGTTGGTTATTCCACCAATGGTTGAAAATGTTGATTCATTATTATTAACCAGTGACTCTGTTAACGAAAAAACTTTTAAATTTTTAGACCCTGCTAGTGGCAAGATGTTAGGAGTTCACGCTGATATTACTCCACAAATTGCGCGTATAGATGCAAAACGTAGTAGTAATAAAGTTGAAAAATATTGCTATGTAAATTCAATATTACAAACTAAAGCGGATGATTTCTACGCTTCACGCTCTCCAATTCAAGCAGGTGCAGAGCTTTATGGTTCAGATGATATAAACACTGATATTGAGGCAATAGAGTTAATGCTAGAGAGTTTGAATATTTTATCAATAGACCCAGTAGTTGTTAGTCTTGGTAATGTGGCAATATTTAACGCTCTTATTCAAACTGAAGATTTGACTTCTGTAAAAATTTCACAACTACGTGAAATTTTTACACGCAGATCAGTTCCAGATTTATCAGTATTTTTGACAAACAACACTTTAACTAATGCTGACAAATTTACAAAGCTTATGCATTTAGAAGGTAACGAGTCAATTCTGGATGAAGCATTGAAAGTATTTAATGATATTGATTTTGCAAAATCAGCTATTGAAGATCTAATAGCAATCAATCAGCAATTAAAATCAAAGAACATAAATGTAATTTATGATCTTGCAGAGCTTAAATCTTATGAATATCACACAGGTGTTGTATTTTCAGCATATAACGAAAGCTACTCTAAGGCGCTAGCTCAGGGTGGTCGTTATAATGATATTGGTAAATCATTTGGCAAATCAAGAGCCGCAACTGGCTTTTCATTTGATTTAAAATTTTTATCCCAAACAAAATAAAAAAATAATTTTATTAAGTATTAAATAGTTAGGAATTAGTATGTCAAAAAATGTAGTAATCATTGGTACCCAGTGGGGTGATGAAGGTAAAGGTAAAGTAGTAGATTTAATTACTGACAAAGTATCAAGCGTTGTACGCTTTCAGGGTGGTCATAATGCTGGACATACTCTTGTTATTGACGGTAAAACAACCGTACTCCACCTTATTCCATCAGGTATTTTACGTGACAATGTAGAGTGTTTAATTGGCCATGGTGTAGTATTGTCTATGTCAGCTTTAATTAAAGAATTAGGGGAATTAGACGAGGCTGGTGTTGATGCTGAATCACGCTTAAAAGTGTCTCCAGGGTGTCCGCTTATCATGCCGTACCATATAGCGCTTGATAATGCTCGTGAATTAAAAAGAGGTAAAGCCGCAATTGGCACAACTGGAAACGGTATTGGCCCTGCTTATGAAGATAAAGTTGCTCGTCGTGGATTACGCGCAGGCGATCTTCTTGATGAAGTAGCATTTGCTGAAAAACTTAAAGATGTTATGGAATACCATAACTTTGCACTAACTAATTATTATGGGGCTGATGCGCTTGATTATGAAACAGTTCTAGCTGAAGCATTAGAACAATCTAAGGTTGTTAAACCAATGATCACTGATGTGACCGAGCAGATTCATCAACATATAGCCAATAATGAGAATGTATTATTTGAAGGCGCACAAGGTGCATTACTTGATATTGACCAAGGCACATACCCATTTGTAACATCATCAAACACAACCTCTGGTGGTGCGATAACAGGATCTGGAGTTGGTGTTACAGATATAGATTACGTAGTTGGTATTGTTAAGGCATACACTACACGCGTTGGTGGAGGCCCATTCCCAACAGAATTAATTTATGACGTATCTACCGATGAAGGTGATGAAATTGGCAAAGTGTTAGGCACAGTAGGGCATGAGTTTGGCGCTACAACTGGTCGTCAACGTCGTTGTGGATGGTTAGATATGGTTACACTTAACCGCTCATTTAAACTAAATGCAGTAACTGGTATCTGTTTAACTAAGCTAGATGTTTTAGATAGTTTAGAAAATATTAAAATTTGTATTGCTTACGAGCTTAACGGTAAAGAAATTACTACCCCTCCATACGATTCACAAGGCTATGCAGATGCTAAACCAATCTACATTGAAATGCCAGGCTGGAAAACTTCAACTATAGGTACTGATTCATTTGATTCACTGCCAATTGAAGCACAAAACTATATACGTAAAATAGAAGAATTATCCAATCTACCAGTAGATATTTTATCAACTGGTCCTGATCGTGATGAGACATTAATTCTTAATCATCCATTTGCTGAGTAATACATGAGCGACCCCCATAAGAAGAGGGAATCGGAAAAATACGATAATCCTATACCCTCTAGGGAATATATTCTTAGTTTTGTTGAGAAAAAACCCCTAACCAAGAATGAATTATTCGACTTATTAAAAGCTGAAGATCACCAAAAAAAACCAATTGGCCATAGGCTAAGAGCAATGGTACGTGATCAACAAATCAGTTGTAACAAAAAAGGTGTTTATCGCAAGTTTTCTAATCGTGGTTTGTTAACTGGCACTATCATTGCCAACCCTAAAGGGTTTGGATTTATTGTGCTTGATAAAGGCGGTAAAGACTTAAGATTATCATCCAAACAAATGCAGCTAGTATTTCATGGAGATAGAGTTAAAGCACGCTTGTTAAATCAGCGTGGAGATGCTGAAATTGTCAAAGTAATTGAAACTGTAAAAACAGTAGTTGGACGCCTACATCTTGAGCAAGACGGTGCATATGTTGTAGTTGATGATAAACGCATCAAGCACAATATATTAATACCAAAGGTTGGCAAAGATAATACAGATGAACAAATTGTAATTGTTGAAATTACCAAGTCACCAACACTGGATTATTTAGCACAAGGCAGAATTATCCAAGTATTAGGCTCTTACATGGATGAGGGGGTGGAAACAGACTCCGCCCTTTATCGCAACAACATCCCGGTTGAGTTTTCTGCAGCTGCAACTGCACAAACCAATAAGCTTCCAACTAAAGTAACAAAGGCCGATAAAAAGGGTAGGGCTGATATTACCAGCATGAAACTGGTCACTATCGATGGCGAAGATTCAAGAGATTTTGATGACGCTGTATATGCTGAGAAGACTAAAAAAGGTTGGAAACTAGTAGTTGCTATTGCCGATGTATCGCACTATGTTAAAGAAGGATCTGATCTAGATAGTGATGCCATTGATCGTGGTAATTCGGTTTACTTTCCACGTCGTGTTGTGCCGATGCTGCCTGAGGCTTTATCAAACGGCCTATGCTCAATTAACCCCGATGTAGAACGCCTATGTATGACTTGCGAGATGAACATCGACTCAGAAGGGGATTTAATTAATTATAAGTTCTATCCTGCGGTTATGTTTTCACATGCTCGCCTTACTTATACTAAGGTAAGTAAAATTCTAGAATACCACGATAAAGAGCTAACGCATAAGTATGCAAGTGTTATGGATAATCTAAACACTTTATATGATTTGTATAAAACACTCAAAACTGCCAGAATCAAACGTGGAGTAATGGACTTTGATCGTATTGAGTCTCAAATCTTGTTTAATGACAACGGCAAAATTGACAACATTGTAGCCCGATCACGTAATGATGCACACAAGCTTATTGAAGAATGCATGCTTATGGCCAATCAAGCCACTGCAAAGTTTTTAGCTGATAACGATGAAGATTTTCTTTATCGAATCCATCCTAAGCCAACTGCAGAGAAGGTTGAAGTTACGCGTCAATTCTTAACTGCAGTAGGCTTAACTCTTGAGGGTGGCGCTCAGCCAGAATCAAAACATTTTGCTAAAGTGCTAGAAGATGCTAAAGGTCGTGATGATGAAAACATCATTAAAACTGTTGTATTGCGCACTATGAAACAAGCCGTCTATACTCCTGCAAACGAAGGGCACTTTGGTCTAGCGTTTGAAGACTATACCCACTTTACCTCTCCAATTAGAAGATATCCTGATCTTTTGGTGCATCGCGCTATTAATCGAGTAATAAATAAAAAGAAAAGAAAACCAAGCAAAAAAATGATTGAAATTGGCGCGCACTTATCTATGACTGAGCGCAGAGCCGACGACGCTTCTCGCGATGTAGAGCAATGGCTTAAATGTGAATATATGCGCGATAAAGTTGGAAAAACATTTAATGGTGTTATTTCTGGAGTAGCAGGCTTTGGCATTTTTATTGAGCTGAGCGACGTATTTGTTGAAGGCATGATTGCTATGCGTGACATGAAAGATGATTATTATATTTTTGATGATATCCATCATCAACTAAAAGGTGAGCGAACCGGTCGAGTTTTTAGGCTTGGTGATACCATCAAAATTCAAGTGGCATCTGTCAATTTAGACGATCGACAAATGGTTTTTATTCCGGTCAATTAATAAATATCAGTAACAAATTGTTATAATAAGGCTGTATGCATATAGAAGCCTTAATAGCAAACTACATTGATGAGTCACATAAAAATGATTTGCAATCACTCATTAATATGTACGCTAGAGATCCAATGGGTGGCGGAGAGCCTCTTGATAAGAAGATTGTAGATAATGTCGTAACTGAATTATCAAAGCTTGGACATGCCTTTAGTGTTTTGGTTTATGCTGACGGTAAAGCTGTAGGTTTTGCCAACTGTTTTGAGTTGTTTTCAACTTTCCTATGTAAGCCGTTAATAAATATTCATGATTTAGCAATCATAGACAGTCATAGAGGCTTGGGAATAAGTCGAATAATATTACAAAAAATAGAAGATATAGCGATAGAAAAGGGTTGCTGTAAAGTCACATTAGAAGTTCTAAGTAAAAATGATAATGCTAAAGCAGCATATTCAAAGTTTGGGTTTTCAGATTATTCTTTGAAGGCAGATACTGGGGTCGCTTTATTCTGGCAAAAAATAATTTAGACTGTGTGCAAGATAAATCTTGCACATAATATGAAAAATTAATCCAGGTCAGTTTTTAGCATTGCACCATTACTTGCATTTCTCACTAATAATCGATACTGTTGTAACCATTTAGAGCTTAAGACTTTCTTAATTGGCTTAAAGTTGGCCTTACGCTCAACAATCTCATCCTCAGATAAATTAACACTTAAGATGTATTCATCTACATCAATGTGTATTTCATCACCATCTTTAAGTAGACCAATCATACCACCTTCAGCCGCCTCAGGAGACACATGGCCAATTGATGCACCACGAGTTGCACCCGAGAAACGACCATCAGTAATAAGTGCTACCTTATCACCCAGTCCCATACCCATAATAAGGGAGGTTGGGGCTAGCATCTCTTGCATTCCTGGTCCGCCTTTAGGGCCTTCGTAACGAATAACAACAACATCGCCTGCTTTAACTTTGCCAGACTTAATGCCATCAATTGCATCATTTTGCGAATCAAAACAAACAGCACTACCAGTAAATACACGATCGCCCGTGATACCAGCAGTTTTAATAACCGCACCTTGCTCGGCCAAGTTACCATACAAAATAGCCAAACCGCCTACCTTGGAATATGGATTATCAATAGTATGAATAATATTAGTGTCTTTAATTTCAGCACCACTAATCTTTTCATACAAAGTTTCACCGCTTATAGTTAGATTATCAATTAATGCCTCACCACGTTTATTCATCTCATGCATCACTGCATTAACACCGCCTGCGGTATTAATATCTTCCATATGAACAGTTGAAAGTGATGGGGAAATCTTAGCAATATGTGATACTTTTTTACTAATTTTATTAATATCACTTAGCTTAAAATCAGAATTTGCCTCTTGAGCAATTGCCAGCATATGAAGCACTGTGTTAGAGCTGCCACCCATAGCCATATCAACGGCAAATGCATTACGAACAGCATTATCATTTAAGATATTTTGCATATTAAATTTATCTCGATCTTCTTGCTTTTCCATTAGCGCAATTTCACAAACTCGTCTTGCCGCTTGGCGATACAAAACTTCACGCTCTGGAGTGAGTGCTAAAATTGTGCCGTTTCCAGGTAGAGCGATACCCATTGCCTCCATTAGTGTATTCATGGAGTTAGCCGTAAACATACCAGAACAACTACCACCACTAGGGCAGGCATTACATTCGATGTCTTTTAATTCGGCGTCTGAAATTTGCCCGGTTTCGTGCTTGCCAACCGCTTCAAAAGCGGTTGCTAAATCAATTGCTGTGCCATCTTTAGTGTAGCCTTTTTTCATTGGGCCGCCAGATACGAAAACCGTTGGTACATTTACACGCTGAGCGCCCATAATCATACCTGGTACAATTTTGTCACAATTTGGAATGGCAATCATTGCATCAAGCTTGTGAGCATTCATTACCGTTTCTATTGAATTAGCAATAATCTCTCTTGAAGGTAGAGAAAACAACATGCCGTCATGCCCCATAGCAATACCATCATCAACACCAATAGTGTTGAATTCAAATGGCACACATCCAGCAGAACGAATTTCGTCTTTAATAATGTCAGATACTTTATCTAGAAAATAATGTCCGGGAATAATCTCAATAAATGAGTTGGCAACACCAATAAACGGCTTATCAAAGTCTTCATCTCTAAGGCCTGTTGCTCTTAATAATGAACGGTGTGGTGTTTTGTCATAACCCTTTTTTACTGTATCACTTCTCATTTTCTTGTTTTCAAATAAATAAAATTTAAATTTTAGACTAAAATAAGCACCTCTCATAAATGTTTTAAGTACTTATATTGTGAATAAGGCCAGTCAAATTCTAAAACTAGTTCAGCCATTTGTTGATCAAGGTAAGATTCTGCCTAGGACTTTAATTGATATTAATAAATCCATTGATGATTTTGTATTAATTTATAAAGACAACCAACTACTTGCCTGTGCAGGATTAAAAAATTGTCAAGAGGGGTCCATAGGTGAGATCTATTCACTTGCTGTGGCGCAAGGTTTTCAAAATACCGGTCTTTCTTCACAACTGCTAGACAAGATTGTTATTAAAGCGAAAAAAGAGAAATTTACCAAGATTTTTGCCCTAACAAAACATGGAACTAATTGGTTTATTAAAAATGGCTTTGCTCAAATGAATATTTCAGACTTACCATATAAGCGTCAAAAACATTTCAACTACGATAGAAACTCTTTAATATTTTTTAAAGAAGTTAATTAGCCATGGACATTAAGGACAGAATTAGAGGTTATTTACCTGTTGTTGTTGATATTGAAACAGCAGGATTTAATGCAAAAACTGATGCTATGCTTGAGATTTGTGCAATTGTTATTGGAATCGATGAAGCTGGAAAACTCTACCCAAAACAACCCTTGCATTTTCACATTGAGCCTTTTGCAGGAGCTAATCTTGAAGAAAGCGCACTAAAATTTAACGGCATTGATGTTAACAATCCATTTCGTATGGCAGTCAAAGAAAAACAAGGTTTGAGCGATATCTTTAAATCCATACGTTTAGATATGAAAAATGAACAATGCAATCGTGCTATTTTAGTAGGTCACAATGCTTTTTTTGATTTAGGGTTTTTATATGCAGCTAGCGACAGGTCAAAGCTTAAAAATCCATTTCATCAATTCTCAACCATTGATACTGTTAGCTTATCAGCGCTTTTCTATGGTGAAACAGTACTAGCAAAATCTATGATTAAAGCAGGTATTGAATTTGATAACACTCAAGCACACTCTGCACTATACGACACCAAAAAAACAGCGGAGTTATTTTGTAAAGTATTCAACTCTCATCAATACCAAAAAACTGATTAAATTTAGCTCTTTCGCTTTGTGATTCAGAAATACTTATAAGCTTAAATCTAACTTTTGCATTAGGTTGTTTTTGTGCAAGTTTGGCAAGATCTAGAGAAAACACTGTGCCAATTTTTGGATAACCACCAATTGTTGGTGCATCCTTAAGTAGAATAATTGGCAATCCATCTGTTGCGATTTCCACACTGCCATAGCTCATACCTTCAGATATCATTCTATCGCGCTTTATGGCAATTGGAGCTCCACTTAAACGACACCCGGACCTATCACTAGCGTTGGTTATTGTATATGTCTGATTAAAGAATAAGTCTCTTTGATTTATACTAAATTCGTTAAACTGATAGCTTGGAAGTATTCTTAAAACTATATATTGATTGTAATTTGGTATGTATTGTGCGGAGATAAACTTATCACCTAAATTGTTAGATTTTTTACAAATAAGCTTATCATTGACTGCAATTTTACTACCAATATTTTCACGTAAATTAACAGACCTTGAGTCAAATAATGTTTCAGCTTCAAACCCGCCTTTAACTGCTAAATAACTACGAACCCCACTCTTAGGGCTATTCCAGCTAATAATATCACCCTTATGCACTTGTACATTACGCCAAATAACACTAGGATTGCCATTAATTCTAAAATTAAGATCTGCTCCAGTTACCACTATAAAAGCATCATCTAGCGCTTCTAGCTCAACACTGCCAAAAGTTATTTCTAAAACTGCAGAGTTGAACCCATTATCCAACAAGTAATTACCCCAGGCATAAGCATGCTCATCCATAGCCCCGCAGCGACTCATTCCATGAGCACCGTGACTAAGCCTGCCATAATCTTGAATGGTGGCTAAAAACCCTGGTTTTATAACTTTGAAGCTCATAACTGACCCCCATTATTTACATATTCATCACGAGTTATTGAATAAAACTTAACCCTATCGCCAGTCTTAAACTTGTTGATATTTTCAGGATTGTTTAAGGATAAATCTAATAGCGTTCTACCAACAATATTCCAACCGCCTGATGAGTCAGTAGGGTAGATAGCTGTTTGACTCTCAGCAATACCAACACTGCCTGCAGGAATATTGATTCTAGGTGTGGCCAAACGCGGTGACTGAATACTCTTATCCACTTCACCCAAAAAAGCAAATACTGGAGAAAATCCAATTGCATAAACCAAGTATTCTTTTGCAGTGTGTATACCTATAAAAGTTTCTAAATCAAGATTCTTCTCAGCCAACATTCTTTCTAAATCAAGACCAGTCTCCAGTCCATAGTACACAGGAATATAAATAGTGTTAGATTTGGATTCATTAGAATTATTTTTAAAACCATCTAACAACGATTCTACTTTGGCACTAAATTCATTATGATTAGTTAGATTTAGATTGTAAGTAACCAAAAGCGAGGTATAAGAGGGGGTAAGATCAACAATTAACTCATAAAG
Organism: Candidatus Thioglobus perditus; assembly: GCA_002909145.1. GTDB lineage: Bacteria > Pseudomonadota > Gammaproteobacteria > PS1 > Pseudothioglobaceae > PNQY01. Next base: position 75,466 of record PNQY01000162.1, read on the forward strand.
CTCAGTTTTTAACTCATTTGCAAAATTTGCAATATTTTCAGGCAGGGCAGGATCGATCTTATCGCCAAAATAGATTAATATCGAACTTTCACCAGCTAGAATGATTTTATGCATGTTTTAACTGTTTGAGGGCTTCTACAGAGGCTTTATTATCACCATGGAAGCAAATTGTATCAAGCTTTATACTATTATTTTTAAAAAACCGCCAAAATTGATCAATAATGTCATCACTATTATCTAAAATCGCGCCTTTTTCACCACGAGCGATCATATTCATACCGTTATAACCACGATCTGCAAAAACTTCATACAAAAAATTTATATTTTCATTTTTTTCAATATTTTTAAAATATTCCTCATTGCCGGCCTGTACAACCAAAGATAGGTTTGAGTCAATGGACTGAATAACCTTACATATAACACTTAGTACTGATTGCTGACGTGTCATATCGTGATAAAGTGCACCATGCGGTTTTACATAGTCTAGCTTGGTATTGTTTTGAATACAAAGCTTTTGGAAGTTAGCAATCTGAGAATGCACACAATCATACAAATCGCTGTCTGATAAATTATGACTTACTCGACCAAAATTAGACTTATCCATATAGCTTGGATGAGAGCCTATCTTTACATTATTTTTCTTCGCAAGATTAATAGCATCAACAATGCTTTCATTGTCACCAGCGTGTCCACCGCAAGCGATATTAGCCATATCTATTAGTGGCATAACATCCTTATCTGGATTTGGAACTAAACATTCTCCCAAATCACAATTAATTAACTTTTTAGTCAAGTATTGTTGCATTATAATTATTAAGATTTTTAGACTATTATAAGGCCTTATCCATGAATCAAATTAAGCAAATGTTTGAACTACAACAAAAGCTCAATGATGCAACTAATGGCGAAATATGGACAGAAGGCGCTACCAAAGAAGGTCGTCAAATATCGTGGCTTCGTTGTATTTATATGGAAGCAGCTGAAGCAATCGATTCATTCAACTGGAAGCACTGGAAAGATATTGACAGCCAGCCAGACTTAGATAACGCAAAAGTTGAATTAGTAGATATTTGGCATTTTATTATGTCTGAAGCTATTCATTTTGGTGATACTGGTTTTGCTGACGCATACCTTGAAACTCAGGCTGAACGTGATATTGATCCTGAAAAAATGGTGGAAGTTTTAGAAAAAATTGTGGCAATTTCGGCCAGTGCAAATGTTGATAAATCACAAAACTCACTATATAGAATCACCGCTTTATTTTTTGAAGCAATTGCAACTATGGGCATGGATATTCCGGAGCTTTATAAGCGCTATGTTGTTAAAAATCAGCTTAATACATTTAGGCAAGATCACGGCTATAAAGATGGGACTTACATAAAGATATGGGACGCAGTTGAAGATAACGTAATTGCTTTTAACATAATGGAAGAACAACCTAATCTTACTCCCGAGCAACTATATAAAAAACTAGAAGAAGAATACAAACAGGTTGACTAGTTTCACAGCGGTATAATTCACACTCGTGAATAAAACCAAGCAGACAATTAAACTAACTGAATATAGCCACGGTCAAGGTTGTGGTTGCAAGATATCGCCTAAGGTTTTAGATACAATTTTAGAATCATCTTTGACTGAAATTAATGACCCTAATTTACTAGTAGGCAACCACTCGCGTGATGATGCTGCGGTTTATGATTTAGGCAACGGTGAGGCGGTTATTTCCACTACAGACTTCTTTATGCCTATAGTTGATGACCCATTCACCTTTGGGCGTATCGCTGCTACTAATGCCATTAGTGATATTTATGCTATGGGTGGTAATCCATTAATGGCAATTGCAATATTTGGCTGGCCACTTGATAAGCTCCCTGCCGAAGTAGGGCAGCAAGTTGTTGAGGGTGGCCGTAGCGTTTGCCAAGAAGCCGGCATGATGCTTGCTGGTGGGCATAGTATTGACTCTCCAGAGCCCATCTTTGGTTTGGCAGTTACCGGTAGGGTTTCAATCAAGCACCTTAAAGAAAATTCAAAAGCAAAAGTGGGTGACAAAATATATTTAACCAAGCCCCTGGGTATTGGCATTCTTACCACCGCACAAAAGCAAAAGAAAATCACGCTAGAAGATGAAAAACGTGCAATTGATACTATGTGTCAGCTTAATGATATTGGTACCAAAATTGCCACTATTGATGGTGTTAATGCCATTACTGATGTAACTGGTTTTGGTTTAGGCGGGCATTTATCAGAAGTTTGTATTGGGTCTAATGTGGCAGCAACTATTAACTACAACAAAGTCCCAATACTACCAAACATTAAAGACTATCTTGCCAATGGTTGTTCGCCAGGCGGCGCACAAAGAAACTTTGATAGTTATGGGCAAAACTTAAGCAAAATAAATGGTGAAGTACAATCAATTATTTGTGATCCACAAACTAGTGGAGGCTTGTTAATTATGGTCGCAGATTCTGCCCAAGATGAATTTAACCAAGTTATGATTAAAGCTGGATTTGCATTAGAAGCAATTGGTGAAATTGTCCAATTAGACAAAGATAATCCAGTTGTACAAATCAATGTCCAGTGAGCTTAAATTAATAGATGACTTTACACAGTTATTTATAGATGACACCCCACTAATAGATACCCGCGCACCAATTGAATTTGATCAAGGTGCCTTTTTAAATACAACTAGCCTGCCACTAATGAGTAACTCTGAGCGTGAACAGGTAGGCACTTGTTATAAAAACAAAGGACAAGATAAGGCAATAGAGCTAGGTCATGAATTAGTTAGTGGAGAGATAAAACAAGCCAGAGTTGACAGGTGGCTTGAGTTTATCAAGAACAACCCAGATGGTGCACTATATTGCTTTCGTGGGGGGTTGCGTAGTCAAATCACTCAAAAATGGATTTATGAAGAATCTGGCATTAACTACCCACGCATCAAAGGTGGATACAAGGCATTACGTCGATTTTTAATTGACGAAACTGACCGTATTATGAGTAACATTACACCGGTTGTAATTGGTGGACAAACTGGTTGTGGTAAAACGCTACTACTTGAAAAAATAAATCAACAAATTGATTTAGAAGGTTTGGCCAATCATAGGGGTTCTGCATTTGGTAACACCACAACTAAACAACCAACACAGATTGCTTTTGAAAACAACCTTGGAGTTGAGTTAATTAAAAAACAAAACTTCTCACGCTTGGTTTTTGAAGATGAAGGCTCTAATGTGGGAACAGTCCATATTCCTGATTGCGTCAAAGAAAAAACCTCCAAAGCAGATTTAATACTACTAGAAGCTAGTATTGAAGAACGAATTAAAGTTAGTATGGATGCTTATGTAATCAATATGCATAAAGAGTTTATCGATCAAGATCAAAACAGCGGGTTTGATAAGTTTGCCAATTACTGGCTTATAAGTTTAGAAAAAATTCAAAAACGTCTTGGGTTAGAACGTTATAAAATCATGAAAAACCAGATTGATTACGCATTAAAGCAATACCAATCAACTAATAGTTCTGATGGATTTTTACCAATTGTTAAGTCACTTCTAGTAGATTATTACGATCCAATGTATGACTATCAAATTAAGAAAAAAGAGGCAAGAATTATTTTTAAAGGTAGTGCTGATGAGGTGCTAGAATATTTAAATAATAAATCAATCTCTTAGACCAATTTTAATATCAGTAATTGGTATAGCTCTACAGGCTAGAATTTCACCTTCGGATAATGGCACTAATGAACCTTGATGGGAAACATCTCCAGACAAAAGCTGCAAGATACAACTGCCACAATGTCCTTGACGGCAAGAGTAGTTTATTAATACATTGTGCTCTTCTAATTCGGTAAGAATAGAACTCTCACCGTACACATATAAAGACTCAGTTTTGCCGTTGATATTATCAACATCAATCTTAAACATTTATCAATACTTATAACTTAAAATCACCAAAATCTGAGTCATCTGTCTCTAAAGTATTATCAATTGCACTTACCAAATAAGAGGTGATTTCAGTCTCTTGCGGAGCAACTTGAACATTGTCAGAATCAAGCCAGTGATTAATCCACGGTAGAGGGTTTGAGCATTCTTCGAATAAAGGATCTAAATTTAATGCCTTCATACGTACATTGGTAATATATTCCAAATATTGTTTTAATATTTGTGCATTCAAACCAATCATTGAACCATCACTAAATAAATAGTCAGCCCAATCTTTTTCTTGCTGGGTTGCGTCTTTAAACATCTGAATCACTTCTTCTTCACACTCATGAGCAATTTTAGCCATATCAGGATCATCCTTACCATCACGCATAAGGTTAAGCATATATTGTGTAGATGTCAGATGGAGAGCTTCATCACGAGCAATCATCTTAATAATCTTAGCATTGCCCTCCATTACCTTTCGCTCTGCAAATGCAAATGAACAGGCAAACGATACATAAAAACGAATAGCCTCTAAGATATTAACTGAAAACAGAGTTAAATACAGTTTTTTCTTTAAGCAATATAAATCAACATCAACCGTTTCATTGTTAATGTTGTGCTTGCCCTCGCCATGTAAAAGAAAAGCTTGAGTGCATTTAATTAGCTCATCATAATGTTGAGACACACTTTCTGCTCGCTCTAAGATCTGCTCAGTTTTCATAATGTCATCAAAAACTGCACCGGGCTCATTTACAATGGCACGAATAATATGCGTATATGAACGTGAGTGAATAGTCTCAGAAAAACTCCAGGTTTCAATCCAATTCTCTAATTCCGGCAGAGATACAATTGGTAATAGGGCAATATTGGGAGATCTTCCTTGTACAGAATCAAGCAATATTTGATACTGTAGATTCGATAAAAAGATATGCTTTTCATTAGGCAAAAGTTTAGCGAAATCCATCTTGTCTTTAGAGACATCAATTTCTTCTGGACGCCAGAAGAATGAAAGCTGTTTCTCAGTAAGCTTTTCAAACAACTCAAATTTTTGCTTATCAAAACGTGCAACATTAACCGTATCACCAAAAAACATTGGCTGGGTTAATGTGTCACTAATTTTTTTGCTAAATATACTATATGTCATGTTTAATACCTCCTAAGATAACTGTAGTTTGCCAAATTAGTCTTTACTAAAAGATGATACGCAAACACCCATCAAGCACATCCAAACCATTGTAGCCAGTCCAAAAAATGTTATAAGTATTTCCATTTATATTTTCTCCTTATTAAAAAGTTATCACAATTTGCAAACACCATCGGCGCATGCATTATCATCCTGTTTTTCTTCCATGCCACCATCTGACGCACCATCACGTGTAGTATGGTAGTAAAGCGTCTTAATGCCATATTTATAAGCCTTTAATAAATCCATTAAAAACAATTTCATTGGCACTCTGTTGCCTTCGAATAACGATGGATCATAATGAGTATTGGTTGAGATTGACTGATCAACAAATTTTTGCATAATCGCACAAAGCTGCAAATAACCTTCGTTATCTTTAATGTCCCAAAGCATCTCGTACTTATTCTTTAAATTCTCATAATCTGGCACAATTTGCTTAAGAATGCCATCCTTAGATTGCTTAATAGATACAAACCCTCTTGGTGGCTCAATACCATTAGTTGAGTTTGATATCTGTGACGAACTCTCACATGGCATAAGCGCAGTTAATGTTGAATTTCTCAGTCCAGTAGTTTTTATATCGCTACGCAATTTATCCCAATCAAGCTCTAAATCACAAGCACAAAATGAATCTATATCTTTTTTATAGGTATCAATAGGCATAATTCCTTTGGCATATTTTGTTTCACCAAATAGTGGGCAAGCACCCAGTTCTTTAGCTAGTTTATTAGAGGCTTTTAATGAGTAATACTGTAGAGCTTCAAAGGTTTGATGAATAAGCTTATTGCCAGAACCGTCAGAATATCTAGCATTATTTTTAGCCAAATAATATGCCATATTAGTCACACCAATGCCAAGTGTACGACGATTCATACTGGCAAGTTCTGCGGCTTTAATAGGGTAATCTTGATAATCTAGAAGCGAATCAAGAGCACGAACAATAATTTCAGTAACATCTTCTAGCTCATCTAAAGAGTCAAGTGCTCCTAGATTAACCGCAGAAAGCGTACAAAGTGCCACTTCACCATTTTCATCTTGAACAGAATATAGTGGCTTGGTAGGTAAGGTAATCTCCATACAAAGGTTAGATTGCCTAACTGCAGCTTGCTTAGGATCAAATGCGCCATGTGTATTACAATGATCAACATTTTGCATATAAACACGTCCAGTATTTGCACGCTCCTGCATAAACCTAGCAAAGATGTCTCTAGCTTTGACACTTTCTTTTCTAATTGAATCATCTTGCTCATACATCTCATACAGGCGTTTAAACTCCTCTTGATCTTCAAAAAAAGCATCATATAGACCTGGAACATCATGCGGTGAAAATAAAGTAATACTGCCATCAGCCAAAAATCTCTGATACATTAAACCATTAAATTGCACGCCATAATCCAAATGACGAATTCGATTCTCATCAGTACCAGTATTGTTTTTAAGTACTAATAAACTATCCACCTCTAAATGCCATAATGGATAAAACAACGTAGCTGCACCACCACGAACTCCACCCTGAGAGCAAGATTTAACCGCAGTATGAAAGTGTTTGTAAAATGGTATACAGCCAGTATGTGTAGCCTCACCACCACGAATAGGGCTGCCAATAGCTCTAATCTTTCCACCATTAATACCAATGCCGGCACGCTGGGATACATACTTAACAATTGCTCCAGCTGCAGCACTAATTGAATCAAGATCGTCATCTGCCTCAATCAACACACACGATGAAAACTGACGAGTAGGGGTGCGTACACCGGCCATAATTGGTGTAGGTAGAGATATCTTAAATAAACTAACAGCATCATAGAAACGCTTAACTATATTCATACGCGTCTCGCCTTTATATTCTTGAAATAAACACATTCCAACCAAAATATAAAGTTGCTGTGGAGATTCGTGAATCTCACCAGTTACACGATTTTGTACCAAATACTTACCTTCAAGCTGCTTAACTGCAGCATAGGAAAACCTCATATCACGCCAATGATCAATATATGAATCTAACTCATTAATCTCATTTTTAGTATATTTGTCTAGAATATCTTTATCATAAATACCCAGATCAGTAAACTTTTTAATATGATCAAAGAGCGGTGGCGGGGTGAAAGATTTAAAGGCTTTTTTACGCAAATGAAATATTGCCAAACGCGCTGCTAAATATTGATAATCTGGAGTGTCTGTAGAGATTAAATCTGCAGCAGATTTAATAATAGTTTCGTGAATATCTTCAGTCTTAATACCATCAAAAAATGCAAGCTGTGAATTGATTTCAACTTGCGAAACACTTACCCCTTTTAAATCTTGTGAAGCCCAGTGCACAACCCTATGAATTTTCTCCATATCAATGGATTCTTTCTTGCCATCACGCTTGGTGACTTTAATGTCTTGATTCATTTACTCCCCCAATAGAGAAAACACTACATATAGTGTTAACAAAATATAACTACAACTAAATATAGTGTATTTCGTATTATTTTGCAAGAGAGGTTTTTTACAAAAAAGATGCGAAAACTCGCAAAATATTGCTACAAAAGGGCTAGGGAGATTAGAAAAAAATTAAAAAAAAATTATGTCTACTTTTTACAAAAATATCATCAATTTACGATATGACAATATTAGTTTTTAATAATAAAAAGCGCAAAGCTTGATGTGATGATATTTATCAAAACAAACAGTGCAAAAAAAACAAGAAAATTAAAATAATTTTAACTAAATTGGAGATGCAATTAATTGCGATTCATTTAAGCCGTTTTCAAGCAGTAATTCACCTAAATAAATCAACACTTCAGCCGGCACACAAACATACAAATCAGACTGATTTACAATATCTAAATCTAGGTTTTTAAAAATATATTTTGCTACTTTGTGACAATCGTTTTTACTTGATCTATCAAATTCACAACCAATAGGGGAGTAAGTATAGTTATCCATAATTGCTTGCCAAGATCTTGCATGATTATCCAAATAGGGGGTTTGCTCATCAAAAGGGTAGGCCCAATAAAAATACACAGGATTAGTCATTTCTAATGAAAAAGCATGCTCTACCAGGCTTCTAATGGGTGCGAATCCACTATCCCAGGCTATAAAAACCATTGGTCGCTTTGTGGTTTCTTTGAGTACAAAAACACCTTTTGGACCCTCTAAATAAATTTTACTTTTATCTCTGATAATCTTTGAGAATATTGCACTGGCAAATTCATCAGTATTATTATTGCGTATATGAAACTCTAGCTCCATTCCGTGACAAGGGCAAGAGGCAAGAGGGTATCTGGATTTTTTTCCTTGGAATGACAGCTCAACATCTTGTCCGGCCATAAATTGTAGAGTTTTAGATCTTGGGGTTCTAACGCTAACAATTGCCATATTGCTATTAATAAAGTCAATACTTTTAACCTTGGTTTCAATATTTTGAATAGCAATGGATTTAACATCGCCAATCAAATCCAAATCAATCTCAACATCTGAAACAGGAGAATTACAACACATTAAAAACTCACCATCATCTTTATCCTCACTGGAAATAAGGTGATCATGGTGTTTGGTTTGCTTAATATCTCCTTGTATTAACTTTGCTCTACAAACTCCACAAGTGCCGTTGCTGCACTCATAACGCATAGCTAAACCATGACGCAACCCACCTTCAAGTATAGAATCTGCAGAAGAGCATTCATAAGCCTTTTCTTTAGACTTTAATTTGACATTAAATAGTTTGCTTGACATGCAAATATTATATTTATTAAACTAATTATAAAACCTTAATTAACATATTTTTTTGCATTATAAGTTTGTTTGTTTACATTTAATATGGTTGATAAATCAAAAATTCATTTATTATTCAAATGTTTGTATATGTGGCTGTATTCTATATACATCATAAAAGATTTTAAACGCCAAACTGAAACTAAGGAAAAGGCACCTCTTAAAGATGTTTTTTATATTTTCTAATTAGTGTTGATATTTAAGAATACAATAACAATTAAATAGTAAAAACAAACACTTATCTTATGCAATGACTAGAGTAAAGCAAATAACAAAAGCCGTAATTTTGAGTTTATCACTAGCTCTAAACTCGTATGCGGTCAATGTACAAGAGTGTCACCATCCCGTGGTTAAGCGTCTGATTGATGCAAATTTAGAGCCAGATGGAGTGGTGTTCGAACTAGTAGAATACGATAAAGACGCCTGGGATTGGGCCGCACCAATGGTCGAAAGCTTATCTAGACAACTAAAAAACAAATACCCCAATATAGATATAGCTATTGTTTCACATGGCAATGAACAATTTCAATTAACACAACAAAGCCAGCAAGAAAATCAGTATTCTATTTCAATATTAAATAACTTAAATAAAAGCGGAGTAGATATTAGTGTTTGTGGAGTTAACTCATCATGGAACAACGTCGCACATAGTGACTACATCGATATTATTGACGTGGCTTCTAGTGGGCCAGCACTGGTTAATGATTATCTTAATTTAGGCTATAGACGCATCAAACTACAAAAACAATAACAAACTCTCCAATTCTTATTGTTAAGTTTTGAATAATTTTAACTAAAACTTTAAAAAGTTTAGTAGGGTGCACTTAAGACCTTACAAACCATAATATAATCGTAAATAATTCAATAATTTAACATAATATAAATTATGCGAAGTAAATTACAAATATTTTTATACTAAATCAACATGCTATTTAATATAACCTTTGTTATCGTTCTTTGATTGAATAAAATACTGCTAAATACCTCTTTATAACAACCTTTATAGGTAAAGGAGGGACTATGTGGTTTTAATTAGAATTTTTCCAGATTTGTATCAATAAAATTACGTACAAAGTCAGAGTTTTGTGCTGAATGAAAACGACCAACCTCTTCAGCATTTATAAATGCGATGACTGTTGGAAAGCCGCGCACATGATATTGCCCGGCAATCTTCATATTTTCGTCTTCAGCTTCAAGTTTAGCAAATAATAATTCGCCATCTCCATATTCATTAGCAACAGATTTAATTACTGGATCTAAGATCTTACAAGGGCCGCACCATTCAGCAGAAATATCTAAAACTACTAAACGCTTATGCGATTCATCAAGAACTGATTTTTGAAAATTTTCGATTGATACACTTATATGAGACATGTTTATATTTGTAATTAATATGAGCGATTAATAGTATTTAGGTTGTGGGCTTTTCGTCTTGATGAGTTGATAAAAATTATAAAAACAAAGCCGATAATAAATACAGCGGCAATAATTAACACCCATTTAACATTAATGTTTTTAGATATAGAACTATTAAGCTCAAGCCTTTCATTTTGTTCAGATAGTCTATTATTTTTATCAATTAGTAGGGTGTTTTTTGCCAATAAGTCATTATATTTAGAGTTGTTCTTTTTAGAGCCTTCGCCTGTAAATGCCTTTAAATCAACGATTTCAGCCGATATCTTAATATTTTTTTGTTTTAAAGAGTTACTCTTTTGACTTAATAAATCGCTCTCTTGTTTTAAGCTATTGATCTCTTTTTTTAAATTATCAATCTCTTGGATTAAACTCTTATTATTAGTTCTTAAATCTTTATTAGCTTCCTTAAATTTTAATAACCGCCCCTTAATAGAATTTAACTCTTTAGAATTATCAACAATAATTGCATTCTTATTAGACTTTATATTTGGAACATCCTGAGTTAGATTACTAGATAAAACCCAACCATCAATATCACCAATAGACACCATTGACCAGCCAGAATAGTGCATAGTTACGAGACTCAACTCATCATCTTTATTAAGTATTTTTATGATATTTGACTCATTATCATCAACCCTGTCAGATCTTACCTCAGTGTTGTTTTTAACAACGTAATAAGCACTTGAAGTTGCAAATAATTCAAAGGATAAAAAAAGTGAAAATGATAATAAAATTATTTTTTTCATAAGGCATTAAAAATAAAGAGCATTGATTTAATAAAAATTGCCAATAGTATAAGCAAAAAACAGTCAAATAACCTAAAAATAGGGGTAAATATTAAAAAATTACTTAAAAATCAATAACTTACATAAATAAAATAAATATTGCCATATTTTAACGATTGTCATAACAATCAGCTCAGAG
>PNQY01000163.1 GCA_002909145.1 Candidatus Thioglobus perditus
CCTTCTGATACGTCAGTCACACTAACTTGAACATTCTGGGTCGCAGTTAAATTACCGGCGTCTGTCGCTGTAACAATAACATTATAAGCATTGTTAGCACCAATATCAGTTGGGTTTTCATAATCAGGTGCTGAATTAAATGTTAATACACCTGAAGAACTATTAATACTAAATGCCGCTTGGTCTGGGCCACCAGTAATTGAGTAATTAAGGGTATCACCAGCATCTGTTGCGGCAATTGTAGCAGCTGTGGTTTGGTTTTCAGCAGCGTTAACCGCTAAATATGGTGAGGCGAATACAGGAGCGGTATTGCCTCCACCTTCTGATACGTCAGTCACACTAACTTGAACATTCTGGGTCGCAGTTAAATTACCGGCGTCTGTCGCTGTAACAATAACATTATAAGCATTGTTAGCACCAATATCAGTTGGGTTTTCATAATCAG
>PNQY01000164.1 GCA_002909145.1 Candidatus Thioglobus perditus
ACCACTAGTCTCATGAATCACAATATTGCCAGATTCAGTATCTACTGTCTCATTAAAGTTCAGCACAATATTACTAGCAACAGCGATTGCGGTTGAATCATCTGCTGGGGTTGAGCTAGATAGTGTTGGGTTAGCAACGTCTGCTGTGGTAAAGCTTAACGCTGTAGTTGAGCTAATACCAGCATAGCTATTGCCAGAGGTATCATCAAAGGCAGTGGCATCA
>PNQY01000165.1 GCA_002909145.1 Candidatus Thioglobus perditus
TCCAGCTAATACTTTACCCGGACCTGCTTCAATTAATTTTTCAACACCCATTGCGTGCATAGCTTTTACTGTGCCTGTCCATAATACTGGTTTATGTAGTTGGGCTACTAGTTTAGCTTTCATGTCATCAACATCTGTTGCTTTTGACGCATCTACATTATGTAGCACATCAACCCCGCCCATGTTGAAATCGAGTGCGTCTACTGCGTGCTTAAACTCTCCAGCTGCACCATCCATCAGTGAACAATGCGAAGGCACACTTACTGGCAATACCACTGCACGTTTTGCACCTGCTTCCTTCATTGCCTCACAAGCAACATCTACTGACTCTTTATTACCAGCAATTACTACCTGGCCTTTTGAGTTAAAGTTAACCGCTTGCACGATACCCTCTCCGGCATAATCACCGCATACTTTAACCACTACTTCATCGTCTAAGCCCAAAACAGCAGCCATTGCACCCACACCACTAGGCACTGCCGATTGCATTAGCTCTGCACGCTTTCTAACTAACTTGATGCCATCGGCAAAATCAAGTGCGCCAGATGCGACTAGTGCTGTGTATTCGCCTAAACTATGCCCTGCCATACAAACTGGTGACAATTCAGCCTCACTAGTAAGTGCACGATAGGTTGCAATACCAGCAGCTAACATTGCTGGCTGAGTGTTTTGTGTTTGGTTAAGTGCTTCTTGGTCTTCTTGAGTGAGCGCCCAAAGATCAAAACCTAGAGCATCAGAGGCCTGGGTGAATGTATCTTTTACAACGGGAAAGTTATCAGCAAGATCTGACAGCATACCAAGTGATTGAGAACCCTGCCCTGGAAAAACAATTGAGTATTTCATAAGTATTTAATTAATTAATATAGGTTTATTTTAGACAATAAAAAAGCGCCTGAAAGGCGCTTTTTAATATATTTCTTGGGTTGAGTTATGCAGTTTCAATTGAAACTGTTTGACGCATAAATTTACCTTTTTTAGCAAATACAACTTTGCCATCTGCAGTTGCAAATAATGTGTCGTCTTTACCTTTGCGAACATTAGTGCCCGGGTGAAATTTAGTGCCTCTTTGACGTACTAAAATATTGCCAGCTAATACAGCTTGACCACCAAAACGCTTAACACCTAGTCTTTTTGATACGGAATCTCTACCGTTATTAGTACTACCGCCTGCCTTTTTATGTGCCATGGGTTATTCTCCTATGCCTTAATCTTTGTAATTTCAATTTCTGTAAACAATTGTCTATGACCTTGTTGCTTCATAGAGTGCTTACGACGACGGAATTTAAGAATATGCACCTTCTTTCCTTTGCCTTGTGAAATAACTTTTGCTTCAACTGTTGCTTTTGCAACGGTTGGTGCGCCAATTTGAACTTTCTCACCATCGGCAACCATAAGAACTTCTTTAAAAGTAACTTTTTTGCCTGGCTCAACTTCTAATTTTTCAACCTTTAAAGTTGTGCCCTCGGCTACTTTAAACTGTTGACCACCTGTTTTAATAACTGCGTACATAATAAAACCTAAATGTGAATTCGTAAAAAGAGGCAATTATACCCAAACGCTGAGTTTAATGAAAGTAAGTTTTGCGTATAATTACTATTTTTTATCACCAATGGATCAAGACAATGATTATTCTAGAAACCAATATGGGCAATATCAGTATTAACGTTGATGCCGACAACGCGCCAATCACTGCTCAAAATTTTACTGACTACGTTAATGATGGATTTTTTGACGGCACTATTTTTCACCGTGTAATTAAAAGCTTTATGATTCAAGGCGGTGGTTTTACTGAAGATATGAGCCAAAAGACTACTAAAGCAGAAATCGAAAACGAGGCAAAAAACGGCTTGAAAAATGCAAAATATTCAATTGCAATGGCTCGCACAATGGATCCACATTCTGCCAGTTCACAATTTTTCATTAATACATCTGATAATTCATTCTTAGACTACCCAGGACAAGATGGTTGGGGCTACTGTGTATTTGGCGAAGTTACTGATGGTTTTGACACGGTTGATAAAATCAACGAAGTTTCTACTGGCAACAAAGCTGGACATGCTGATGTGCCTAACGACTCAGTAATTATCAACAAAGCGTACACTGCATAAATGCCTACTTCGCTAATCATAGCGGACCTCCACCTTGTTGCCAACGAGGTGGAAAAAACTAATATTTTTATAAAATTCTGTCAAGAACAAGCGATCAAAGTTGATCAGCTTTTTGTCTTAGGAGATTTGTTTAATACCTGGCTAGGTGATGATTTATCTCTGCCTAAGTATCAAGTAGTAATCTCAACTCTAAAACAATTAAGCAAGTCCACCACAATCTTTGTTATGAGTGGCAATCGTGATTTTTTATTAGCAGAAGATTTTGAGCAAGTATCAGGCGTCAAGATTATTAATTCACCTTACTTGTTAGAGAACGATAATAAGCAATATGTGCTAACCCACGGTGATGAATTGTGTACAGATGATGAGTCATACCAACAACTTAAAAATGTATTGCAACATCCAATTACAAAGTTTGTGTTTCTGCATTTACCAAAAAAATGGCGTTTAAAGCTAAGCGGACAACTGCGTAAAAAAAGCATTGAATCTCAGCAGTACAAAACTCGTGAAATTATGGATGTTAATCCACAAACGGTTAACAAGTTAATGGAAAAATATCCGGGAGCTGATTTAATCCATGGACACACCCATCGTGCTAATACTCATGTTGAGAAAACATTTACACGCTATGTTTTGGGAGATTGGTCAAATACCCAGGGTGATGCTATTAAAGTAGGTGAAAAATTAAGCCACCTTAAAATTAACTGAGCGCTCGACTAAATCAACACGCCCAACCTTAATCATTATTGTCTCGTCTAACTTTGGCAGTTCTTTAAATTTAATTTGGGCCATCATTCCAATCTCAGGAATCATCATTAATGCTTTATCACCACGCGTATCTACCACTACTGCTTCCCCTTTCCAACTAGGATTTTGCATTAGATATAGACACTTATAATGGTCATTGCTGAAACGAGTAGCCCTACCAACATCAGCCATCGTAGCATTATTAATGCCAATAATTTCTTTAACTTTTTCTAATCCAAGAGTCGGCTTGCCATCAATAAATCTAGACAGCTGTTGATGAGCCAGAAGATCCAAATAACGCCTAAGCGGACTAGTCACTCTTAAATAAGCATCAAGACCTAGTCCATAATGAAGCAGTGGCTTAGTAGAAACTGCCGAGCGCTTAAAACATTTGGTTGCAGCAAAAGATTCAGACATAGTTAAGCTGTCTTTATTGTCTAATGTTTCTTGTGAAAAATCACCCTCGTCTTGAATAGCATATGGCATAACAATATCATTGTCTTGTGCAAATTGTGCAACTACCCTGCCAGCCATAATCATCATCTCGGCCACCAACTCTCTAGAAGGGCTACTATTTTGTTTTGAAATCTCAACTTTATTGTCTTTAAACCTAACATCCACCCTAGGTAGATTCAAACTAATAGAACCATTTTTATCTCGATATTGCTTATGCAGTTCAACTAATTTTTGCAACTTTGACAAATCCTCATTGGATTCTAAAACTTTGTTAGCATCATCATAGCTGATATTAGTAACTTTAATACTACTACGAACTACCTCAATATTGTTAATTTCATCACCATTAAAGTTAAACCCGACTGATAATGCTGGAGATATCTCACTCATGCCAAGTGCGCAGTTATGCGTTAGCGATACTGGCAACATATGAATAATTTGCTCTGGCAAATAAAGATTACTAACGCGCTCTTGTGCATACGCGTCTAATTCAGAATCTGAATCAACAATGCTAGAAACATCTGCAATATGAACCCACATCTTATCGCCATCAATACTTAGCGCATCATCAGCATCATTCGAGGTAGCATTATCAATAGCATAACTATTTAAGTGCGTTAAATCAGTACGCTCTAATTCAGGCATACTAGTTTCAACCTCTTCATCATCAGGAATACCAAAGCGTGCCGGATAGGGATTAAAACTAGGCTTGAAGTAATTAAGTTTTAATAAAAACTTATAAGCAGATTCTGGAGAATTATCAACCTTAATATGGTCTAGGATTTTGGCGTGTTTAGATTGATTAAGTGCGACTTTTTCAATTTCTTTAATATAGGCAAGATCTTTTTCATCAAAGGTATTTTTTGCCAAATTATCAATACAATGCTCAAGAGTTTCTGCTTCTAATTTTTCAGCATCACGCTTAGCCTTAATACTCTCAACTTGAGAAGTAGGACGAACAAAAATCTTGTCTTTTTGCCAATAAAAATAAAGCCCATCTTCTACCAATAAGCAAGTGCACCAAGCATTTTTAGCAGTATAGCTATCAAACAACCACTCGGTAATTTCTTCTAAAGTTAGATTTTCTTCTTGAAAATCTTCTAGTATATCAAGCTCAGCATGTGAACATGAATCATCAACTTTTGTGAATTCAGGATGAATAAAACGAAAATCTTTCTCTCTTACTTTGCGTGTTGAGCCATCAGCAAATTCGATATCGAATTTGTGCGTAGTAATATTAGCAATACGTGCAGGCTTGCCCTTGTAGGCAACCAAAGAATTAATCAATGTAGGAGAGTTTAATCTAGTGTTTCAGAGTAGGTGCTTGCGTCCATTAATCCATCAATCGGATCAGACTTAAACTTAACCAGCCAACCAGCGTCATAACAACTTGAATTAACTAACTCTGGCTCATCATCAAGCACCTCATTAGCCTCTACAACTTCAAGGTCAACTGGAGCATAAACACCACTAGCGGCCTTTACTGACTCTACCACACAGAATTCATCCTCAACTGAAGCTTCATCACCTTCGCTAGGCAATTCAACAAAAACCATATCGCCTAATAGTTCTTGAGCATGGTCTGTTACACCCATAGTATATGTACCATCACCATTGTCTAAGATCCACTCATGTGTTTCAGTGTATTGTCTGTCGTCTCTTACTTCGCTCATATTCCTCTCCTTGCATATTTTGCAAATCCGCCTTGCAGAATAATAAGATATTTGCAGGGCTATTCAATTTACTTTATTTAAACTAATACTTTGCCATTTCGTACAAATGGTGGTTTAACTATTTTAGCCGATACCAACTTATTTCGCATCTCGATTTCGCATGATCCTGTTGTACCCATTGGTACGCTTGCTAGTGCAATTGCTTTACCCATAGTTGGCGAAAAGGTGCCTGAGGTAACCTCTCCATCACCTATGCTAGTTACTACTTTCTGATGATCACGAATTACACCTTTACCATTCAAAACTAAGCCGACAATGGTTTTCTTAACGCCATCATTTCTTAGAGCTTCTAATGCCCCGCGGCCAACAAAATGACGATCTTCATTATTTAAATCAACTGTCCAAGTTAGCGCAGCCTCAAGTGGAGATGTGTTCTCGTTCATCTCTGAACCATACAAGCTCATACCAGCCTCTAAGCGCAAAGTATCACGCGCACCCAATCCACAAGGCCTAACCCCGGCCTCAAGTAGCATTTTCCAAGTAAACTCAGCAGATTTCTCAGGTAGCATAATTTCAAAACCATCTTCACCCGTATAGCCAGTACGTGCAACAAATAACTCACCTAAGCTTGCTGCGTTAAACGGCTTTAATTCTCCAGCAACATCTTCAACTCCTGGCATTGCCTCAAACACCTTTGCACGCGCATTAGGCCCTTGAACAGCAATCATAGCAAGATCTAATTTAGGCTCAACTATTACGTCAAAATCCTCAGCTTGTAAGTTAATCCAGGCGATATCTTTTTCTGTTGTTCCAGCGTTAATCACCATACGATAGTTTTCATCGTCTTGATAATAAACAATTAAATCATCGACCACACCGCCAGTTTCATTCAGCATGCAACTATAAAGCGCCCTACCTTGTGTCTTTAGTTTGTCAACATCATTTGCAATCAATATTTGTAAGAATTTTTTGGCCTCTGCGCCTTTAAAATCAACTGTAGTCATGTGTGATACATCAAACATTCCAGCGTCATTACGCACTTGGTGGTGCTCCTCAATCTGTGAGCCATAATTAAGTGGCATTTCCCAGCCGCCGAAATCAACCATCTTGCCATTAGCCTCTAAATGGGCTTGATATAAAGGTGTTTGTTTCATTATTTTTCCTTAATATATTTACTAATAAAAGTAACAGTGATAATAATTAGTATAAAAGTTAACCCCATAGTACCAAATAACTTGAAATTAACCCAAGATTCTTCCGTCTGCTGGGCAACTATACAAAGATCTTGCATTGTTGTAGTTGCACAATCTAATTCGGTTAATTCAACTTTAGGATCCAAATCTGTTGATCCAAATAAAGCCTCTCTTGCGCCAAGTGCAAGATTGACATAATAAGCATTAACTATAGCAATACCAACAAAACCAGCGCCCCAAAGCCAGGTCAGTTGATTCCATACTTGTTTAGGCAATTCTAACTCTTTTCCAAGCATCCTTTGTAATAAAGTTTTTTTGCCAATCCAAATACTAATTATTAACGCGACAGCAAATACCACATACAAAACACTTACTTTCCACATTAAGAATGCAGGGTCTCTAAGTGCTAAAGTAACGCCGCCAAGAGCCACCAATAATCCGAAGGTAACAAGGTGTGAGTTCTCAAACTTGCCAGTCTGATAACGAGCAACTGCCATCTGCAAAGCAGTAGCGCCAATCATTGCATAAATTGCTGCATATAAACCAATGGTCTTATAGACAATAAAAAATAGCGCAATTGGGAAAAAATCTAATAAAAATTTCATAAGCAACCTTTTGAACAATAAACCTTGCCGTTTTGAATAATAGCTTCATTTTCTGGAATATGAGTCTTGCATACACTGCATGCAAGCATCTTATTTGCTGATGATTTTGTGGCAATATTGCTAGGCGGCTTTCTGAACTTTTTTACCAGCACAAAGCCCAGCCACACAACCAAAGCAACAATAATTAACTTAACAATCCCCATACAATTCAACCCTCATAAAAAGTAGAATTTTACCAATGCTTGGGGGTATAATCTCCCCTTTTTATGTGTCTATAAAATATATTCACAATTTCTGCCCGGGTGGTGAAATTGGTAGACACACAGGACTTAAAATCCTGCGGCTTCGCGGCCGTGCCGGTTCGATTCCGGCCCCGGGCACCAT
>PNQY01000166.1 GCA_002909145.1 Candidatus Thioglobus perditus
TGACATGAAAGCTAAACTAGTAGCCCAACTACATAAACCAGTATTATGGACAGGCACAGTAAAAGCTATGCACGCAATGGGTGTTGAAAAATTAATTGAAGCAGGTCCGGGTAAAGTATTAGCTGGATTAACAAGAAGAATTGAAAGATCACTATCTGCAAACGCTGTTATTAATTCAGCTAGTGTTGCAGCAACCTTAGAGGAGATAAAACATGGGTAATTTAGATGGAAAAATTGTATTAGTTACTGGTGCAAGTCGCGGTATTGGTCAAGCAATAGCACTATCTTTAGGTAATGCAGGGGCAACAGTTGTTGGTACTGCAACAAGTGATAAAGGTGCAGATGCAATCAGTGCCACATTAAAAGATAACGGCGTTGCAGGTGCTGGTATGGCTCTTAATGTTACTGATAATGATCAAATTGCTGAAGTAATGAAAAGTATTACTGATACTTATGGAGCAGTTGACATCCTAATTAATAATGCTGGCATCACGCGTGATAATCTTCTTATGCGCATGAAAGAAGATGAGTGGGACGATATTATGAATACTAATCTTGCCTCGGTTTATAAAATGTCAAAAGCGGTGTTACGCGGCATGATGAAAAAACGTGCTGGTCGTATTATCTCTATTGCCT
>PNQY01000167.1 GCA_002909145.1 Candidatus Thioglobus perditus
TGACATGAAAGCTAAACTAGTAGCCCAACTACATAAACCAGTATTATGGACAGGCACAGTAAAAGCTATGCACGCAATGGGTGTTGAAAAATTAATTGAAGCAGGTCCGGGTAAAGTATTAGCTGGACTAACAAGAAGAATTGAAAGATCACTATCTGCAAACGCTGTGCTAGATTCGGCGCACGTTGCGGCAACTTTAGAGGAGATTAAGTAATGAATAACTTAGAAGGAAAAATCGTATTAGTCACAGGCGCATCTCGAGGTATTGGTCAAGCCATTGCATTGTCTTTAGGCGCAGCAGGGGCAACCGTTATCGGTACAGCAACCAGTGAAAATGGTGCGGATGCTATTAGTGCTACTCTCAAAGATAATGGCGTAGCAGGAAAAGGCTTAGCATTAAATGTTACTAACAATGATCAAATTGCTGAGGTGATGAAAAGTATTACCGACACCTATGGCGCGGTTGATATCTTGGTGAATAATGCCGGCATTACTCGTGATAACCTATTAATGCGCATGAAAGAAGATGAGTGGGACGATATTATGAATACTAATCTTGCCTCGGTTTATAAAATGTCAAAAGCGGTGTTACGCGGCATGATGAAAAAACGTGCTGGTCGTATTATCTCTATTGCCT
>PNQY01000168.1 GCA_002909145.1 Candidatus Thioglobus perditus
AAGTGGATGGAGCTTGCTATTAAGCAGGCAAAACTTGCGGAAAAAATAAACGAGGTGCCAGTAGGTGCTATTTTAGTAAAAAACAACGAACTCATAGCTAAAGCGCACAATCAGCCTATTTCCAATAATGACCCAACTGCACATGCAGAAATCCAGCTTTTGCGTAACGCTGGTCAGTTACTAGATAACTACCGCCTTCCCGATACGACTTTATATGTGACCTTGGAGCCTTGCACTATGTGTTTGGGTGCAATGGTCCACGCACGAATATCTCGGGTTGTATTTGGCGCTTATGATGAAAAAACTGGCGTTTGTGGCTCGTGCTCAGACCTTTCCACCAGTGATTGCTTTAACCACTACATTGAAATAAATGGCGGCGTACTCTCAGATAAGTGCAAATCCTTGTTGCAGAATTTTTTCAGAAATCGTAGAAATAAATAGTCAATAAAGGACTATACTTAGCTTTTTTTATTTTTAATAGAGCTGCAATGAAATTTTGGTCTTTCTTAGTATTGTTGTTATCGACACAACTTTTAGCAGTAAACACAGCAACTGGAACCAATGCACTGTTGAATAATACGTCGGGCACTAAAAATGTTGCAATTGGAGACTCTGCCTTGAAGAACAACACTTCTGGATTAAATAACACTTCCATAGGTTATTTTGGTCTGAGGGAAAACACTACGGGCAAACAAAATACAGCCATTGGTAGCTACTCACTTCGTTATAACACCGAAGGAGATGACAATACTGCTGTTGGTTTTGAGTCTCTCAAATACAATACTACTGGCAATAAAAATACTGCTATAGGCAATTACTCATTACAAGACAACACTACAGGCGATAGCAACACCTCTATTGGTAATTACACACTATCAGATAATACGACGGGCGACAAGAATACTGCAGTAGGTAATTACTCAATGCGTTCAAATTCATCTGGTAACGATAATACATCTATTGGTAACTACACAATGCGCGACAATACATCAGGCTCCGACAATACTGCCAATGGTAATTATGCACTACGTTATAACACAACCGGATCTAATAACACCGCACTAGGGAATCAAAGTATGAGAGCTAACACAACTGGTGGTTTTAATACAGCCATTGGAGACGACGCACAACTTGCAAATACCACAGGATCGTACAACGTATCAAATGGCAATGGCACTCTCAACAGTAGTAATGGTGATAGTAATACTGCAATTGGCTATCGTGCTGGCTATACCAATGCAACAGGATCAAATAATGTCTTTATCGGGCACAAGGCTGGTTATAACGAAACCGGGTCAAATAAGCTGTATATATCTAATGGTGATACAGCATCTCCCCTGATTCAAGGTGATTTTTCTAGTGGTGAAGTAACCATCAATGGCAATCTAACAGTAAACACTTTAAAAGATTCAT
>PNQY01000169.1 GCA_002909145.1 Candidatus Thioglobus perditus
TATTGGAAATAGGCTGATTGTGCGCTTTAGCTATGAGTTCGTTGTTTTTTACTAAAATAGCACCTACTGGCACCTCGTTTATTTTTTCCGCAAGTTTTGCCTGCTTAATAGCAAGCTCCATCCACTTTTCATCGTTATGGAGTTTATAAATTTTATCCATACCTCAGAACTATAATGCCAGTATTTTTGAAGTTTTGCTAGGCAAAGATGACAAAATACGACTAAGCATAGCTATAACTATGTGATTGAGTGTTTTGTTATATTTAACACTGCAAGACACAAAAAGACGACGTATTATTCCCATTCGATGGTGGCTGGCGGTTTCCCTGATATATCATATACCACACGTGAAACACGAGTGATTTCGTTCATGATACGGTTAGACACAATGTCTAAAAAGTCATACGGCAGTCGAGCCCAACGAGCAGTCATAAAGTCGATGGTTTCAACAGCCCTAA
>PNQY01000170.1 GCA_002909145.1 Candidatus Thioglobus perditus
CTCTGAAACATATCAGCCACAGGGTCTGATGCCTTTGGAGAAACCAATCTCCACCACTGATCTAGAGTCTGTGACCAGTCCGGAGAAAAAGGATTAGAAGCCATATTTGGAGAAAAAGGATTAGAAGTATTTAATCCAGGTTGACCCGCCATGTTCGCCCATGATTGCCAATAATGTTGCTGGTTTTTAAGCCAGTCTCCTTTCCAGT
>PNQY01000171.1 GCA_002909145.1 Candidatus Thioglobus perditus
CTCTGAAACATATCAGCCACAGGGTCTGATGCCTTTGGAGAAACCAATCTCCACCACTGATCTAGAGTCTGTGACCAGTCCGGAGAAAAAGGATTAGAAGCCATATTTGGAGAAAAAGGATTAGAAGCCATATTTGGAGAAAAAGGATTAGAAGTATTTAATCCAGGTTGACCCGCCATGTTCGCCCATGATTGCCAATAATGTTGCTGGTTTTTAAGCCAGTCTCCTTTCCAGT
>PNQY01000172.1 GCA_002909145.1 Candidatus Thioglobus perditus
CTTCTAATCCTTTTTCTCCAAATATGGCTTCTAATCCTTTTTCTCCGGACTGGTCACAGACTCTAGATCAGTGGTGGAGATTGGTTTCTCCAAAGGCATCAGACCCTGTGGCTGATATGTTTCAGAGGGTTGTTGATGCTGGCAAAAACTTTAACAAGCTAGCTGAACAGGGATACAATTTTGGACAGACACAAGATCAAGAAGATCTTATTCAAAACTGGCTTAACAATATTCAGGAAGGGTTTGATGCATGGAGTAAGCAAATTACTGCTAATAAAAGCTCTTCATTTCTTGCTAACAACCCCCTATTCGCTGATAGCGAATCTCTAATTCCTGAATGGATGGGTCTTAATAAAGGCTCCCTAGAGTTTTGGGATTCTTTAGCTAGCAATGCAGGGTTAGGCGTTCCTGACATTCCAGGTTTAGATAAAGGTAAGGTTGAATTTAGCCGTTTACTTAAGAGTCCCGCACTAGGACAGTGGAGAGAGCACCAGCAACAATTGCAGACTATTGCACAGCGAGTTATAGAGTTTCAAGATGCTGACCAAGTTTACAAGTTAGCATTTGCTCAAATGGGGCTACGTTCAGTTGAAGCTTTACGCAATAAATTAACAAACTTAAAAGATGATGAAAAATTCTCTACAGTACGTGAATTTTATGATTTATGGGTTAATGTAAACGAAGAAGTTTATGGTGAGTTTGCTATGACTGATGAATATCAAGTAACTCATGGAGACTTTGTTAACAGCCTTATGGCATTACGCAAAGAGACTAACGCGTTTACAGAAAAGTTATATAAAGCCGCAAATCTACCAACAAGATCTGAAATAAATACTATCAACAAACGCTTACAAGAGCAGCGCAGAGAAAACATAAATCTAAAAAAAGAGATTAAAAAGCTTGGTGAGATGGTTGCCGATATACGTAATAACGAAGTTAAAACTTCACCAGTTGAGCAAGATAATCCTGTGCAACATAAAGACCTATCAGCAATTAAAGGGGTCGGCCCAAAAATCGTTGAAAAGCTAAATGCACAAGGTATTGAATCTTTGGAACAAATAGCAAAAATGCAAATTGAAGAATTGAAGAAGCTAGACGAGCAAATTGGTGGAAATGGAAGAGCTTTACGTGACGGGTGGATAGCCCAGGCAAATCATTTTGTGAAAAGCTAGTAATATAAATATAGTAATATCAATAAAGGAATACCCGTAATGATAACAATGAACCCTGAAGAGATGCTAAACGAAGCATCGAGTTTTAATAAGAAAATCACTGAAGGTTTTTCTAATCTTGTGGATGTAGGTGAGATAGGCTCAGGCGTAACACCTCATGATACTATCTATGAGGAAGATAAACTTAAACTTTTCCACTATAAATCTGACACTAACGAGCAAAAAAATTCTGTACCCCTTTTGATTGTTTATGCTCTAGTAAACAGACCTTATATGGCTGATATTCAGGAAAACCGCTCAACTATAAAAGGCCTTATGGACAATGGTCAAGATGTATATTTAATAGATTGGGGTTATGCAGATGATGCAGACCAATATCTCACTATGGATGACTACATTAATGGCTACATAGACCGCTGTGTTGACGTTCTAAGGGAACGTCATAATGTAGAGAAGATAAACCTTCTTGGGATTTGTCAAGGTGGAACTTTTAGCTTGTGTTATAGTTCGATGCACCCGGAAAAGGTGCGCAACCTTGTAACTATGGTTACACCTGTTGACTTCCACACACCAGACAACATGCTTAGTCACTGGGTACAAAATATCGACGTTGATCTTTTGGTTGACACTCAAGGAAATATTTCTGGTGACCTTCTTAATGGAACATTTCTTAGCATGAAGCCTTATGAGCTTATGGGTAAAAAATATCTAGGTGTAATCGATATCTTGGATAGCCCTGATGCTTTGAAAAATTTTATGCGAATGGAGCAGTGGATTTTTGATAGCCCAGACCAGGCGGCTGAAACATTTAGGCAATTCATCAAAGATTTTTATCAAGACAATAAGCTAATCAAAGGTGAGGTAGTTATTGGCGACAACACTGTTGATCTAGCAAATTTAACTATGCCGATACTTAATATTTATGGTGAGCTTGACCATTTAGTTCCTCCTGATGCCTCAACTGTCCTTAAAGATTTTGTGGGTAGTGATGATTACAATGAGATAGCGTTCCCAGGTGGTCATATTGGAATTTATGTTAGCGGAAAAGCGCAAAAAACAATTCCACCAGAAATTGGCTCATGGTTGAATTTACGATAGATTATTTTTTAAAAATATTATTAATTAAACATTTAGGAGAAGAGTAATAATGAATAAGGATATTGTTATAGTTGCAGCTACTAGAACTGCTTTGGGGACTTTTGGAGGTTCGCTTTCTTCAATACCTGCACCTAAACTAGGGGCAGAAGTAATAAGTACTTTGCTAAAAGATACCGGTGTTAAGGGTGAGCAAGTTGATGAGGTAATTCTAGGGCAAGTATTGACTGCTGGTAGCGGTCAAAACCCTGCACGTCAATCTGCATTAAGTGCTGGCCTGCCTGAAACTACACCAGCAATGACCATTAACAAAGTATGTGGAAGTGGATTAAAAGCTGTTCAATTGGCTTTTCAAGCGGTCGCCTGTGGTGATGCTGAAATTGTTATAGCTGGAGGACAAGAAAATATGAGTCTTTCAAGCCATGTACTTCCAGGCTCAAGAGATGGTAAAAAAATGGGCCCTTGGGGGCTTGTAGATACTATGGTTGTTGATGGACTATGGTGTGCTTTTAATAACTACCATATGGGAACAACTGCAGAAAATATTGCTGGAAAATACAATTATTCTCGTGATGCACAAGACCAATTTGCTGCAAAATCACAACAAAAAGCAGAGGCTGCACAAAAATCTGATCTTTTTAGTGATGAGATTACACCTGTTACTATTCCACAAAGAAGAGGAGACGATATAGTCTTTGATTCTGACGAGTTTCCAAGACATGGAACTACCGCAGAGTCCCTTGGAAAATTACGTCCTGCATTTGCTAAAGATGGCACTGTTAGTGCTGGTAATGCATCTGGAATTAACGATGGTGCAGCAGCAGTTATGGTTATGAGTGCTGATAAAGCTAAAGAATTAGGCTTAAAGCCTATGGCAAGAATTGCTGGATTCTCAAGCGCTGGAGTTGATCCGGCTATTATGGGAACAGGTCCTATACCTGCCACAACTAAATGTCTAGAAAAAGCTGGATGGAAGGTTTCTGACCTTGATCGTGTTGAGGCAAACGAAGCTTTTGCAGCACAAGCAATGTCAGTTAATGAATCGCTTGGTTTTGATAGCTCTATAGTTAATATAACTGGAGGTGCTATTGCCCTTGGTCACCCAATTGGCGCTTCAGGTGCTAGGGTACTTGTAACCTTGCTTCACGGAATGCAACGTGATGAGGCTGATAAAGGTCTTGCTACTTTATGTATTGGTGGCGGCATGGGAGTTGCAATGGCAGTAGAAAGGGTTACTGAATAATATCACTATTATAAAATTAAATTAAACAAATTAAACAAACAGGAGAATATTTATGGGCAAGTTAGATAATAAAATCGCTTTGGTAACAGGAGGCACTGGAGGAATAGGAACTGCTATTTGTCAACGCCTTGCTGATGATGGAGCACAAATTGTTACTACCTCATTCGGAGGCGTAGAAAAAGCTGAAATTTGGAGACAAAATCAAAACTTTGATGCGACAATCATTAAATGTGATGTTAGCAACTATGATGACTGCAAAGCTTTGAAGGAGCAGATAGAGAAAGACTTAGGTGTTGTGGATATTGTAGTAAACAATGCTGGAATTACTCGTGACGGCTCTTTTAGAAAAATGGATGCAGAGAAATGGTCTCAGGTTATAAATACAAACCTTAACAGTGCTTTTAATATTAGTCATCAATTTGTCGAAGGTATGACTGGAAAAGGCTATGGACGTATTGTTAATATATCTTCAATTAACGGTCAAAAAGGTCAGTTTGGTCAAACTAACTACAGTGCTGCAAAAGCAGGAGTTCATGGTTTTACTATGGCATTAGCTCAAGAGGTTGCTCGTAAAGGTGTGACAGTTAATACAGTTTCTCCAGGATATATTGCAACTGATATGGTGATGGCTGTTGCGGAAGAAATTCGTAATCAAATCATAGCGCAAATTCCAATTGGAAGACTTGGTAAGCCTGAAGAAATTGCTGCTCTTGTTGCTTTCTTATGCTCAGATGATGCAGGGTTAATTACTGGAGCAAATCTAGCCGCCAATGGTGGACAGCATATGCACTAATATTTAATGTATATCGTTTTGAAACACACGATACATGATTAATGATAAAATGTTAAGCACAATTTCTTTTTAGTTATTGTGCTTTTTATTTCATCAATCTTATTACCATGTCTAAAGAGATCTTAATTAAAAAATACCCTAATCGTCGCCTGTATGACACTAGTACTAGCTGCTATATTACACTGGACGAGGTAAGAAAATTGGTGATTGATGGAACGCCATTTAAAGTTTGTGAGAAAAAGACCAACGAAGACATAACTAGAAATATTCTACTACAAATAATCATAGATTATGAGTCTGGCGATGGAGAGCCTATGTTCAGTAGTGAATTACTAACAAGCTTTATTCGCAACTATGGTGAGGGATCGCAAGATAGTTTTAAAAGTTATTTAGAGCAAAGCATGGATTTTTTTACTCAACAGCAAGATGTTCTAAGTGAACACTTAACTAAAACATCAGTTGAAAATCCCGCAGAAGCATGGATGGATATGGGTAAAAAACAGTTTGATATTTGGCAAAAGGCACAAAAGCAATTTTTCGGTAAAAAATTATAAATAAGCAAAAAAAAGGCGCCTAAATAGGCGCCTTTCTAATAAAACTGTATTTATTAAGCAGCGTAAGCTTTAGCGTCAGCAACAACTTTCTCAGCGTTTGCTTTAACTTTAGCAACTACTTTT
>PNQY01000173.1 GCA_002909145.1 Candidatus Thioglobus perditus
TAAACGCGAAGCAGATATGGCAACCAAAACTGCAGCAAAAGCCAAAGGGGTTAAAAAAGTAGTTAAGCTATTTGATTATTTAAAAACCAGGCCTGCTGCTGAGATTGAGCGTGACCGACAAAGAGAAGTTGCGGAGCAAAAGGCTGCTGAGCTTAAAAGACAACAGGCTGAGCTTGACGCTCAAAAAGCTGAACTTAAAAGACAACTTGAAGAGTTAGGTGGTACTACTGGCACATCTTACTAACTGGAGAGAATGAAACTCGGTGCTGATTTTTAATCACACCATACTCCTCCAATGCTTGCAAATGTACTTTGGTCCCATAACCCTTATGCTGGGCAAATCCATACTGCGGGTAAACCTTGTCCAGTTCATACATCTGCCTATCTCGTGTAACTTTAGCAATAATTGACGCTGCTGATATTGCTGGCTCACTAAGGTCACCTTTAATAATTGCACTGCAATTATATAAATCAGGGCAACGATTACCATCCACTAAAACTTGATCGTATTTAATATCTAGACCTTCAACGGCACGTTTCATAGCCAGCATAGTAGCTTGTAGAATGTTTATCTCATCAATTTCTTTAGAGCTTGACTCTCCAA
>PNQY01000174.1 GCA_002909145.1 Candidatus Thioglobus perditus
TAAACGCGAAGCAGATATGGCAACCAAAACTGCAGCAAAAGCCAAAGGGGTTAAAAAAGTAGTTAAGCTATTTGATTATTTAAAAACCAGGCCTGCTGCTGAGATTGAGCGTGACCGACAAAGAGAAATTGCAGCGCAAAAGGCTGCTGAGCTTAAAAAACAACAAGCTGAGCTTGATGCTCAAAAAGCTGAACTTAAAAGACAACTTAAAGAGTTAGGTGGCACTACTGGCACATCTGGTGCACTTTACTAACTGGAGAAAATGAAACTCGGTGCTGATTTTTAATCGCACCATACTCCTCCAATGCTTGCAAATGTACTTTGGTCCCATAGCCCTTATGTTGGGCAAATCCATACTGCGGGTAAACCTTGTCCAATTCATACATCTGCCGATCACGTGTAACTTTAGCAATAATTGATGCTGCTGATATTGCTGGCTCACTAAGGTCGCCCTTAATAATTGCACTGCAATTATATAAATCAGGACAACGATTACCATCCACTAAAACTTGATCGTATTTAATATCTAGACCTTCAACGGCACGTTTCATAGCCAGCATAGTAGCTTGTAGAATGTTTATCTCATCAATTTCTTTAGAGCTTGACTCTCCAA
>PNQY01000175.1 GCA_002909145.1 Candidatus Thioglobus perditus
TTCTCTTTGTCGGTCACGCTCAATCTCAGCAGCAGGCCTGGTTTTTAAATAATCAAATAGCTTAACTACTTTTTTAACCCCTTTGGCTTTTGCTGCAGTTTTGGTTGCCATATCTGCTTCGCGTTTAGTTACTGCACCCATTAGGTATACAGTTTGATTTTCTGTCATCACCCTTACTTGAGTTGGATGAAACACTTCCTGGTCATGAAATAGCGTTTCAACCTGCACGGTGATTGCTGAGTCTTTAGCGCGACTAAGTAGCCCGCTATTAGGGCCAATAGTAATTTCATTGAATA
>PNQY01000176.1 GCA_002909145.1 Candidatus Thioglobus perditus
TGGTGGAGATGGCGGGAATTGAACCCGCGTCCGAAAACCTTCAAACAAAGAGTCTACATGCTTAGCTTGGTCTATTGAGTTAGCCGCCTACCACCCGACCATCAGGGATGCAAGAAGCGATTCCAGTTAAGTTTTGACCGAATTATCCTGAAAAAATAATCCTAGCGAGTCTACTTTCGACCGCTATCTAAGAAACGTAGACAATTTCAAAGGAGCGGTTAGCATTATGCTGCTAAAGCGTAGTTGTTTTCGTTTGCAACTATCTTTTTAAAGAGCGTTTTTACGAGCTATCTTTATCCTCGGCATGCGTCCTTGAGATCCAACTCCTCGTCGAAGCCATGTCATCCCCAGAACCTGTAATTATAACATTTTTAGGTGATTGTTACACGGGCAAACTTTCGCTTACCAACTTGATAGACCGCAGTGCCCACTTCCGGCTCAAGGTTGCGATCTGTAATTTTTTCGCCTTCGATTTTTGCCGCACCTTCTTTAATCATTCTGAATGCGTCAGAGGTTGAATTAACTAGGCCTGCGTCTTTAAGCAAGTTGGCAATTTTAATACCGGCACCAAGACTAAACTCTGGCATTTCATCAGGAATTTTATTCTTGGCAAAGCGATTGATAAAGTTCTGTTGCGCCTGTTTAGCCGCATCAGAGTTATGGAAGCGAGTAATGATCTCTTCCGCTAGACGAAATTTAATATTTCTTGGGTTTTCACCATTTTCAACTTCTTGTTTCCAAGACTCAATAGTTTCAAGAGACTCAAAACTTAACAGCTCTAAATAGCGCCACATTAGATCATCAGAGATAGACATAATTTTGCCAAACATATCATCTGGAGCATCGTCAATGCCGATGTAGTTGTTTAGAGATTTAGACATTTTTTGTACGCCATCTAAACCCTCAAGGATTGGCATTGTTAAAATAACCTGCTGCTCCATGCCCGCCTGTTTTTGTAGTTCACGACCCATTAGAAGATTAAATTTTTGATCAGTGCCACCTAATTCAACATCAGATTCTAATGCTACTGAATCGTATCCTTGGATTAGTGGGTAGAGAAATTCATGAATAGATATGCTTTTGCCAGATTTGTAGCGTTTAGAAAAATCATCGCGCTCTAGCATTCTTGCAACAGTCTGCTGTGAAGCAAGCTTAATCACATCAGCGGAACTCATTTTGCTCATCCACTTTGAGTTAAACACTACAGTAGTTTTGTCTTTATCTAGAATTTTAAAAACTTGATCTTGGTAGGTCTGGGAGTTTGCTTCAACTTGCTCCTCTGTAAGCGGAGGGCGAGTGGTGCTCTTACCAGTTGGGTCACCAATCATTCCAGTGAAGTCACCAATTAGGAACAGAATATCATGCCCAAGATCTTGCAGTTGTTTAAGCTTGTTGATTAAAACTGTATGCCCAAGATGAAGATCTGGAGCTGTAGGATCAAACCCGGCTTTAATGCGTAATGGTTTATTTTTATAGAGTTTTTTCTTTAACTCGTCGAGTGGCAATATCTCATCTGTGCCGCGTTCAAAAACAGCTAGTGTTTGTTCTAATGTCATTTTTTATGCTCTTGTGTGTCCGTCACCAAGGACGATGAATTTTTGTGATGTTAGGCCTTCAAGTCCAACAGGTCCGCGTACGTGAAATTTGTCAGTACTAATGCCAATCTCTGCTCCAAGACCATATTCAAAACCATC
>PNQY01000177.1 GCA_002909145.1 Candidatus Thioglobus perditus
TAGAAATAATCATCACACCATTCTTTATATTTTGTATACACATCATCACCAAATGGATCACAAGCATCTTTTGCCATTTTGTGCCAAAAAACACAATCCTCTTCAAAACCATAATACGGAGTTAAATCAAACCCTCCGCCAAACCACCAGATTGGGTCTTCTCCATCTTTTTCAGCAATGAAAAACCTAACATTGGCATGCGATGTTGGAACATACGGATTGTTTGGATGGATAACAAGTGACACTCCAAGAGCGGTAAAACTTCTCCCAGCAAGCTCTGGTCTAATAGCTGTTGCTGAAGCTGGAAGTGAGTCACCAGTAACTTGTGAAAAGTTAACCCCAGCTTGTTCAAAAACCACACCACCACTCAATACACGGGTCAAGCCTTCACCGGTATTATTAGGTTTTTCCCAATTATCTTTGATAAATTTCGCCCTACCATCAACCTCTTCTAATTGAGTGCAAATGTCTTCTTGCAAGGACAATAGGTACTCTTTTATTTGACCAATCATCTAACCCTCTCTCCCGTTTTCAAATCAATAATCTTTGATGACTTGCCTATATAATTTTTTGGACTAATAATAAAATCTAATTCATTGTTAAAAAAAACTTTAAGTTTTAGCATTGAATTAGCACTATTTTTTCCAGAAATATTAGCGCTGGTAGATACAAGCGCACTGCTGGTTTTCTCACATAAGCTTTTAATTAGTTTATTGTTAGTTAACCTAATAGCAACAGTGTCAAACCCACCAATCAAAACAGGGTTTATGTTTTTACCTGCCTTAACCAAAAATGTTGTGGGGTCTTTGTTTACTTTTATTTGTTTTAATAAATTTATATCTTCAACAAAATCTGCAAAAAACTTAACATCACTTGCAAGCAGAATTAGGCCTTTGTTTGTCGATCTTTGTTTG
Source organism: Candidatus Thioglobus perditus (assembly GCA_002909145.1). GTDB lineage: Bacteria > Pseudomonadota > Gammaproteobacteria > PS1 > Pseudothioglobaceae > PNQY01. The sequence goes on from PNQY01000177.1 coordinate 915, forward strand.
AGTTTGACTATTCTATTTACAGCACTCACATCATTTGGCAAGCAACTCAAGCCCTGTATAGTATCTGTAGGTATAGACAACACCCCGCCAATTTTTAAATACTGAGTTGCAAGGCTAATTTTAAAACTCATTTTTTGGCTCGTGGATGACACTTATCATATACTTTTGATAGTTCTAAGAAATCAAGATGAGTGTATACCTGGGTTGATTTAATACTCTTATGTCCTAAAAACTCTTGCACTGAGCGCAAATCATGGCTAGATTGTAAAAAATGTGTAGCCGCTGCATGACGCAACATATGTGGATAAACATTCACTTTAATTCCAGCATCTAGTGCACGTTTTTTAATAATATTTTGCACAGCTCTAGTGCTAATTCTATTGTGTTTATTATTAACAAACAATGCTCCACTTGAGGCGTGTTGCAAATAATTATTAATTGCTAACTGTGCGGACTCACCTATTGGCGTGTGTCTAGCTTTATCACCCTTACCGGTAATAGCTAGAAATCCTTGAGATAGATCTACATCACTAACATCTAAGCCGACTAGTTCTGAAACTCTAAGCCCACAAGAATAAATTACTTCAACTATTGCCACATCTCTAAGCTCAGACCAAGAGTTAGACTTAGGCTTTAATATTTGCAATAAAGCATCATAATCAAGCGTATTAGGCAAATTATTATCAATCTTAGGAGCTTGTAATTTAGTTGCGCAATTACTTTTTAGCTGCTCATGATTTACCAAATAAGTCAAAAAACCACGAATAGATGACAAGTGTCTGCGAATACTACGGGCAGTAATATTTTTATGACGCATTTGCATTACAAATAAATTAAGATTATCAGCACTTAACTCTTGCCAATTATCAATCCCCTGCTCTTTAGAAAAATCAAAGAGTTTATTTAAGTCACGCAAATACGCCTGCTGAGTATTTAGCGCATAGTTACGCTCAACCTTTAAATACAAAATAAAATCAATAATTTGTTTTTTCACTTGATTTTTTCAATGCTGACCATATCAATATATTTTACGCACAAAAAGGTAACAGAATAAATGACTACAAAACAGACCCACGCTTTCCAAACTGAAGTTTCTCAATTACTACATTTAATGATTCATTCTTTGTATTCAAACAAAGAAATTTTCTTACGTGAATTAGTATCAAACGCATCTGATGCTATTGATAAACTTAAATTTGAATCACTATCAAACGACAAGCTGGTTGAAGGTAAAGAAGAGCTAGGTATTCATATTGATGTTGATAAGGATGCCGGAACGATCACTATTAATGATAACGGTATTGGCATGAGCGAAGATGAAGTAATGGAAAATATTGGAACCATTGCTAATTCTGGTACTAAAAAATTCTTACAAAGCTTGGACAAAAAACAAGCTGAAGATTCAAATCTAATCGGACAATTTGGTGTTGGATTCTACTCAGCATTTATTGTGGCCGACGAGGTAACACTTACTACTCGTAAAGCTGGTGATGATAAAGCCAATGGCACTGTTTGGTCATCTAAGGGCGAAGGAGAATACTCACTAGAAACTAAAGAAGTAAAAGATTTTGGAACGTCAATCACTCTTCATATTAAGAAAGATGAAAAAGAGTTTTTAGATGACTACCGCTTACGTGGAATTATTTCAAAATACTCTGACCATATCACTGTACCAATTATGATGATAAAACCTGCAGAGGAAGATTCAGACACTATTGAATATGAAACTGTTAATAAGGCTAATGCGTTCTGGACTCAAGATAAAAAAGAACTTAAGCAAGAAGATTATGATGAGTTCTACAAATCATTAACATACGATTTTGAAGCTCCACTTACTCAAATGCACAACCGTGTTGAAGGTAAGCTTGACTACACATCACTACTATTTATTCCATCTAAAGCGCCATTTGATATGTGGGAGCCAAAGCGTAAAGGTGGCATTAAGCTTTATGCTAAGCGTGTTTTCATTATGGAAGACAACGAAGAGTTGATGCCAATGTATATGCGTTTTGTCAAAGGTGTAATTGATACTGCTGATCTATCTCTAAATGTTTCTCGTGAAATCCTACAAGGTAATAAAGTAGTTGATACAATCCGCAAAGCTTCAGTTAGTAAGATCTTAAAAGAGTTAGAAAAAATGGCTAAAAACAAGCCAGAAAAATATGCTGATTTCTGGAAAGAGTTTGGTATGGTAATGAAAGAAGGTGTAGTTGAAGACCCTGCTAATAAAGACAAAATCGCCTCATTACTACGCTTTACTACAACGAAATCTGAAAGTGAAGATCAAAACGTATCACTAACTGACTACATTGAGCGTATGGGTGATGATCAAAAAGATATCTATTACGTTACTGCAGAAACTTATATGGCCGCTAAAGGCTCTCCGCACCTAGAAATCTTCAAACAAAAAGACATCGAAGTATTACTATTGTCTGATCGTGTGGATGAGTGGATGGTTAATAACTTTAATGAATTTGAAGGTAAAAATCTTAAGTCAATCGCTAAGGGTGATTTAGAAGATCTTGATTCAAAAGAAGAGAAAAAAGAAAAAGAAAAAGCAGCCAAAGGTTTCAAAAAAACTATTGAGGAAATGCAAAAAATCTTAGAAAATCAAGTTAAAGAAGTAAAAATCTCTAATCGTTTAAGCGAGTCTCCTTCTTGTTTAGTAGCTGATGAAAATGAAATGGGTGGCAATATGGAAAGAATCATGGCCTCACTTGGTCAAGATATACCTGAAACCAAGCCAATTCTTGAAATCAACCCTACTCACCCATTAGTTGAAAAACTTAAAACTAGTGTTGATGAGGAC
>PNQY01000178.1 GCA_002909145.1 Candidatus Thioglobus perditus
GATAGAATTACACCAACTAATAAGAGTTTTTCAACATACGAAAAAAAAGGATTCTCGTAAGAATCCTTTTTAAAGTATGGTGGGTCGTGAGCGATTTGAACGCTCGACCAGCGGATTAAAAGTCCGACGTTTCTTCGAAACTCACACCAAAACAAGTTTGTGGTGTGTGCTCTAAAACGTTGTCAGAACTGGTATCTCGCCCAATACTTTAATTTCATACTACGGACCTAATTATAACATTCTGAAGGACAAGTGTACGAAATCGTACGAAAAAACACCCCTCGGGGGACCCAAGATTCATACTAGTTATATATAGATTATCTCGTATTCATATCAGAGAGGATTTAGTCAGGTTAAAGACCCCATCCCACCCTTTTTATAAGTGAGGTCGGCAGGGGAAACTGGGTTAGAGGTGAGATTTAGTACTTTTAAATACCTGATTCGTAAAAATCAATAACAGCTTCACCAGTTTTATAGTTAGTTCTAAATCAGAATTCTACCACTTAATTTTGGTGTATATTTGAAATATAAATAGATAATTAATTAACCTTTAGTATGAGTACACTTCAACAATACATAAACAAAAGCTCTGCTGGGTTAAGATATTGCTGTCACTGGGATAGCGGTATGAATATTCAGCTCTATCACTGCGGGCTTATCAAATTTTGCAACGAGTCAAACATTCAAACAGTTGAACAGTTGATTTCTAATGTTGATATTGATGAGATAACTGACTTCCCTTATTGGGGTTTCGCTCTTCACCTAACCACGCACAACAAGATTCTCACAAATGCTTATGAATACATAAGACCAGAGCTAAAATCAAACATCAGATGTGCACCAATAAACTGGGAGAGTGTGTCTACTCATTGGCTAGAATGCCTTGGCAGTGGTGTTGTTAGTGAACGGCAAGCATTGTTTGCTTTATTTGCATTGCCTGCCGCTCAAGCTCTAGATGAAACACACCCAGTTCGAGTTGCTTGGGAGAAGAGACTAGAAGAGATATGGGCTAAGCATAAACCCAAGTTACCATCTTCAACACTAGCTAGCAAAACTTATACGCCTGATAGCAGTAAGTACGATATCAGTACACCGTATGACCACTTGTCATACTATAAACAAGATGAAATTAATGAAAGGATAAGAAGAAAGAAAGCTGCAGTCTATGATTGTGAAGATGACCAAAGCATAAATACCATATCATATAAACAATAACCCTATAACCCTGAAGTTAACAGACGTTAGAGTATATTAACAACAATAGTAAGCTAACTTCGACTTAACCAGGATGGTACGACTTTCTTCTTAAATCTATTAGAGTGTTATCTAGGTCGAAATAGATATGCATATTTACTAAGTATAAACTATGTCTTTATACGGGTTGAATGAGAAATTATTGCCATCAATTTCAATTGCATAACTTGTCCATCTTCCACCATATAATTCAGAATAATAATCATCTTGATGCATATGCCCACCACCTATAAAGACACTCTCATTCCATAAAAAACATTTATGATGCAAGGTTATCTTGTGCTTTATTAGGTCGCTAAGTTCCATCTCATAATTTGTTATAGAGTTGCTGTATCCGTATGCCTTATCTTTTTTAGCTTGGTAGTAAGGTTCGCAATACTTCTTTTTGGTTATTAGATAAACTATGGATATAGTGGCAATCGATATCCAGGCGATACCTTCTTTGTAAGGGTTGGGTATTAGCAGTATCAGGGCAACACCTATTAATATAAAAATAGGAATCATCCATTCAAAGCAAAATTTATACTTACTTTCCTTATTGGTTGTATGTACCGCTTTATTGTGTAAGCCTATAGTATCGGAAATTTTCTCCAATGTTTTATCAATAGATTCTTTTCTTGACCTTGATACTATAACTTCCATTTATTAATTACACCAACTCAATTTAGTACCACCATCATAACTATAAGCCAGCTTATTATCAAGCAGCTCCTGCTCTAAACTAACGCCATCAACAACCACATTAGCAACCACTCTAAAGTACTTACCTCTCTGTAGATTAGTCAACTTAATCTCTTTGGCATTAGCTAGCTTATTCCTGACAAAATCTCTCGCCTTAAGAGCTAGATTCTTCTCATATAGACACTTTCCTCGTATCTCTGGAGTATCACTCTAATAGGTATGTTCTTGCCTACTATAGGAGGTAGTGAGTCTATGTTGACTCTGAAGGTATCACCATCATAAACACTGATTACTTTTGATACTGTTACTGTGCCATATTGGGGTGCTGCTTGTACTAAGAAAGTAAGGGTGGCTAAAGTAAGAGTTAGTACGGATTTCATTAATCTGAACTATTAACAATCTTATTATTATCAGTATCAAATTCATTCATCACTTCTATTATCTTAGCTAAGAATTCTTCTTCTGATATCTTTTGGTCATTATTACTATCAATCCATTCAATAGCATCTTGAACAGTAGTTTTTATACTAAAAGCAGTGTACTCTGCAAGAGATGCTCTTCCGTCTTTATTAATGTCGCCCTCATTATTAGTAAGTGCATTGGTGAAATTAAAGTCTTCAGCTGAAGTTATTAATCCATCTTTGTTCTCATCTAATTCTGAAAACATCTTTGTAAAATCTGCTGTAAGTTTGTTTTTTAAGGAA
>PNQY01000179.1 GCA_002909145.1 Candidatus Thioglobus perditus
GATAGAATTACACCAACTAATAAGAGTTTTTCAACATACGAAAAAAAAGGATTCTCGTAAGAATCCTTTTTAAAGTATGGTGGGTCGTGAGCGATTTGAACGCTCGACCAGCGGATTAAAAGTCCGATGCTCTACCAACTGAGCTAACGACCCATAAAAAAGTGAAATTATACATTAATCACATCTTAATAATCAATCAAAAACTATACTTTATTTACCATTTCTTTAAGCAGCTTACCTGGCTTAAAAAATGGTACAAATTTCTCAGAAACTTGTGTTCTTTCACTAGTTTTTGGGTTTATACCTAAGCGAGCTTTACGGTGTTTTTTGTAAAAACCACCAAAGCCTCTAATCTCAACTCCCTCTCCAGAAACAATTGCATTAGTTAATTCTTGTAGAATAACTTCAACTGCAGCTTTAGAGTCTACTTTTGATAAATCAGAGTTATTAGATAAGTTTAAAATAAGATCAGTTTTTTTCATGATTTATACCCCAAAGGGTAAAAAAATAACTGCACATAGTAATGCACAGTTATTTTAAAAAAGATTTATTTATCTTTTGCTTCCTTCAGTAAATCACCAAATGTAGAGTTGGTTGCTGAATCAGAAGATTGCTTATTGTAATCCTCCATTGCTGCCTTCTCTTCAACTGAATCTTTAGCTTTAATACTTACAGAAATGTTACGAGATCTTCTATCAATATTCATAACAACAACTTCAACTTCTGTGCCTGTTTTTAATACTGTAGTTGCATCATCAACACGCTCTTGAGAAATCTCACCAGCTTTCAGGTAACCAGTAATATCGTCAGCTAAAGTAATTACCGCACCTCTTGGATCAACTTCAGCAATAACACCTTTAACAATTGAACCTTTCTTGTTTGCTGTAGCATACTGCATAAAGTCATCTTCAGATAATTGCTTAATACCTAAAGAAATACGCTCTTTCTCAGAATCAATATTTAGAATTACAACCTCAAGCTCTTGACCTTTTGAATAGCTTGAAACTAGTTGATCTGAAGATTGCTTGTCCCATGAAATATCAGCCAAGTGAATTAGGCCGTCAATACCGCCTGGAAGACCAACAAATAAACCAAAGTCAGTAATTGACTTAACAGTTACGCCAATCTTATCGCCTTTGTTATGTGTGGCTTCAAATGCTTCCCAAGGGTTTTCTTGAGCTTGCTTCATAGATAGTGAAATACGGTGCTTAGATTCTTGAACATCTAATACAACAACTTCAACCTCTTGACCAAGTTTAACAATCTTAGATGGGCGTGCATTTGCATTTGTCCAATCCATTTCTGAAACGTGAACAAGACCTTCAACACCATCTTCGATACGCACAAACGCACCATAATCTGTAAGATTAGAAACTGTACCAGGTACTTTCTTACCAATAGGAAGACGATCAGAAATATTATCCCAAGGGCTAGATGTAAGCTGCTTAAGGCCTAATGAAACACGCATCTTCTCTTTATCGTAATTAAGAACCTTAACTGTGATCTTGTCACCAATTGTAAGCTTCTCAGATGGGTGATTAACACGCTGCCAAGAGATATCAGTAATATGTAGTAAACCATCAACACCACCAAGATCAACAAATGCACCGTAGTCTGCAAGGTTCTTAACGATACCTTCAACTTCTTTACCTTCTTCAAGAGTTTCAAGTAGAGCCTCTCTGTCTGCAGAGTTAGCTTCTTGTAATACTGCCTTTCTAGAAATAACAATATTATTTCTAACTTCGTCCATCTTAATAACGATAGCTTCAATTTCTTGACCTGTAAGGTATGAGAAATCTTTAACTGGACGTACATCTACCAATGATCCAGGTAGGAATGCTTTAACTACACCAATATCAACCGTCAAACCACCTTTAACTGCACCGGTAACAATACCAGTAACTTTTTCTTTAGAGTTCATTGCCGTTTCAAGTGACTGCCAAAGCTTAATACGCTTAGCGTCTGTATGTGACAATAGTGTATTACCCAGGCCATCATCGATTGACTTTAAAGCAACTTCTACAACGTCGCCCTCTTCAACTTCTAATTCACCTTGTGGGTTTTTGAATTCGTCTAGAGAGATAAAACCCTCTGATTTTAGTCCAACATTAACAATCGCTTTTTCGCGGTTAAGGCTAACTATGGTTCCCATTAATAAGGCACCTACTTTTACGTTTTGTTGTTCTACACTGTTTTCAAACAGTTCAGCAAATGATTCTGACATATTATTTATTTTGATATTGACCGGTAAATAATCCAACAACGGTATAAGTTGGCTGTTTATCGGGTTAATTTATAAAAAGCCTAGGCCGCCCTATGCTTTAATTAAATCACTCACTCGAGTGATAACCTCATCAATTGATAATTCAGTAGTATCAATGACAAGAGCATCTTCTGCAGGCTTAAGTGGGGAGTGTTTGCGTGATGAATCACGCTCATCCCTAGCCACTACGTCTGCTAAGATTTGCGAGATTATACCCTTATAGCCTTGAGCTTGCAATTGTTTTAAGCGTCTATTAGCTCTTTCTTGCGCGCTTGCAGTTAGAAAAACTTTAAATTTTGCATCTGGAAAAACCGTGGTACCCATATCTCTGCCATCCGCAACAAGCCCCGGTGGTTTAGCAAAGTCTTGTTGACGCTTTAAAAGTGCAGCCCTAACTACGCCAATTGATGCAATTTTAGAGGCCATTTCTCCGGTTTGTTCGGTGCGTAGAGTTTTTGACACATCAACTCCATCAAGATAAACACTAACAAGTTCACTATCTTTTTCAGTTTTAAATTCAAGATCAAGTTCTTGAGCAACTGTTTCCAGTGAACCCTCATCTGTAATATCAATCCCCCTACTATCAACTGCCAGAGCAAAAGCTCGATAAATAGCCCCGGAGTCGAGCAAATGCCAGTTTTGTTCTTGTGCAATTATGCGTGCAACACTACCTTTGCCAACACCACTTGGGCCATCAACGGTTAATATATTGTTCATTAATAGTTATTAAATTTATTAAAGTCCAGTAATATAACCTATTAGCACCAGAGTTAGTAGTGTTAAGCCAAAAAATATTAATAACACTGTAAGTATATTTGATCCAGTTTGCATTCCTTTAGGCATGCGCTCAACTATATGTTTATCTAGCTCGCCACTAGCTTTCAAGCGCTCATACTCCATCTTATGCTCATGCTTGTATTCATCAAGCGGCACCAAACCGGTAAATATAGAATTACTCATAGGGAATTTATCTGGACGGAAATGCACATTAAAGAAGTGCACAGAAAACAAGAAAATAGTTGCAAGTAGTGCCTCTTCTGCGTGCACAATAGTGGCAATATTAAATACATATCCAGGCAGGAATGATGCTGTAAATTCCGGAGCAAACAACATCATGCCACTAAAACCAATGATTCCAGCACCCCAGAATGGCGCCCAATAGTCAAATTTTTGCCAGTATGACCAGCGATCAAAATCAGGCCTTTCAGACTTACCAAAGAACCAACTAAACATAGCCTTAACATCTTTTAGATCTTTCCAGTTAGGAACCATTGATGTCGGTCCAAACCAAGTAAATGTCTTGCGCTCTTTAATAACTGTATATATTGCAACTAGGAAATGCACAACAAATACGCTCAGCCATGTAACCGCTGCAGTTCTATGTATGATTGCCTCAACTTCAGGACCACCAATGAAATTAATAACAAATACCGCCCATTGAGTATGAGAGAAAAGTAGCGTGGATCCAGTTAGTACAAGAGTCATAGTGCTAACAGCAAATAACAAGTGAACAATTCTCCAGGTCAAAGTAAAGCGACGGAAGTAAAGTGACACTTCTCCAGCTGGGGCAACATAGCCTTTCCCTGCTCTGCGATCTTTAAATTCTCTATAGAACCATAAAAGCACATGAGTCCAGAAGAATAAGAAAACCCCAATAATAAGCAAATTCATAAACTTAGTTACAATCCAAATGTCTGGATACTTCTCATAATCATCGGCATTACCATGAGCATAAAAATCAAGGAAGCCCTCAGGTGCATCTTCATGACAATTGTTACATGTTTCTAAACGATTATTAATATGAACGCTAGATGTTGGATCATCAACAGCTTTCAGTGCATGAGAATCATGACAATCATAACATTTTGCAGTATTGGTAAAGCCAAGTTGATTAACCTGACCGTGATAAGAGGATATATAAGTATCTAGTGATTTCTCATGACAACTACCGCAATTTTTAGTAACCGCTAGTTTGGTTGAGTCTTTTTCTGTTGAATCAATATTATGAGTAGTATGACAATCAGAACAAACTGCAGCATCAGCATTTTTATTTTCTAATACTTCTTTACCGTGAATAGATGTTGAGTATTCATCTTTTTGTTTTTCATGACATTTTCCACACACTTGCGGGTTATCTAGACGATGATCGGATCGAGCTTCGCTACCAAGGGCTCCGATATTATGTGGCTCATGACAATCATAACAAGTTGCATTAGTTTTTGATTGATCCTCCATACTAGGACGCGCATGCACAGACCCCATATAGCTATCAACCTGTTTCATAACCACGCTTAGTCTTTCGTACTTTGAAGTAGTTTTATCTTCTTGTTTTTTTAACTCTTCTTTATGACACTTAATGCAACTTACGCTAATCTCTGGTCTTTCTTGGTGATATTTTTCTTCAATATTGCTATGACAACCTACACAGTTTTGTTTGCCATGAACACTATCTTTAAACTTGTTCTCATCAACATAAATATAAACCTCTGTCTCTTCATCGTCATCAAGAGTTTCATATTTTTCATCTTCATCTGAATGACACTTATGACAGTCTTTATTAGGAACAATTTTTTTAGCTGGATGTACATCTAATGATGCATTATTACTTGCAGCATAAACATTGACACCATGAAATAGTACTAAAAGTAAAACAACAAATAATCTGATAAATTTAACCACTACCTATCCCCCAAGAAATCTTATATATCTAACTTTAGTCGATATTCTTAGTTACAGAGAAAGCTCCTCTTAGGTCACCCGGTTTAAATCCGGTTGCTTGTTCTAGTGGATATATAGCACGTATAAGTTTTAGAACATCTAAAGATACTAATTCACCATGACAAACCATACAAGGCTTGCTTGCTGGTATAGCCTTCATATAGCGAAATTGTTTATTACCATTACTGCCGACAACACTGAAATATTCCATATCTTTCATACTCTCTCCAGCTGCCACTCTAGCCTCGAATTGCTCCAGCCCTTTGATCTCCCATGCGTCTGGAGCATTTTTCTGATTACGTAGTCTTAAGCTGGTGCGTCTAACTTTTATGCCTTTACGAGCATTAGAGGCTCTATCTGTTATTGCCTGGGCTTTTTGAGAACAGGCTGCAATAGCTGCAGTTGGACCTCCCTCTTTCATTCCCGTTACTAGTGCGTGTTTTAATTTTGAGAATAAACCTTTAGACAAAGCGCGGCTTTCTTCTAAGTTTTCTTGTGCGAATGTATTAGCGCTTAAATTTGTTATTGGTATAAATATTAGTAACGCTGTTAGTATTAAAATCGTCTTTTTCACACACATTCTCCAAGAGTAAAAATATTTGGAATTAATGCTACCTAAAAACCAAAATTAAAACATTAACACAAGTTAATTGTTGTACTTTTTACTGGTCAAATTGCCCTGTTACTTAACTTTAAGACATATTATTTAACTTCAGGACGCATATGTGGAAACAGAAGAACGTCCCTAATGGACGCAGAGTTGGTAAATAGCATTACCAAACGATCAATACCAATACCCTCACCCGCTGTAGGTGGCATACCATATTCCAATGCGCGAATATAATCAGCATCATAATGCATAGCTTCATCATCTCCTGCATCTTTTTCAGCTACTTGGGCCTTAAACCTTTCAGCCTGATCTTCAGCATCATTCAACTCAGAGAAGCCGTTAGCGATTTCTCTACCGCCAATAAATAGCTCGAAACGATCAGTGATAAATGGGTTGTCATCATTACGACGAGCAAGCGGTGAAACCTCTGTTGGGTACTCAGTAATAAAGGTTGGCTGCATAAGTCTTTCTTCAACTGTTGCCTCAAAAATTTCAATTTGAATCTTGCCTAAACCCCAGTTGTCTTTAACTTGTATGCCAAATTTTTCAGCAGTATTTTTAGCATTGTCTTCACTTAAATCATCTGCGGTTAAATTAGGGTTAAATTTAAGAATTGAATCAAACACACTAATACGATCAAATTCTTTAGAAAAATCAAACTCATCACCTTGATAGTGGATATTGGCATTACCACACACATCAATTGCAATACCGCGGAATAGATTTTCAGTTAAATCCATAATGTCGTGATAAGTGGCATATGCTTGATAAAATTCAATCATAGTAAACTCAGGATTGTGCCTAGTAGACAAGCCCTCATTTCTAAAATTACGATTAATTTCAAACACTCTATCCATGCCCCCAACAATCAAACGCTTTAAATACAACTCTGGGGCAATACGCAAGTACATATCTATATCAAGTGCATTATGATGAGTTTCAAATGGTTTTGCTGTAGCACCACCAGGGATAGTTTGAAGCATTGGGGTTTCTACCTCAATAAAATCATTATCACTAAAGAAATTACGAATATAACTAACAATTTTAGAGCGCAACTTAAAAGTATTTCTTGCATCTTCATTAGTAATTAAATCAACATAGCGTTGACGGTATCGAATTTCTTGATCAGATAATCCGTGAAACTTTTCAGGCAATGGGCGCAATGATTTGGTTAGTAATTTAATATCATTAACACGTACTGACAACTCACCAACATTGGTTTTAAATAAAGTGCCTTTGGCACCAACAATATCACCAATATCCCACTTTTTAAACTGCTCATTGTAAAAACCTTCTGGCAATTCATCACGAGTTACAAATAGTTGAATTTGTGCGCTAGAGTCTTGCAATGTTGCAAAGCTAGCTTTACCCATAACACGCTTAAGCATTATGCGCCCTGCTACAGATACTTCTATTTTTTTCTCTTCCAGGTCTTCTTTGGTAAGGCTGTCAAATTCAGCCAAAATATCTATAGCTAAATTTCCAGGTTTGAAATCATTAATAAATGGATTGCCCGCCTCTCTTAGTGCAGATAATTTCGCTCTTCTTTCATTTATTAATTTGTTGTCGTCTTGATTGCTCACCTTTATATCCCTTAATGTTTATTATCGCTAGAAGAATGCTCTAATTCTTGTTGTGCTAATATTTTTGCCTTATTTAAATCTTGCTCTGAATTTGCTAATTTTCCCATACGAGCAAAGAGTGTGCCACGATTATAATAGGCTTGGTAAAAATTTGCGTCTAATTCAATGGCTTTATTTAAATCTTTTAATGCTAGCTTGTCATTGCCAATCTTGCTGTATGCATTACCACGATTGTAAATAGCAGCAATATAACTCTCGTCAAGATTAATGGCTTTTGTATAAGAATTAATAGCCTCATCAGTCTTATTAATACGATCATAACAATTACCCAAATTGTTAAATGCACCACTATCAGTATTATTTAAAGCTAAGGCTTTTTCAAAATAAGCAATAGCAGATTCAAAAGATTCTTTTTCTTGCTCTAAATAAGCCAAACAATAATAAGCCTCGCTACTATTTGGATTGGCTTTGATTGCATTTGACATACTTTCAATGGCAAGATCGTCATTGCCTTGTAGTTGATGCAAATTGCCTAAACTCAAATGCGCATTTGCCTTTAAGCTCTGATCAGATGACGGGTGAGATAATAGCGCATTCCATGTCTGAATAGCTTTTGAAAGTTCACCATTCTTTTGATATGAGTACGCCTCAACCATTAAATTACTTAATTCTATCTCAGAATTCATAAAACAGTTACAACTACATTTCTGCTGTTTTCCCCAGCTCTATGCTCATATAAAAATAAACCTTGGTATTTACCAAGATTAAGCTCTTTATTGGCAATTGGAATAGTCTTACTCTCTCCAGTTAATATTGTTCTAATATGTCCAGAGGTGTCAAAGTCACCTTCATTATTGTGTTTGTAATTTGAGTCGGCATCAATTATATTTTTTTGCAGATAATTCTCAATGTCAACTAAAAGATTTGGATCCTCATTGCCAGTAATTATTAAAGATGCAGAAGTATGTTTGACAAACACATGTGCAACTAGGTAGTTATCATCAAGCTGTAATAATTTTTTATTAATTACTTGGGTTATCTCTACTGCCTTGCGTCCTTTAGTATTTATTGACAGCTCAAAACACTGTGTCACTTTAGAAGATCCTTGGCTTTACTTGTATCTATAGATTGCTGCTCTGTGGTCTTTTTCTTAGATTTTAGTGATCTAATAAAAAATATCAAACCCAGCACTAGAAATGCAAAGGGTGCAAACCATAATAAATATGTAGACTGATTTACTGGAGGCTTGAATACTACAAAGTCACCATATCTGTCAGTCATAAATTTACGAATATCGTCATCACTACTATCTTTGATAATCATTGTTCTAACTTGTTCACGTAAGTCTTTAGCCAGTGCAGCATTTGACCCACCAATACTTTGCCCTTGACAAACAGGACAGCGAATTTCATCTATCAGCGATCGATAGCGAGACTCTTGCGAATTATTAGAAAAAACCTTTGCCTCAATGCTTTCAGCATAACTTAACTGAATTAAGCAAAATAACAACATAAAACGAATAAAATGACGCATACAAAAAGCAATTTATTAAAAAGTTTAATTTTAACCCATGCCACTTATCACCCTAGATAATATTTCCCTTAGCTTTTCTGATAAGCCAATACTTAACGAGATTAGCGCAACAATCCTAAAGGGCGATAAGATTGCACTGATTGGACGTAATGGTGAAGGAAAATCTACTTTTATGCGTGTCTTGGCTGGAACAATTGATGCCGATGATGGAAAGCTAAAAGTTAAAAATAGTACAAAAATCAGCTATCTTGAACAAACCCCACCACAAGACAATGAGAAAAATTTATTCGATATAGTGGCTGAAGGCCTTGGAGAAATTGGTCTAATAATTACAAAATATCAGCACTTTGTTAATAATAATGATCTTGATAAAGCTGGAGAATTACAAGGACAAATTGAGCAGTTAGATGCTTGGCAATACTTGCACAAAATTGAGGCTATTCTTAATAGATTTGCGCTAAACGGCAACACTATACTCTCAACCCTCTCTGGTGGCTGGAGAAGGCGAGTAATGCTGGCTAAAGCGCTAATTCAAGAGCCAGATGTGTTGTTACTTGACGAGCCTACCAACCATATGGATATCACTGCTATTCTTGACTTAGAAAGAATGCTTAAAGAATATCACGGCACGCTTGTTCTTATTAGTCATGACCGTTCTTTTGTTAAAGGCATTGTTAATAAAGTTTTTGATCTAGATCGTGGCAATTTGGCAGTATTTGATTGTGGTTATGTTGATTACGTAAAACGCAAAGATGAACAGCTTCATGCTGAAGATTTAGCAAACGCTAGGTTTGATAAGAAACTAGCACAAGAAGAAACTTGGATTCGTCAGGGAATAAAAGCTAGGCGTACTCGTAATGAAGGTAGAGTCAGGGCTCTAGAGGATATGAGAAAGTCATTTATCAACAGGCGCAAAAAACAAGGGAATGTAAAAATTCATGCACTTGATGATGAGAACAGGGTTTCCAAATTAGTATTTGAAGTTAAAAAAATAAACTACCAAATTGCTGGATTAAAGCTAATAGAAAATTTCTCTATGCTGGTACTAAAAGGCGAGAAAATTGGAGTCATAGGTGGTAATGGAGCAGGCAAATCAACATTTATTAAACTCTTGCTTGATGAGCTAAAACCGAACAGTGGCTCAATTCGTCGCTCTAAAACTATAAAACTCGCCTATTTTGACCAAATGCGTGAGAATCTTGATCCAAATATGAAGGCTATGGACTTTGTATCTGAGGGCAGAGAGAGGATCGATATTGGCGGAAAAAGTAAACACATAATTGGATATTTACGACAATTTTTATTTACTGGAAAACAAGCCATGGCACCAATTAGAATGTTTTCTGGTGGTGAGAAAAATCGCTTAATGCTGGCAAAAATACTATCGCAACCAGCCAACTTACTAGTGCTTGACGAGCCTACCAACGACCTTGATGTTGAAACCTTAGAATTGTTAGAGGAGATGCTGGTGGATTACAATGGAACATTAATACTAATATCTCATGATAGAACATTTCTAAATAACGTTGTTGGCTCAACAATAGTTATGGATGGAGATGGTATTATTAATCAATATGCCGGCGGTTATGATGACTATTTAATTCAAAAGCAAGACATTTTAGATAAAAAAGAGAAATCCAGATCTAAACCAAAAGCTATCATTAAAAGCAACAATAGTAGTAAAAAACTTAACTACAAACAACAACAAGAATTAAAACAATTGCCTAATAAAATTGAAAAAGCTGAAATAGAAATCGGGGAAATTCAACTGCAATTATCTGATCCAGAGTTTTTTAAAACAGACGAATCTCAAGATGCATTAATTAAACTATCAAGACTAGAATCAGATCTTGAAAGATACTATGAAAAATGGAGCGAATTAGAATGAAAAACAACACTCCTTTAATTGTAGATCTGGATCACACCTTAATTAACACTGACCTGTTATACGAATCATCCATAAGGTCATTAAAAAGCAATCCATTGTTGATATTTATATACCCCTTTTGGCTATTAAAAGGCAAGGGATATCTTAAAGATAAATTAATAAAACACTGCTCTATTAATATACAAGAACTGCCATATATTCAACACACTATCGATTATATCAATGAGCGTAAAAAACAAGGATCAGAGATTGTTCTAGCAACAGCATCACATAAATATTATGCTTTTGCAGTTGCCAAGCATCTACAGATATTTGACGATGTTATGGCTAGCAATAAAGACTTCAACCTTTCATCACATAATAAAGCCAACAAACTAATTGAGCGTTTTGGTAACAAAGGGTTTGATTATATGGGAGACCATATGCGCGACCTGCCAGTATGGGAAGCCTCAAATTTATCAATACTAGTAAACGTACCAGAGAGGGTGATAAAAAACACCCAGCACCTTGATACATTGTTACTTTTTAAAAGAGTCTAAAAACCCTCAATTAAATACGACAAGCTTCCAAGAATTAAATATACTAAGCTAGTTACAACTAAAGTTGCAGCTATAACCCTAGCAAGAGCGATATTATTATTAAGAAGTTTTTTATTTACAATCCAAATAAAATATCCAACAAGAAGTGCAATAAATAAAATTCTAATAAACATAAATATTTGTGTAATTATTTTTTAAAACTTGCAGCTATTTTAGTCGCTAACATAAGATTAATGCCACTTACTTTTTGAATCTCTGCAATACTGGCTTTTTGAATCTCTTGTAATCCGCCAAAATAATTAAGTAATGCCTCTCTGCGCATCTTGCCTATGCCATTAATATTTTCAAGTGGCGAAGTTGTGCGTTTTTTTCCACGTTTTTTTCTATGATTTTTGATAGCAAATCTATGTGACTCATCACGAATATGGTTCACTAACAACAAGGCTTGATCGTGTGGCGGCAAGTTAATTTTATTAACTTTATTATTCTCAATAATAATAAGGGTTTCAAGCCCCGCCTTTCTACCCTCTCCTTTTGCAATTCCGACTAATTGTACATCATCAACCCCAATTGAATTCATTACCATTACCGCCTGATTAAGCTGACCCAAACCACCATCAATAAATACAATATCAGGCATAGGACTGTCATCTTTTAAAGCCTTAGAGTACCTCCTAAAAATCACCTGCCTCATAGCTGCATAATCATCTCCTGGAGTTATATCTTTAATATTAAATTGACGATATTTAGCCACTTTTGGCAAGCCTTTTTCAAACACCACACAAGAGGCTGTAGTCGCCTCACCCATCATATGACTAATATCAAAACACTCCATAATATTTGGCAGTTTTTTAAGATTGAGAGTTTTTTGCAAATGTAGCAATTGTGAGTGTTTAGTAAATTTTGAAACCAAGTATTGATTAAGCTCCTCTTTGGCAGTAAGAGTAGCAATATCAAGAAAATGCTTTTTGTCTTTTTGTGGACTGTCAATAATATTAGTATTAAGAGCCGAAGATATAATTTTTTTATCGCCTAGTTTATGATTTACAAGTATTTGCTTAGGAGTGTCTTTACCTAAATAATAAAGTGGCAAAAATGCTTCCAATACTTTTTCTAAGTTTTTACCTTTTGAATTTTTAGGCATAACAAACTCTTGAGCAATCTGTTTACCAGAACGCACAAATAAAACTTCAACACCATGAGTGTGATCTTGCTCAACAATGCTAACAACATCCATATCCCCCATAGATTTAGAGCTATGCTGCTCTTGAATTATGCGCAAATCAATCAACTGATCTCGCAGTCTTGCTGCAAGCTCAAAATCTTGAATCTCGGACGCTAATTGCATTTTTTCTGAAATTTTATCCAAGGTTTTCTTGCCTTTCCCGGATAGAAAAAGAGAGGCCATTCTAACGTCTTGAGTGTAATTATCATTGCTAATTTTCCCCACACACGGGGCACTACACAAGCCTATTTGATACTCTAAACAAGGACGTGATCTGGATCTATATGTTGCATTGGTACAACCACGAACTTTAAATATCTTTTTTAATAGATCTAGAGACTCTCTAACTACATTGGCTGACGGGTACGGGCCAAAAAATTGATATTTTTCACTTCTACTGCCACGATAAAATCCAATTCTAGGGTGTTTATCATTAGTTATATAAATATATGGATAGCTTTTTGCATCTTTTAATAAAATATTGTATCTAGGATTGTTGAGTTTAATTAACTCACTTTCCAACAACAATGCCTGAGTTTCAGTAACAGTTACAATAACTTTAAAATCTTTTATATTTGCAACCAAAGCTCTAGTTTTATCATCATTATGATGCTCTTTAGCAAAATAGCTAGACACTCTTTTTTTTAGGTTTTTAGCTTTACCTACATAAATAACCAGATCCCTCTTATCAAGCATCTGATAGACCCCTGTAGAGCTTGTTAAATTTTTTATCTTTTCTTTAATTGTCATCTGTACAAAAAAATCTTAAGGAGGTAAAATAATGACTCATTAATTTCTCATTTAAAAACAATGATCAAATCACTATTAATTATATTATCTATTTTGCACATGAGTACTGCTTTAGCAGTCAATAAAGCACCAGATACGGAAAATATTAGTAAAAATATAGTAAATATTATCGATCCGCCTAACTCTGCAGCACTGAACATTATGGTGGATGCCCTAAGCTCGTTAAAAGAGCTGAAAAAACAAAATAAGGCAACCCCAGAAAATGTTGAAGCTCTAATCCGTATAAAATTATTACCAAATATTGCTATGGGAGTTTCTACCAAAATTGCACTTAGCAAGCATTGGAGTAATTTAGATGTTAACCAAAAAAAGTTTTTTCAAAACTATATTTCTGAATCCCTAATCCAAGACTACGTTAGTATCCTATCTAGCTATGATAAGCTGGATACAGTTAAAATTGCAGTAGATCCAAAAGTTAAACGTAAGGATAATAAAGCAATAGTCAAGCTAATTGTTAATATTAATGATAATCCAAAACCTATAATAATCTCACTAAAAATGATTAGACTTAACTCTTGGCATGTTTACGATCTCGTGTTTTCTGGAGTTAGCATTGTTAAAAACTATAGCGCCCAATTTAATTCACACATTAAGCGTAAAGGTGTTGAAAGTTTGATTAAAAAGTCAGAGAAAAAGTTAAATAAACTAAAAAAACTATAAAAAATAAATAGTGTACAAGCTTATCATTAAGGGTGCTCAGCCATTAAATGGCAGTATTAAAATTGCCGGATCAAAAAACTCATCCTTACCAATTTTATTCGCCTCAATACTAGCAGACTCACCAGTAACACTAACCAACACCCCACATCTAAGTGATGTATCAACCACACTTAGATTGTTAATGGATATGGGGTCTGAATTTGTTCTAGAATCAGACAGCTCTATTTTTATAGACTCATCAAAACTAACCAAACTAACTGCGGAATACAGCTTGGTTAAAACTATGCGTGCATCAATATTAGCACTAGGACCTATGTTAGCAAAATATGGTAAAGCAAAAATATCGCTACCAGGTGGTTGTGCTATTGGTGCTAGACCTGTTAACTTACATCTTAAAGCATTGGAAGATCTTGGCGCCACAATAGAAGTAAAAAACGGATATATTTATGCTGAAGCTGAAGGGTTAATTGGCACAGAAGTATATTTTGAACAGGTGAGCGTAACTGCTACTGAAAACATTATTATGGCAGCTACAATTGCAAAAGGCACAACTGTTATCAGCAATGCAGCACAAGAGCCAGAAATTGTAGACCTGGTTAATTGCCTTATAAAAATGGGGGCAAAAATATCTGGAGCTGGTACTGCAATTATCACCATTAAAGGTGTTGATAAATTATCAGGAGTTAGTTACGCGGTTTGCCCTGATAGAATTGAGGCGGGGACATATCTCGTTGCAGCAGCTATTACTGGTGGCAGCATTACAGTTAAAAATGTACGCCATCAATCAATGCGCTCTATTATTGGAAAACTAATAGAAACTGGGGCAAATATTAAATCCACTAAAAACTCAATAACCCTTAATATGAACGGCAAGAGACCTAAGGCTGTTAATGTTAAAACTAGTGCTTACCCAAACTTCCCTACAGATATGCAAGCGCAATTTACCGCATTAAACACTATTGCAGATGGGCACAGTACTATAACTGAAACTATATTTGAAAACCGCTTTATGCACATTCCAGAGCTTGCGCGTATGGGTGCAGATCTAACTTTAGAAGGCAACACCGTTGTTTGCAAAGGTGTAAAATCGCTTACTGGCGCAAATTTAATGGCAACTGACCTTAGAGCTTCGGCCTCATTGGTTTTAGCGGCTCTTGCGGCTAAAGGCACAAGTACTATTGAACGCGTGTACCACTTAGATCGTGGTTATGAAACTATTGAAGAGAAATTAAAACTATTGGGCGCAAACATTGAGCGCATACAGGATTAAAGCTTATGCTAACTATTGCATTATCAAAAGGTAGAATTTTAAATCAAACTCTACCATTATTAAAGAAAGCTGGATTAGAAATTGCTAATGAAGAGCTAAATTCACGCAAGCTTATCCTTGATACTAATCTTGATGATGTCAAGGTAATTATTATACGCGCTACTGATGTGCCTGTTTTTGTGCAACATGGAGCTGCTGATATCGGTATTGCTGGTAAAGATGTACTTCTAGAGCATGGAGCAAATGGTTTGTTTGAGCTGCTAGACTTAGGTATTGCTAAGTGTAAGCTAATGGTTGCAGCTACATCTGACAAACAACTAGAACAAAACATACTTAAGGTTGCCACTAAATACGTTAATTCTGCTAGAAATTATTTTGAAAGCAAGGGTCAATCGTGTGAAGTTATAAAACTATACGGTGCAATGGAGCTTGCCCCTGTAGTTGGATTATCACACTGTATTGTGGACTTAGTTGATACAGGCAATACTTTAAAAGCTAACGGCCTTATACCTCTAGATCACATTGAAAATATTAGCTCACGCTTGGTAGTTAACTCTGCCTCATTCAAAACCAAAAACCTACAAATTAAAAACTGGGTTGAAGCAATAGAAGACAACTTATGATTACTAAATTATTATCATCACAAGAAGATTTTCAAGACAAGCTATCAGACCTGTTAGCTTGG
Organism: Candidatus Thioglobus perditus; assembly: GCA_002909145.1. Lineage (GTDB taxonomy): Bacteria > Pseudomonadota > Gammaproteobacteria > PS1 > Pseudothioglobaceae > PNQY01. The sequence continues at coordinate 15,785 of PNQY01000179.1, forward strand.
GAAAGTGTTTCTAATGCTGATGTTGCTAAAACAGTAGATGATATTATCGCCAATATTCGTAAAGATGGTGATGATGCATTGGTTAACTATTCGGCTAAGTTTGACGGTGTCAATGCTAACAGTATGTCTGAACTTACTATTGAATCAGGTGCACTAAAAGAAGCTTTTAACACATTAGACGATAAAGATAAAAATGCACTTAAAACCGCAGCAGATCGAGTAAAAATCTATCATGAAAGGCAACTACAAGAAACTTGGAGTTATCGCGAGAATGATGGCACTATGTTGGGTCAAAAAATTACCCCACTTGATCGTGTTGGTTTGTATGTCCCTGGTGGTAAAGCGGCCTACCCTTCTTCAGTTTTAATGAATGCTATTCCAGCCAAAGTAGCTGGTGTTGAAGAGTTGATCATGGTAGTTCCTACCCCTAATGGAATAACCAACCAACTAGTGCTAGCTGCAGCTTATATATCTGGTGTGGATACTGTATTTACTGTAGGTGGTGCGCAAGCCGTTGCCGCACTAGCATATGGCACTCAAACCATTCCAAAAGTAGACAAAATTGTTGGGCCGGGAAATATCTATGTAGCTACAGCTAAACGCGTAGTATTTGGCCAAGTAGGCATCGATATGATTGCTGGTCCTAGCGAAATTCTAATTATTTGTGACGGAAAAACTAATCCTGATTGGATTGCTATGGATTTGTTCTCTCAAGCTGAACACGATGAGGATGCACAATCCATCCTGCTTTGTCCGGACGCTGATTTTATTAATGAAGTGGAAGCAAGTATTGCTAAATTATTACCAACCATGGAACGCAAAGAAATAATTGCTACCGCATTAAAAGATCGTGGAGCACTAATCCAAACCAAAGATATGGATGAAGCTGTTGCAATATCAAATCAAATCGCACCAGAACATTTAGAATTATCGGTTGAAGACCCAGAGTCCATGCTTGATAATATAAAACATGCAGGTGCAATCTTTATGGGTCGCCATACTTGTGAGTCTTTGGGCGATTACTGTGCTGGACCAAATCATGTTCTACCAACTTCTGGAACTGCACGCTTTTCCTCACCACTTGGAGTGTATGATTTTCAAAAGAAGTCAAGTTTGATTATGGTGTCTGATGAAGGTGCTAATATTTTAGGTAATATTGCTGCAACGCTAGCCGATGGCGAAGGCCTGCAAGCTCACGCTCAATCTGCACGATACCGCATAAAGTAATTTAGTCTTTTTTTCTTCTGCTGTGCTGAGGTTTGTAAAATTTTTAACCAATCAGCACATTAAAAGTAAAGCCACCTACTATTGCCATAGTGAAAATCACACTTAAAAATGCAAATAACAGTGGCCATTTAAATAATTTCTTTAATAAAATTACCTCTGGCAAGCTTGCGCCGCCACTACCAATAACCAGTGCCATTACTGCACCAATACTCACACCTTTAGCAACAAACGATCCAATTAACGGTATAAGCGCAGTAACACGAATATAAAGCGGTATACCAACCAAAGCAGCCGCTGGAATAGCTGCTGGATTGTCCTTTCCTGCAACTTCAGTAAAAAAATCAGTAGGCACAAATCCATGCACAAACGCACCAATAATCATAGATACAAACATATACGGCATCATAGTTTTAAACAGTACCCAGCTTTCCACCCAAGCTAATTGGTACAAACTTGGCTGTGACATTGTAGAGCTAGGTTCATCACAACAACCAGTCTGCCCCTCAGTAGAGCAGCAACTAACCGATTCATTGTTAGTTTCACAACAATTTGACTCTTCCTTGTTAGAACAACAGTCACTTAAATTATTGTTATCTTCGCAACAACTACTTTCACTATCTACACTTGAGCAACAAGATCCACTCTCTTTACCTGTTGATATCAACTCTTGCTTAACATAACGCTCAAAATTAAAATACTGCAACAACACTCCGGCAATAATCGAGATACTTAGCGCTAAAAGTGCATAAATAATAGTTACACGCACCCCCAAAACTGGAATAAATAAAACAATTACAATTGGATTAAGTAATGGCGAAGTAAATAAAAATGTCATAACTGGACCAAATCCAGCTCTAGCTTTTAAAAGCCCAATTAACATTGGAATTGTGGAGCAACTACAAAATGGAGTAACAGCTCCTAGAGCTGCAGATACAAAGTAACCCTTGCCTTTGCGCGTACCTAATATTTTTTGAATTTTTTCTGGAGAAATTTTTTGATTAATTAACGCAACTAAATAACTAATACCAATAAATAAAATTGTTAATTCAACAAATAAACTGACGAACGTCTCACCAGTTTCAATTAACTTTAGTTGAGTTTGTGTTGTGAAATAATCCAATATCAATGATTAAAATGGAAATTTATTGCCACCACCCATACCAGGTAGTTTCATTTTTGATAAATCCGGCATTCCTTGAGGCATACCGCCCTCTTCACCTTGCATGCCAGCCATCTTGGCCATCATTTTTTTCATTTTGCTACCACCCATTTTTTTCATTTGTTTTTGCATTTTTTCAAACTGTTTGAGTAGTTTATTAACCGCCTGGGGACTGGTACCAGAACCTCTAGCAATTCGGTTTTTGCGTGAACCTTTAATCAATTTAATGTGTGATCTTTCCTTTGGCGTCATTGAATTAATAATGGCCACCATTTTTTTGGTTTCTACTGATCCCATTGCTTGGTTTTTAACACTTTGTGGGATTTGACCCATACCTGGCATTTTATCCATTAATGCCTCCATGCCACCCATTTGCTCCATTTGTAACAATTGATCACGCATATCTTCAAGATCAAATCGACCTTTTGCCATTTTCTTAGCTGATTTTTCAGCTTTTTTATGATCAACCTTGCGAGATATCTCTTCAACCAATGAAAGCACATCACCCATACCCAATAAACGAGAAACTACACGATCAGGATGGAATGGTTCTAGTGCATCAATTTTTTCACCAACACCTAAAAATTTAATTGGTTTACCAGTGATATGACGAACTGAAAGCGCTGCACCACCACGCGCATCACCATCAGTTTTAGTTAGAATTACACCAGTTAAAGGCAGCGCATCTGCAAAAGACTTAGCAGTATGAGCGGCATCTTGGCCAGTCATAGAATCTACTACAAACAAAGTTTCAACTGGATTTACTTTCTTTTGTAGTGCCTTGATTTCACTCATCATTTCTGCATCTACATGCAGTCGACCAGCGGTATCAACTAATAAAACATCATGGAATTGTTTTTGTGCATGTTTTTTTGCAGAAGCAACAATCTTTTCAGGCTTTTCGTTTATATTAGAAGGGAAAAAATCAACCTCAACTTGATTAGCTAGAACTTCTAACTGGTCAATTGCAGCAGGACGATAAACGTCAGCACTTACAACTAATACCTTTTTATTTTCACGCTCCTTTAAATAGCGTGCAAGTTTAGCAATTGAGGTGGTCTTACCAGCACCTTGAAGGCCGGCTACCATTACTACTGCTGGAGGCTGTGTTTTTAAATCTAGAGTTTTATTCTCACCACCTATAATTTCAGTAAGCTCACCCTCTACTAGCTTAACAAAAGCCTGATGAGGAGTCAGACCTTCTGAAACCTTAAGACCTAAAGCTTTGGTTTGCACCTGATCAAGAAATACCTTGATTACATCTAGCGCAACGTCAGCTTCAAGTAGTGCTCGACGCACTTCACGAATAGCTTCTTTTATGTTAGCTTCAGAGAGTTTGTTTTTACCTTGTAAGGCTTTAAAACTATTGGAAAGGCGATCAGTTAAATTATCAAACATTTTTTCAAAAAATTGTACTAAAAGTATCGTATTATATAACCTTTATATTAATTATATATATAGATGATTTTATCTTACCTTACTATTAGTGCATATTTGCTCTCAACATTACTGCTAGCGCGCTATTTCACTAAAAATAAAGTACAGCATCAACATTACCAGACTATCACTTTATTAATTAGTTTTGCAATTATTACACATGCACTTAACTTTACTAATTTTTGGAATTCAGAAGGAATTGTATTTGGACTGGCAAATAGTGCGTCTTTTGTAGCGTGGTTAATTGCAGCTCTATTGTTTATTTCGTCAACCTCAAAAGCTGTACACGCTCTAGGAATTTTAGTCTATCCAATAGTTGCAGCAGTACTTGCTTTTAGTCTTTTGTTTCCTGATACTGATGAAAAAGTAATTCCACTAAGTATTGCCTCGCATGTATTTTTATCCATTACTGCATATGCCCTTCTTGCACTAGCAGTATGCCAATCCATACTACTGAAAATTCAAGATCAACACTTGCATGAGCACAAAATTAATGGCTTTATTAATAAACTACCGCCTTTGCAAACTATGGAGGCATTATTGTTTCAGAGCTTAAGAATTGGTTTTTACTTACTAACCCTGTCATTAATAACAGGGTTTATATTTATTGATGATTTATTCCAACAACAAATAGCACACAAAACAATTTTATCAATTGTTGCTTGGATTGTTTTTGCCATACTAATATCTGGTAGAAAAATATTTGGCTGGAGGGGTAAGCAAGCCACAATAGCAACACAATTTGGATTTGGGCTTTTGGTGATTGCTTATTTTGGCTCTAAATTTGTTTTAGAAAGATTGCTAACCTAAGTAACAGGTAAGCACTTTTATTTAGTCAATATGTAGGACCGCTAGAAAGGCTTCTTGAGGGATATCCACCCTACCAACACTACGCATACGCTTTTTACCTTTTTTCTGCTTATCAAGCAATTTACGCTTACGTGACACATCACCGCCATAACATTTTGCAGTTACATTTTTTCTTAGGGCTTTAACATTAGTACGAGAAATAATCTTAGATCCGATACAAGCCTGAATAGCCACATCAAACATCTGACGCGGGATTAATTCTTTCATCTTTTCTGCAATTTCTCTACCTTTGCGTACAGAGTCTTCACGATGAATAATAAGTGCTAGAGCGTCAACCGTTTCACCATTAATCATAATATCTAGGCGAATAAGGTCAGATTCTTGGTAACGTTCAAATTGATAATCCATAGATGCGAATCCACGCGATACAGATTTAAGCCTGTCAAAGAAATCTAATACAACCTCATTAAGCGGTAATTCATATACAAGTGATACCTGCCTACCCATATAGGTGATATTTTTTTGCACTCCTCGTTTTTCCACACATAGACTAATTACCGCACCAACATATTCATCAGTAACTAGAATATTAGCAGTAATAATTGGCTCTCTGAATTCGGCTATTGATTGATTTATTGGCATTTTTGATGGGCTATCAACTCTATGTACTCCACCTTTAGTATCAACAATTTCATAAATAACTGTAGGTGCGGTGGTAATTAAATCAAGATCATATTCACGCTCTAAGCGCTCTTGAATAATTTCCATATGCAACAAACCTAAAAATCCGATGCGAAATCCAAATCCTAACGCGTCAGAGTTCTCTGGCTCATATTGTAGTGCTGCATCATTTAGACGCAATTTTGCTAAAGCATCACGGAATTTTTCATAATCCTCTCCGGATATTGGAAATAGTCCTGCAAACACTCTTGGCTGAACCGGCTTAAATCCTTCTAGCGGCTCTAATGTGGAGTCTTTAGCACCTGTTATAGTGTCACCTACAGGAGCTCCATCAATATTCTTAATACTAGCAATTAAAAAACCAACCTCACCAGCCTTAAGACTTTCTGTTTTTGTACGCTTAGGGGTAAATACACCAACCTCATCTACCAAGTGATCTTCACCATTAGAAAAAACTTTAATCTTGGTTTTGGCTTTAATTTCACCATCAATAACACGAATTAAAGAAACCACACCTAAATAATTGTCAAACCATGAGTCAATAATAAGAGCCTTGATTGGGGCATCAGGATTGCCTTCTGGAGCTGGAATTTTTTCAACAATCTGCTCTAAAATATCTTCAATACCAATACCTGACTTAGCGCTTGCATGTACAGCATCGTGCGCTTCAACACCAATAACATCTTCAATTTCATCCACCACACGATCAGGATCAGCGGCAGGAAGATCGATTTTATTAAGAACCGGAACAACCTCCAGGCCTTGGTCTAATGCAGTGTAACAATTAGCAACAGTTTGCGCTTCAACGCCCTGAGAGGCATCTACAATTAACAAAGCCCCTTCACACGCAGATAGTGAGCGTGATACCTCATAAGAAAAATCTACATGACCCGGAGTATCAATAAAATTAAGCTGGTATATTTCTCCATTTTTATCTGTGTAATCAAGAGTTACACTTTGAGATTTAATAGTAATACCTCGCTCTTTTTCAATATCCATAGAGTCAAGAACCTGAGATGACATCTCACGATCGCTTAATCCACCACAAAACTGAATAAACCTATCAGCTATGGTTGATTTTCCATGGTCAATGTGGGCAATAATTGAAAAATTGCGGATGTTTTTCATATGATAAAATAGATTTTTTTAAGTCGAGTCATTATACAGTCAATGGATAAAGTTCAAGCAATTACCTGTAAAGCCACCAGTGATTTAGAAGTTAGCATTCCTGATAATGAAGGCAGGAATGTTGTCTTGTACTTTTATCCAAAAGATTCAACCCCAGGGTGCACTACTGAAGGGCAAGATTTTAGAGATAATCACCAAGCATTTATAGATTCAAACACAGTTGTATATGGCGTAAGTCGTGACAAAATGAAATCTCATGAAAACTTTAAAGCTAAGCAAAGCTTTCCATTTGAGTTAATTAGCGACCCTGATGAAACATTGTGTAATCTATTTGGTGTTATTCAACTCAAAAAACTATACGGACGCGAATATATGGGTATTGTAAGATCAACTTTTTTAATTGATAAGAATGGTAATATTATTAAACACTGGGATAAAGTGAAAGTTAAAGGTCATGTTGATGAAGTCCTTGAACAGGTAAACAAATTATGAGCAATGTAGATTTTAATGAAGTAGATAAGTTCGCACAACTAGCTTCACGCTGGTGGGATAAAGACTCCGAGTTTAAACCATTACACGATATAAACCCGCTAAGGTTAAAATACATCAAAGAGCAAGTCAGCGAACCTCTAAAAGATAAGAAAATTCTAGATGTTGGCTGTGGTGGTGGCATATTAAGTGAGGCAATGGCACTTGAAGGAGCGAACGTTACTGGTATTGATATGGCTGAAGCCGGACTAGAAGTCGCAAAACTTCACTTGCTTGAATCTGAGCTTAATATCGATTATCACAAGATTCCAGTTGAAGAATTTGCAGAGCAGCACCCCGGTAGTTTTGACTTGGTAACCTGTCTTGAAATGCTAGAACACGTGCCTGATCCAAGTTCAATTATTAAAGCCTGTGCAAAATTAGTAAAGCCTGGAGGCCAGGTATTTTTCTCCACCATTAATCGCAATACCAAATCTTATCTATTTGCTATTATTGGTGCTGAATATATTCTTAAACTTCTACCTCAAGGCACGCATGACTTTGACAAATTTATTCAACCAGCTGAAATAGATGAATGGGCTAGAGAATCTAGCCTTGCACTTAAAAGTATGATTGGCATGACTTATAATCCACTAACTAAAGTATATAAACTAGAGAATGATGTTAGTGTTAACTACTTATGCTCTTACAGTAAGTAAGGCATTTGATTCTAAATCTATATTATTGATTTTTAATATAGATTGATGTAGAATGGCAAGTATGAGAAAAATACTTGCTAGCATTTTATTATTTATATCTATCAATTCATTTGCAGATGTTGTTGTCTTAGTGCATGGATATGATAGCAAGCCAAGCGTCTGGTTAAAACACGGAATATACCAAAACCTTAGCCAAAAGTTTAATAATAAGCACGTTATCTATACTGCACAGCTGCCGAATAAAGCTCCTATTGCTATACAGGCAAATATTCTATCCAAACAATTAGAAGGATTAAAAAAGCAATACAATCAGCCAATTATTCTGGTTGGACATTCGGCTGGTGGAGTTGTAGCTAGATACCTAACAGTACATAGGAAGGGCCTAAACATTAAAGGATTAATTACTATATCTGCACCACACCTAGGCTCAAACTTAGCATTTGTTAGCAATATTGTTAGCGGTGTTGTGCCGTTTACCAGTATTATTCCAGTGTTTGATTCTTTGGATGAGGCTAAAGGCTTATATGGCAATATTCGTAGAAGGTCAATCTTCTTAAAACAACTAAATCATCAACAACACCCAGATATTTGCTACGTATCTATTATTCGTGAAAAGTCATTAGTTAGTGATATGGTAAGTATGCAGCACTCTCAAAATATGAACAGTGTTCCGGCACTTAGAGGCAAGTCTTACGTAATAGGATCACACAAACATCATAGTTTAAATAGATTTGATACAAACCGCATCGTCCAAGCTATTAATGTGTGTGATAAAAAATAAATCTATAAACCAGATCTTAATCAACAGTTTCTAGAACCACAAATGCAACTGCATTGTACTTCTCATCAGACAGGCTTAGATGCGCATGCTTAATATCTTTATTTAACAAGTGTAATCGTAATTTCTCACTAGGAATAAAGTAAGGTTTACCTTCTTCATTATTGCGTACAGTTAAATCTTGAAAGCTAACAATTTTGCCGATTCCGGTGCCTAGGGCTTTAGCAAATGCCTCCTTAGCGGCAAAGCGTTTTGCACAGTATGAAGCGCTGTCGCCCTTGTTTGCAAATAAAGCCCGCTCATGCTCTGAGAGTACACGCCTAATAAAGCCGTCCTTATTTTTATTAAGTATCTGCTCAACACGTTCAATATTAATAATATCTGTACCAACCCCAAATATCACTTTCTTGCTCCTAATATTAATTCTTTCATTTCACGTGTAGCAGACTCAAGACCAACAAACACAGCTCTAGCAATAATAGAATGACCAATATTAAGTTCTACAATTTCTGGTAGCTTTGCAATTGCAAGAGTATTTTCCATTGTTAACCCATGTCCAGCATTGACTTGCAAACCAATAGAGTGCGCATAAGTTGCCATTTCTTTAATTCGTATAAATTCTGCTTGTTGTTCATCACCTGTAGTGTCTGCATAATGCCCAGTATGAAGCTCGATAACTGGAGCGCCACATTCAAGTGCCGCATCAATTTGATCTTTTTGTGCATCAATAAATAATGATACAACCACATTAGACTCGCCTAGCTGAGCACAGACATCGCTCATTCTATTAATTTGTGAGGCAACATCAAGACCACCTTCTGTGGTTAACTCCTCGCGCTTTTCCGGCACCAAACAACAGTCTTGTGGCTTAATTTTGCTAGCTATTGAAACCATTTCATCAGTGGCAGCCATCTCTAGATTCATTTTTGTAGTTAATTTATTGCGCAAAATCTCAACATCAATGTCTTGGATATGACGCCTATCTTCACGCAAATGCAAAGTTATACTGTCTGCACCAGATTTTTCACATAACAAGGCGCCTTCAACAGGTGAGGGATAATCTGTACCTCTGGCCTGTCTTAAAGTTGCAATATGATCAATGTTAACACCTAGATAAATACTCACCTTAACCCCTAGTAAAAAATAAAGACCTGCTCTTTAGTGGCTTGTTGCCTAATAAAAAACCTAAGCGCTGTCTATTTAAATCTCTACATACCTTTAATTGTTCCAAATTTGGAATATTATCAATATCCTCAATTAACAATTGGTTTAATAATTTTCCGGATATTTTACCAGTATGGCTTTGTGCAAAACCTAATTGCGATTGATATTCATAATTCATATCTTGATTAATATTATTGCCATTAATATCATTTGCAAAATCCAGTGCATAACCAAGCTCAGATAATAAGTTGTTCTCAAACAATCTTAATGACCAATGATTAAACCGGCCCTCTAAAGAAGATATTCTACTTATAAATTGCTGGTAGACCTTAAATAGCTTAATATGCTGGTCTTGATCAAACAACAATCTAGATATTAGCTCATTGGCATACATTCCTAATATTAACCCCTCACCTTTCAAACTTCTAGGAATATCATCAACCTCCCAATTGCTTATAGTTTTCAGCTCCCCTTTTCCAGAAAATGAGATATTGAGATGCTGAAACATTTGAATATTGGTTTTTGATCCCCTAAGACCTCTACCAACCAGACGAATCTTGCCATATTCGTAAGTAAAAAAATCAAGCAGTAGCGAATTATTCTTGAAAGCTCGACGATGAATTAAAAAAGCTGGAGTAAGGTCAACTTTATTCATTTAATAGTGTTTAATCGTAACCTAACGAAGCCAATGCACGCTTGTCATCTGACCAGCCGCTTGACACTTTTACCCATAATTTAAGAAAGACTTTTCTTTCTAGAAACCCTTCTATGCTCTTGCGTGCTTCGGTACCTATTAATTTAAGCATTTCACCTTTATTGCCAATTACAATATTTTTTTGCGACTCTTTGTCAACAAAAATACGCGCAGATATTCTTTGCATATTACCATCTAACTCAAACTGTTCAATTTCCACAGTAAGGTCATATGGCAATTCATCTTCTAAATGACGCATAAGCTTTTCTCTAATAAACTCAGCAACAATAAATTTTTCACTTCTATCAGTTATATAGTCTGGATCGAAAATAACACCTTGCTCTGGCAAATGCCTCAATAGCAATTTTCTTAATGCAATCGTGTCCTTTTTCCTAAATGCAGAAAGTGGAAACATATCTGTTGGCTGATATTTTTCAGATATTTTCTCTAAAAATGGCAGTACACTTTGTGGAGAGGCTAAGTTGTCAATCTTATTAATACACAAGATAACCGGCACATCAACTTGAGACACATGTTCCAAAACTCGCATATCTTCTTTTGTCCATTTTCCAGCCTCAATTAACCAAAGAATCATATCAACATCTTTAATGCTGGAGCTTGCCGCCCTATTCATGTAAGAGTTAATGGCTTTTTTGTTGCCCATATGAATACCAGGAGTATCAACAAATACCATTTGATAATCATCACTAGTATCAATTGCATGAATACGATGCCTTGTGGTTTGTGGACGATGCGAAGTGATAGATAATTTTTGACCAATCAACTCGTTAATGAGCGTAGATTTACCAACATTTGGACGCCCTACTACTGCAATAAAACCAGACTTAAAACTCATAATTATTTAGCTTCCTTTAATTTATCTAGTAATATTTGAGCACATGATTGTTCAGCTCTTTTAATACTTTTGGCTTTTTGGTCCACTTGTATGTTTTGATCTTTTAAATAGCAGTTGATCGTAAAAACAGCATTGTGATCCTTGCCAACTGTTTTCGTTAGCTCGTATTTTGGTAGTGCTTTACCTCTTTTTTGCAAATACTCTTGCAACTGGGTTTTTGGATCTTTAAGTGAATCATTTGGATTTATATCTTTTAACAAATCTTTAAATAAATTCAGAATTACAGTGTTAGTAGTTTCAAAATCAGCATCTAATAGCACAGCCCCAAAAATAGCCTCTACCGCATCCGCCTGAATAGATTCGCGACGATAGCCACCGCTTTTCAACTCACCAGCACCTAGGATTAAAATATCTGACAACTCTAATGATGAGCCTAATTGAGCAAGAGTTTTACCTCTAACCAAATGCGATCTTAACCTAGAAAGCTTACCTTCATCAACATCTGGAAAGCGTTTATACAATTCACGAGAAATTACAATACCCAAAACACTGTCACCCAAGAACTCGAGGCGTTCATTATTATTCTTGCCTATACTGCGGTGCGTAAGTGCAAGTTTTAATAAGGACAAATCCTTAAACTGATAATTAATTTTATTTTGTAATTTTTCCACTACTTTGTATTGGGTTTTAATGCATTTAATGCGTCTATAATTAACCAATATTATAACTCAAGCTAATAATTAACTATTAACCATGTTTTGGCAAGAAGACTCTAAAAAGCAACATTTTACTCTGCCTGATACCATACAAGATGCAGTGTTTAATATACATTCTAAAGTTCTACCAATTGATCATAGTTTTTTATTATCACAGGCACTTCTAAATCACCTTCCATGGCTGGAAGAGGTTAATGCAGGTGTGCACAGTATTGGTGTGCACGATGGCAATGGATGGAAGCAAGACCATAAAAATGGGCTTTACTACCCCTCTAGACGCTCTAAATTAGTCATTAGGATGCCAAAAGAAAATCTTATTGAGGCTAATAAGCTTGTTGGAAAAACTCTAGACTTAGGTAAATATAAAATAGATATAGTTAAAGCATTAAAACCAAAACTACTTAGTAGTATGCAAGTTGTCTTTGCAAAAGCTGTAGCCTGTGATCAGAACACAGACGAGGATGACTTTCTACAAACCTCATACAATCAACTTAAAGATTTAGGCATTCAACCTAAAAAAATGCTTGCAGGACTTGAGAGTAGTATTAAAACCGATACAGCAAGTTTGCATGCTAGATCTTTAATGGTTGCAGACCTTACTAAACAAGAATCAGTAAAACTACAAGAGCACGGCATTGGAAAACACAGGTTGCTTGGCTGTGGCTTATTTATTCCACATAAAGATATTGAAAGTGCTGATGAATCTTAACTTGCTTTAATTAACACCTAGCATTACAATTTATACACCTACATACAACCACTGGGGAGAGGTTATGCGTTTATTAATATTAGCTTTACTAATATTTACATCATTTTTATCTACAGCTGCAGAACATAAAAAGGAAGGCGATTTCCTAGGTGCAAAAATAGTTGATGAGTTGCCAAATTGGTTTAAGTCCACATTTATGGATTTCTCTGAAGACTTAGAAGAAGCCGCGGATGAAGACCGTCATATTATGATTTACTTTCATCAAAATGGCTGTCCATACTGCGCTAAATTAGTAGAAGACAATTTTCATGATGAAAAATTGGTTGCAAAATTACAAAAAGATTTTGATGTAATTGAAACCAATATGTGGGGTGATCGTGAACTTACCGATTGGACTGGAGAGGAGTTTAGTGAAAAAGAATTTTCAATCAAAATGAAAATTCAATTTACACCTACTTTAATATTTTTAAATTCAAAAGGTAAAAGTGTTTTAAGATTAAATGGCTATCAGTCTATTGAGAAAATGCAGGCTACACTTGATTACATCTCCGGCAAGAATTATCTTAATCAATCTTATGCAAAATACATTAATAATCTAAAGAAAAATAAATCTGGCAAGCTTAATCAAAACTCTATTTTTGAGACTGGACCGCATATGCTATCACGCAATCAAAATATGCCAGCAAGCAAATATTTAGCTGTATTTTTTGAAGAGCCAAATTGTAGTGAGTGTGATTCTTTTTATCAAAATCTAATGCCACTTGATAAAACACAGGATTATTTGAAGAAAATGCAAGTCGTACGCTTTAACGCTCTATCCAATGAAAAACTCATAACACCAAATGGCAAGCTTACCACCGCTAAAGATTGGTACGACGAGTTAAAACTAACTTACAAGCCAGCTATTGTATTTTTTGATAAAAATGGATCTGAAATTATTAGAAAAGACGCATATTTCAAACAATTTCACTTTCATAGTATTATGACTTATGTGTTGACAGAGTCTTACAAAACACAACCAAGTTTTCAGCGCTACATTGAGCACAAAGCTGACAAGATAAGAGAGCAAGGAATAACTGTTAATATTTGGGAATAATATAATTTAAACTTTTTTAACAAATTCTGATTTTAACTTCATAGCTCCAAACCCAGAAATTTTGCAATCAATATTATGATCACCCTCGCATAGACGGATATTTTTCACCTTAGTGCCAACTTTAACAGCCGACGAAGTGCCTTTTATTTTTAGATCTTTAATAATGCTTACTGTGTCTCCATCAGTAAGTGTATTGCCGTTTGCGTCTTTTACTATCTCTTCTTGTTCGTTCAAATCATCTGCTGAGAACTCATAAGCACACTCAGGACAAACCAAAAGATTGCCATCTTCATACACATACTTAGAGTCACACTTAGGGCAATTAGGTAAGCTCATAATTATCTCTTATACAGTAAATGGATATTTAATCGGATCATGATGCTCGTAACCCACCAACTCAAAATCATCCATGGTTACCCATGTTTCTAGGTCTTTTAGAGTTTTAATTTCTGGATTAATCTTTAGTGATGGTAGCGCTAACGGTTTACGATCAACCTGTTCATTTTTAAAAATATCTACTTGATTTTCATAAAGGTGCACATTGGATAAATGGTGACGCATTTTTCGCGCTTTTTTTCCCGTAATTTGTGCAGTAATCATAAGCAAAAATGCAACCTGAAAATGATTAAATGGCTGACCAAGTGCATAGTCTGATGAACGCTGATAGCTTTCCAGATAAAGATCATCACCTAACAAATTAAAATGATGTGTGTGCATACATGCCGGTAAGCACGCACGATGAATGAGATTTGGATGGTTAAAAGTCATAATCTCGCGTCTATCATCAATACCATTTGACAGATCAGTTACAATCTTTTTATATTGGTCTAATGGTTCATCATCTTCAATGCCTGGAAATGCTCGCCCTATCACCCCATAACACATACCCATATCATCTTCACCTTTACGGTGTGGATTATCTAGCCAGGCTTGGTTGTCATTGGCATTGGCATTCCAAGTATTACAGCCAATGGCTCGAAATTGCGCAGCAGAATCGTAGCCTCGAATATAGCCCAGCATTTCAGCAATGGCAGATTTCCAGAAGAGTTTTTTAGTGGTAACCACAGGCACAGTGCCATCAGATAAATCGTGCTCAAAAGTCGCGCCAATAATAGCTAATGTTTTTTGCCCTGTGCGAGCATTTTCAAGCCACACGCCTTCATCTAAAATTCTTTTTCCAATATCAATATACGCTTTCATTTTTTCTCATAAGCTTTGTTTAATAGATAAATCCCCAGCATAATCATTGGCAGAGTTAAGACTTGGCCCATAGTTAACCATCCAAATGCAAGGTAACCAATATGCGCATCAGGCATGCGAACAAACTCAATTATAAATCTAAAGAGTCCATAAAAAATTAAAAATAGACTTGATATAGTCATAGACGGCCTTGGCTTATTACTAACCATCCAAAGGATGGCAAATAGTACAAATCCCTCTAAAAACGCCTCATAAAGCTGTGACGGATAACGTGAAACACCCTCAGATTTAATATACACACCCAATGAGCTATTAGTAACCCCACCCCATAACTCACCATTAATAAAATTACCAATTCTACCAAACCCCAGTCCCAACGGCACAAGCGGTGCGACAAAATCCATGGTGGTAAAAAATGTTTTGCCATATTTACGATTAAATAAATACATGGCAAATAAAACACCTAAAAATCCTCCATGGAACGACATTCCACCACCCTGGATAGAAAAGATTGATAGTGGATCATTCAAGAATGTAGAAAGATTATAAAACAACATATAGCCCAATCTTCCACCAACAACAGCTCCAATAGCACCATAGAAAATTAAATCTTCAATCTGCTGTTTATTCCAATGATCTAAATTCTTAGATCTGTAATTAGCTAAAAGATATGCTGACAAAAATGCCAATAGATACATTAACCCATACCAATAAACTTGTACAAAGCCTAAGTCAAATGCAACTGGATTAATATCTGGGTAGGTCATATTTTAAATTCTTTGATAGTGATAAAGACTTCTAAATAATTTAAACACTAAACATTCAGCTTTAAATGGCAAAATTCTATCCAGCTGAGCTGCAAACGCAGATTATGTGAAAGCAGTTAAAATGCTTGTTGATTGATCTATTTGTCAGAGCAAAAAACTTTTTGCAGTGGTTCTTGACAGTCATTATCACCTTTTTAAGTTATCCAAAATCAACTAGCTAATACGTGAGCAATCATACCATATACACCCAATTAACTTCCTTCCATAAAGTGCAAAAAGCACAACAAATATATCTCAAGTGTAGAAAGTTTACACTTGAAATATAATGATGAAAAAACCTCAGGTTTTCAACCTGAACCACCCCTTAAGAACAGCGAGTAGTTCGAAATATGATGATTAAGTCAATACAGTTCAATATATGCTATAATTAAATGTAACAAATATCAATATAAATGCGAAGGCGACAATATGAAAGAAATCAGAAATCTATTTAAAATGCGTGAATCCCTTGATAGGTACGAAGAAGAAATTGGCATTGCCAAGCTTTCTAACCTTGAAAAATCAATACTGGAATTTATTGCATCTACCGATAACCCAACAATTACTTTAATTACTAAAACAGACTATTTTAAAAAATATTCATTCTCATCAATTAAAAGAGGGGTTAATTCACTTATTGAGTACAAGCTTGTTAGACAAGATATATCACAAGAAGACAAAAGAAATAAATTTTTAGTTTGCACTTGATAGCGCACCTGGTGTTATCATTTATAAAGCTAATTAAAATTAATTTAATTGTATTAATTGCAATAGCTTTAGTCTTTTACGTAACCATTTTATTAGGGGACGGTCCCGGAAAGCTCGACACATATTTAAAATTTATGATGGGTGCAAAAATTCTGCTTTTATTAACTTTTGGTTTTGCAGCAGTCCCTGGAATTATTATTGCATTCGCATTTATCGCAACCAATTACTCTCCATTAATTGTGGACAATTTTGGGGTGGTGATATTCACTCTTATTCATACCATAGTACCAATTAGTGCTATACATTTAATGAATATCACTAAAGTATCTAATTTTATAGATCTAACAAATATAGACTTCCGTCATATAATGTTTTTAGTACTATTTGCTTCACTATTCTCAAGTATTTTCAAATACATTTTGATTGAAGAGTTTACTAATTTAGAAATCAATGGAGGGTTTTTTATATGGAAGTATTTCATATCTAATTCACTTGGTGGATTAGTTTTAATATACTTTGTGCTGAGAACTATTCCTTATGCGCTTTCAAAGCTTGGTTACCAATTAAATAACTAGAAATGCATCTACTTTTAATAAATATCAAAGCCTTCCTCATTGTATTTTTATCTTATTTCATTGTTAATGTTATGCTTAATTTTGAAATTTTTCAAAATATTATCTTCTTTACTAAAGACTTTAACCCTACTGTTGGCTTCCTTTTGTATTTACCAATTGGAGCAGTACTATTGAATTACTTGCTATATGGTAAAAAAGTCATATTAATTATTTCTGCCACAGTAATTTCGTACGGAATTTACAATGAACTCAAAAGTCATATCTTAATTGGATATTCAATTGTTGGAATATTTGGCCCGTTATTGGCGATATGTTTAGTTGAAAGATTTAAACTTATTGATTTTAAAAAATTCCCAAATACTCCAGTCAAAAGTTTATTGTTTCTGTGTGTTGTTGCGGCGGTAATAAATACTACTGGTAAATTTATAGTCTATTACTCCTACCCCTATAGTGATGCTGCTATAAGTTGGTTTGATGGCGGACCAACTACTTTCTTATTAACCTTTCTGCCTGGTGATATTATTGGTGGTATTGTGTTTCTTTTAACAAGTGTGTTTGTTATCAGATACTTTCATTTAGAAGACATTGACGCCTAAAAAGTATTTTTTACAAGTGAATGAATCTTAATTTAGAGCAATAGAGATAATCATTTTATGGAAAGTAATTGCTACACTTTCAATATTATGATTTATAAACATTAACTAAAATAACTCCTATAACAATTAAAAACAATCCAAAAATAGTTGGCCAATTTAACATCTGTTTATAGAAAAAATAACTTAGTATTGCTATAGAAAAAACTCCTATACCTGACCAAGACGCATAAACAATTGATAGGGGTAATTTTTGAGAAACAATAGCAAGAAAATAGAAAGATACTATATATGAAGTGAACAAAATAGTAGTAGGCAATATTTTGGTAAAATTTTGCGATGCAGGTAACATCATCGTACCCAAGACTTCAAACACAATTGCTCCAAAGAGTATTAAATATACATTCATTCTAGAAAAAATATAAGTCTATGAAATATGGTGCGCTCGACAGAATTCGAATCTGCGACATTTGGCTTCGGAGGCCAACACTCTATCCAGCTGAGCTACGAGCGCAAATTATGCGGAAGTAGTTAAAATGTTTGTTTATTGATTTATTCGTCAGAGCAAAAAACTTTTTGCATATTGGCAACTAATTTCAAAATTTTTGCATCTTTAACTTTACATAAAATTTTGTTACCATCACGCCGCGATTCTACAATTTCTTTGGTTCTAAGAATATCAATATGCTGTGAAATATTAGACTGAGAAGACCCTACTTGTTTTACAATTTCAAGTACTGGTAATTCTTCATTTTTTAGTGCGCACAGAATCTTTAAACGCAACGGATGTGCCATTGCTTTTAAAGCTCTAGTGGCCTTTTCAATATCCTCTTCTTTCTCTAAAAGTGTCATGTCGCCCATAATATTCTCTCCCTAAGATTTTTTAAATTCTACCCAGCATTCCATAAATGCCATATCTTCTAGCTTTTATTAACACCATCTTTTGGTAATAATTAGTTAGACTATCATTGTTAAGAACAATATCAAATATTTGCCAATTTTCTTCTTTGTTTTGATGGAATAGCAGATCAATATATATAGGATATGATGAATATCCATTAACTCTAAGTTGTACAGCTATAGAGCCACCCATTACTGGTCTAGCAGAAATGAACTGGAAAGATGTAGAGTTTGCCTGAGATAATCTTGTTAATAGTGTTGAAATAATGTTTTTCTTTAGCTTTCCTGAAAAGAACCTAACCTCGTCTTGGCTTAAGCTATTATTAGTAACCAATAACACCTCATTAGCAATATGTTCAAAATCAAACATTGGAGATATTTCTTTATCAACCAAAAAATTCATCATTTGAGGTGAATAAGCTGCAGCAGTTGTAAGTTGATTAAGCTTTACTATAGCTGACTGTATGGCCTGAACCGGTCCGCTTTCTTGTGATTCCTCTTCTTCAGCGAATAAGCCTAATGAAAACAACATTGTTAAAGCTAATAAAATTACATTAAATCTTCTCATTTTTTCTCCATTATATAAAAACAAAACCAAGTAAAATCAAACTCAATATTGTAGGTGTTTTCACAGTATTATATTTAAACTTTTTATAAGTAAATGATTATATTATGAATTTCTTTAACTTTTTTAAGCATTTATTGCTTTTAGTAATTTTTTTAACCCTTTCTGGCTTCTCTTCAGTTGATAGCATAAAGACAGACGAGGAAAAACAAAGATTGGAAGAATTTTTCCAAGACTTGGAGGGTTTTACTAGGGTTTTTAGTGATATTAAACAACTTTATGTAGATGAAATTGACAACAAAGAGCTATTTAACAATGCCATCAAAGGCATGGTTACTGGCCTTGACCCACACTCAAACTATCTAGAGCCAAAAGAGCAAGAAAACCTACTTGAAAGCGCATCAGGTAAGTTTGGTGGACTAGGTATTGTAATTGCCAAAAAGGATGATGCCATTCAAGTCATATCTCCAATTGATGATACTCCTGCATATAGAGCTGGTATACAATCAGGAGATCTAATTGTGAAAATTGGTAATAAGCCTGTAAGTGGTATGACTCTTGAAGAAGGTGTTGATCTTATGCGTGGAGATCCAGATACAGAGGTAACTCTCACAATTGTACGTAAAGATAAAAAACCTTTTACAATAAATATAACTAGAGAAATAATAACCATTATTTCTGTAAAAGGATATTTAATTGAAAAAAATATTGGCTATGTTCGCATATCTAGCTTTCAAGGGCCTACCGCAGAATTAATAAAAACCACGATAAACAAGCTAGTTAAGAAAAATGGACGATACCTAGATTCTTTAATACTTGACTTAAGAAATAATCCTGGTGGAGTACTAGAAGGTGCAGTTGATGTTTCTAATTTATTTATTGATAAAAAAGGTTTAGTGGTTTATACAGAAGGCAGAATTAAAAGCTCTAACCTTAAGTTTAAAACTGAAACAGGAGACGTACTACTTGGTGCGCCAATTGTTGTTCTTATCAATGAAGGATCTGCATCTGCAGCAGAAATTGTAGCTGGGGCTTTACAGGACCATAAACGCGCGATTATTATGGGGAAAACATCATTCGGTAAGGGATCGGTACAAACGGTTATCAATCTAGATGATGGATATGGATTAAAAGTTACAACCGCACGTTATTACACCCCTTCTGGCAGATCAATCCAGGCTAAAGGAATTGTGCCAGACATTGCATTAAAAAATATTAGCCTTGAGAATGAAAAAGAAGAGAATATTGCTAACACCAAAGAGAAGGATCTTAATGGTCACTTAGAAATCGAAGACCCGTCTAAGCTTTCATCTGAAGAAATTTTAAAATCTCAAGAAAAGAATAAAGACGATCAAGATAAAAAAGCCATCGAAAAATTGAAAAAAGACTACTTTGTACACGAGGCGTCTAATTTATTAAAAGCTTTAAAGGTGCTTGATAAATAAAAACTAAAATGAATATATTTATTCTTAATAGCAACAGCAACTCTTTGTTTTAAAAGTGGCTACTGTTCTTTCCATTGCAAATCAAAAAGGCGGAGTGGGTAAAACCACTACTGCTATAAATCTATCTGCTGCTTTAAAAGCAATAAAAAAACGCGTACTAATGATTGATATCGACCCTCAAGGAAACGCCACAATGGGTTATGGTATTGATAAATATAATCTAGACAACTCTATTTGTGAATTACTATTAGACGAGTGCAGTATAAATAATGCTATTGAGTATTCGCAAGATTCTGGGGTTGATGTGCTTGGATCTAATACTGATTTAATTGCTGCTGAAATAGCCCTACTACGCAAAGACAATTCTGAATACAAACTCAAAGAAGCTATTGCCAAAGTTGATAGTGATTATGACTATGTCATTATTGATTGTCCACCATCGCTAAATATGCTTACTATTAATGCATTTACTGCATCAAACGGTATTATTATTCCAATGCAGTGTGAGTACTATGCGTTAGAAGGATTGAGTGCATTAATGCAAACTATTGAAAAAATCAAATCAACTACAAATCCAGATTTAGAAATTACCGGATTGGTGCGTACAATGTTTGACACTCGAAACAACCTATCTAATGAAGTATCAATTCAATTACTTAAATATTTTTCACACAAAGTCTTTAAAACAATCATCCCTAGAAATGTAAAATTAGCTGAAGCGCCAAGTTTTGGTCAGTCAGCTATAAGCTACGCTAGATCATCAAAGGGAGCTATTTCATACATTTCACTAGCAAGCGAAGTATTAAGGAAAACCCAAATAAATTAAAGAGTATTAACAATGGCAAAAAACTCAAAACTAGGTCGTGGATTAGATATTTTATTAGGTCAAACACATTCTAATAAAGATCAAACAACCAACAATGGCATGAAAATGCTTGATGTTAAATCCCTACAAAGGGGAAAGTTTCAGCCTAGAGATGACATAGATCCAGACACTTTAAACGAACTAGCAGAGTCAATCAAATCTCAAGGCGTTATTCAGCCATTGGTTGTTAGAAAAGTAACTTACGATAAATACGAGATTGTTGCTGGAGAAAGACGCTGGCATGCAGCTCAGATTGCAGGCCTTAGTGAAGTTCCTGTTATTATTCGTGAAATTGACGATCAAGTTGCCCTTGCAATTGGACTGATTGAAAATATTCAGCGTGAATCTCTAACTCCTCTTGAAGAGGCAAAAGCCCTACAACAACTAATTGAGGACTTTAAGATGACACATGAGGAAATATCTCACGTGGTTGGTAGATCTAGGTCTAGTGTTAGTAATTTAATTAGACTGTTGCAATTAAGTGAAGCAGTTAAATTATTACTAGGAAGTGGCAAGCTAGAAATGGGCCATGCTCGTGCATTATTGCCACTAGATGATGACACTCAGCTTTATATTGCCAATAAAGTTATATCAAAATCGCTTTCAGTGCGCCAAGCAGAAGATTTAGTTAAAAAGACCTTAAATCCAAAATCTAAAAAAACCAGCTCTACAGATCCTTATATCTCAGAGCTAATGAAATCCCTAAGTAAAAAACTAGACTCCAAGACCGAAATTAAACAGTCTGGCAATAATAAAGGCAAGATCATCATTCATTATAAATCTAGTGATGAATTTGATAATATCTTAAAACATATTAAGTAAAAAATTTAATCCATTATTAGCGGTTAATCAAACCCGCCAATTCTATCAAACTTTAAAGATTCATCGTAATGCATCCATATACCAAATGCTTTACCAATAATATACTCTTCTGGAACAAAACCCCAAAAACGTGAATCACTACTACGAGAGCGATTGTCACCCATTACAAAATAATGCCCTTCTGGAACTGTTGCCTTTACTCCTCTAGAGTCGTTATTTGGATCAAGTAATACATCATGAGAGGCATCTTCAAGTAATTCAACCTTATGTTTAAATCCAGTCATTTTTATTCCTGACTCGACCCCTTTATATGAGCCCACATCTTGGTAATGAACCTTTTCACCATTTACTCTTAAACGATCAGAATGGTAGATTATCTTATCTCCAGGAATGCCGACAACACGCTTAATAAAATCAGCACCTTTATATTTTGAGTCTTTTTCATAATTCGGATACCTAAATACAACCACATCACCTCTTTTAGGTTTTGAAAATTCAATTATTTTCTTATTAAGTATTGGAATACTAACTCCATAATCAAGCTTAGATACTAAAATAAAATCGCCAGTTAGAAGTGTTGGCATCATTGAATTAGAGGGTATTCTAAATGGCTCTACAATGAACCCACGCAATACAAATACTAATAAAATAACTGGAAAGAATTCAGCTGACCACTGTACTACTTTTGGTCTGTTTTCATATTTCTGAGATTTATTAAATCTTAAAAATAAAACAAAATAAATAAACTTACCTAATCCGGTTTTATTCTTTGAACTGTTGTCATCTCCCTTTCCAGTGTTAAAAAACAACTGATCAATACTAACAATTAAAAATGCAACAACTAAAAATGTCGCCAACCAAGATGATACGTCCCATGCAAAAAATGGTGCTGCGTTTTCAATAGTCATACAAAAAAGGGGTTGAATAAAAGATTGTTATTATATAATAACTTCTTTTTATAGTTTTTCACATTGGAGGAAATATACAATGGCATTAGCTGATTTAGAAAGAGATGGTCACGGTTACTTAGCGAACCTTGATGATTGGAACGAAGACATTGCTAAGGAAATAGCAGAAGAAGAAGGTGTTACATTAACAGATGACAGCTTTAAATTAATTAACTTCTTGCGTGACGAATATATTAATAACAATGCTAACCAACCTAATGAACGCAATATGGTTAAAGCATTAAAGGGCGACTGGGAAGGAAAATTAACAACTAAAGAACTATATGCTTTATTTCCTAAAGGTCCTGCCAAGCAAGCTGGTAAGGTTGCAGGCCTACCTGAAACAAGACGTAAAGGTGGTTACTAAGAATATTAGAAACAACATCTAATAAAAAAGGCGCTCAATGAGCGCCTTTTTTTTAACTCTTCAAGAAATCTAATGGATTTTCCTGGATGACCTTTTTTATATTTCTGTAATATTCATACCAGCACTGTTAGCTAGTGCAACAAAATTAGGAAACGATGTCATAACATTATCCACGCCATTAATTTCAATTGGATAGTCACATCTGAGTGATGCTATAGCGAATGACATAGAGATACGGTGATCATGGTGTGACTCAATCATTTGAGCTGGATTTTGAAAAACACCGCCTTGAATCTTGATGCCGTCTTCCAGCACTTCATTTTCAATACCTAGTATGTTTAATCCGTCCGCCATTACTTGAATACGGTCAGATTCTTTAACCCTAAGCTCTTTGGCGCCAGTTAATGTCGTTTCACCTTGAGCGCAACTTGCTGCAATAAATACAGCTGGAAACTCATCAATAGCGAGTGGCACGAGCTGCTCTGGAATTTTAATACCTTTTAATTCTGATGATTGGATACGAATATCAGCTAATAGTTCACCGCCAATTTCACGTTCATTTGACAAGGTAAGGTTTGCACCCATAAGTTGTAAGATATTAATCACACCGGTGCGGGTTGGATTAACATTAACACCAGTTAGGGTTACATCAGCCTGTGGTGCAATTGCCGCTGCCACCATAAAAAATGCAGAAGAGGATATATCACTTGGTACTTGAATTTCAGTAGCTGTTAATTCACCACCACCAGTAAGGCACATTTGATTTTCATTCACACGAACATCATAACCAAGACCTTTTAGCATACGTTCGGTATGATCACGTGTTGGAGCTGGCTCTGTAACGCAAGTCTCACCATCAGCATACAACCCTGCCAACAAAACACAAGACTTTACTTGAGCAGATGCTACTGGTAAATCATATTTAATACCTTTTAACTTTTGAGAGCCTTTAATTCTAAGAGGTGGCTTGCCGTTATCATTACTTTCAATAACTGCACCCATCTTAGTAAGAGGGTTAATAACCCTGCCCATTGGGCGTTTAGATAAAGACTCGTCACCATGAAGTTCACAGTCAAAATCTTGTGCAGCTAAAATTCCAGACATTAGCCTTATAGATGTGCCAGAATTGCCCAAATCTAGAGCTTTTAGAGGCTTTTTTAGGCCGTTGATACCAACACCATGAATTGTAACATTGTCACCCTCACGCTCGATTTTGACACCCATGGCTTGGAAAGCTTTAAGAGTAGAAAGAGCATCCTCGCCTTCTAGGAATCCTTTTACTTTTGTAACTCCACTAGCTAACGATCCAAGCATAATGGATCTATGTGAAATTGACTTATCCCCAGGAATTTTTAGATTTCCAGATAGCGAGGTCGCTGGTTTTGCAATAAATTTACTCATATTGTTTTTTATTTATTCGTCTATCCACTTATCTCTTGTGGATTTTGCATCGATAAATAATCTTTCCAACTCTTCAGTTTGATTGTTTTTAATTAAATTTGATAGTTTTTCCAGTGCTTGCTGATAGCCTTCAATGTGCTTTACAATTTGATCGGAATTATTAATACAAATATCTCTCCACATAATTGAATCACTTGAAGCTATACGCGAAAAATCCTTAAAACCACCGGCAGCATAATCACAAGCACTAGGATTATTATCCATAAGATAATCCATAAGACTAAAAGCCAACATATGCGGAAGATGTGAAGTCATAGCCAATAAATCATCGTGTTTTGTATAATTCATAATTTCAACTCGTGCCCCAATGCATTCCCATAAATCGCTCACTGCAACTACAGACTGAGTGTCTGCATTACTTTCTGGGGTTAGGATTACACGCTTATTTTTAAATAAAGACGCGTCACTTGCATTAACCCCGCTTTTCTCCTTGCCTGCAATTGGGTGTGCCGGGATAAATTTTGCCGGTATTTTTCCAAATACTTCTTTAGCAATTTTTACTATACTGCCCTTGGTACTGCCAACATCAGAAATAATTACCGAATCATTAATGTGCGGCTTTATCAACTCTAATATCTCCTTAAAGCTATCAACAGGTGTGGCAATAACCACCATATCCACATCTTCTAGAGCTTGGGAAATATCCAGGCTGTATTCATCAATAACACCAATATTTTGGGCTGTTTTTAAATTGTCTTCATTTCTACTAAACCCAACAATAGTTTTAACTTTGGATGATTCTTTTAATCCTGCAGCAAAAGAGCCACCTATTAATCCAACACCAATTATGCAAATTTTTTCAATCATATAACTAATTTTAAAGCATTAAGAAAGTCATCGTTTTCCCTAGATGTTCCAACTGACACTCTCAGATAATTTTTCATTTCTACCGGACGCACAATAAAACCTTCTTCCAATAATTTTTTATAAATATTTTCAGCATTATCAACCTTTACTGCAATGAAATTTGCAAAAGACTGTATATAAGACAAACCCAACTTGTCAAACCCTTGAGATAGTTGAGATAGTCCATTTTTATTTGCAATAATCGATCTTGCTAAATGTGAATCATCTCCAAGAGCTGCAGTAGCGGCCATTTGTGCAATATGATTAACATTAAAAGGTTGACGAATACGATTTAAATAATCAGCAATTTTCTCACTAGAAATCGAATACCCTACTCTTAACCCTGCTAGCCCATAAGCCTTAGAAAAAGTTCTGGTAATAACAAGATTATCAAATTCTTTTAACCATGCTATAGCATTATCACTAGTATCTAGGTACTCAAAGTATGCCTGATCTAGAACTACAATAATAGATTTTGGCACTCTAGACAAAAAATCTTGTATAGCGTTATCATCCAATAGTGTTCCTGTTGGATTATTTGGATTGGCTATAAATATTAGCTTAGTATTATCATTAACAGCCGACAACATTGCCTCAAGATTATGGCCAAATTCATTTGCAGGAGTAACAACTGCCTTTGCTCCTATTGCTTGAGTAACCAGTGGATAAACCACAAAAGCAAATTCTGAAAATATAACCTCGTCATCTGCTTTACAAACATAAGCTCTAGCAATAAGTTCTAATAGATCATTAGATCCATTGCCCAAAGTTATGCTGTTTGGATAGACGTTAAGATGTTTGCTGATTGCTTGTTTTAACTCAAATCCATTGCCATCTGGATATCTATCAATCTCATAAACTGCTTTTTGCATTGCTGCTAAAGCTTTAGGACCAACACCAAGAGGGTTTTCATTACTAGCAAGTTTAACAATATTATCTAAACCCAACTCACGCTGTAATTCACTTATAGGTTTTCCGCCTTGATAAGGTTTTAAAGATTTTATTGATGGGCAAACACTCATAAACTATATATAAGAATTTTTTATAAAACCGCAACAGGATATGACCCAAGAACATTTACCTTAAGCACTCTATTTGCAACCTCTGTCAAAGCTTGCTTTATTTTCTTATCTTCTCTATGGCCTTCAATATCAATCAAAAATAGATATTCCCATTTAACTCCTGGAATTGGGTGTCTAGCCAACTGCAACATATTAATTCCTTGATCTTTAAACGGCTCAAGCAAATCAAATAACGCTCCAGATTCATGCTTAGTTACAACCAATATAGAGGTTTTGTCACTTCCAGATGCAGGCACATCTTCTTTGCCAAGAATTAAAAATCTGGTTACATTTCCAGTTTTATCCTCAATATTTTTTGCAATCCTTTCCAGACCATACAAACTAAGTGCGGCTTCTGATGCGATTGCAGCGGCATTATTTTCATCTTTTACAATACGTGCTGCTAGGGCATTCGATGCAACACTTTTCAACTCGGCATTTGGATAATGATTACTTAACCAGCGTTGACACTGATCTAGAGCCTGTTGATGTGCATAAATAACTTCAATATCCTCAGATTGATCAGCGCTCATAAGTTGATGCTGAATTGAAATCTCAACCTCACCACAAATTTTTAAACCTTGTGAATAAAGCATGTCGACCGTTCCACCAATTACACCATTTGAAGAGTTTTCAATTGGCACCACACCATGGTGAGCATTGCCCTTCTCAACCTGATGAAAAATTTCATCAATACTGGCACAATCAATTGTTGACACCGCATGACCAAAATGTTTCAGTGCAGCCTCTTGGGTAAATGTGCCTTCAGGCCCTAAATATGCAACATTAAGTGGCTGCTCTAAAGCTAAACAAGCTGACATGATCTCACGAAAAATATGAGCCATATCTTTATCTTTTAATAAACTGTCATTACGTTCAATAATTGAACGCAACACTTGAGCCTCTCGCTCTGGACGATAAAAAACACTGTTGCTATCTGCTGCTTTTTTTACCTCTGCAACATCAGAAGCCAACTGTGCACGATCAGCAATTAATGACTGAACTTTTTTGTCCAGAGCATCAATTTCATCTCGTAACTCTGGTAATGTTTTTTTACCCATTTTTTATACTTACAAACCCCTAACGGTTAGTATGCCTTCAACTTGTTTTAAATTATCGATTACTGTATCAGAAATTTCACTCTCCAGGTCAACTAAAGTGTAGGCAACATTATCTCTTGATTTATTAAGCATATCAACAATATTAGCGCCAGAGTCTGCAATTGCAGTTGAAATCTGACCAACCATATTTGGTACATTTTTATGCGTAATAGCTACACGCTCCTTTCCAGCTCTAGGCATTACCGCCTCAGGAAAGTTTACTGAGTTAATGATATTACCATTTTCAATATAATCTTTAACTTGATTTGCAACCATAATTGCACAATTATCTTCAGCTTCTGCTGTTGATGCACCTAGATGCGGTAATGCAATAACTCTATCATGATTCTTTTTATCATCAATTGGAAAATCGGTTACATAGTACTTAACCTTTCCACTATCAAGAGCGGCTATTAAAGCATCTTCGTCAATAATTCCGTCACGTGCAAAATTCAAAATTGTTGCGCCATCTGGCAATAATTCTATGCGCTCTTCATTAAGCAAGTTCTTAGTGCCTTCAACTAACGGCACATGGAATGAAACAAAATCACTTTGTGAAAACAATTCATCAACACTAATTGCTTGTTGCACACCAGAAGATAGTTTCCATGCGCTTTTAATGGTAATGCTTGGATCAAAACCAATCACATTCATACCTAATGCGTGTGCCGCATTGGCAATCTGTACACCAATAGCACCAAGACCAACGATACCCAAAGTCTTTCCTGGTAATTCTGATCCAGCGTAGTTCTTTTTACCATCTTCAACTGCTGTTTTTAAGTTGTCAAGTGGTAAGCCTTTTACATAGTTCCAAGCTTGACAGATATTACGGCTTGCCAAAAGCATTGACGAAACTACCAACTCCTTGACCGCGTTAGCATTTGCACCAGGTGCATTAAATACCACCACACCTTTATCACTCATCTTATCTAGAGGAATGTTATTAACACCGGCTCCAGCACGACCTACAGCTTTCAAATTGCCACTAATATCCATATCATGCATCTTTGCACTACGCACTAAAATTGCATCGGGGTCGCTCATCTCTGATGCAACCTCATAACCATCTCTTGGCAGTTTATCTAAACCAACTGGAGATATATTATTCAAGGTTTGAATCTTTATCACTATCCGTTCTCCTTTTCAAAGTCACCCATAAAGCTAACTAGTGCATCAATACCCTCTTGTGGCATAGCATTGTAAATACTTGCACGCATACCACCAACAGATCTATGACCTTTAAGTGCTAACAGTCCAGCATCAAAAGCCTTCTCTAAGAACAATCCATTTAAATTATCATCGGCCAACAGGAAAGGAACATTCATCCATGAGCGATACTTAGGTGCCACCGGGTTCGAATAAAAATCAGAGTTATCAATAGCACTATAAAGGGTTTGAGCTTTAGTTTGATTGATCTTACCCATTCCAGCTAATCCACCTTGAGCCTTTACCCATTCAAAAACACGTCCAGCCGCATACCAAGCAAATGTTGGCGGAGTGTTGTACATTGATTCATTGTTTGCTTGAGTTGAATAATCAAATAATACCGGTTGATTCTCAACAACTTGACCAATTAAATCCTCTCTAACGATAACAACAGTTAAACCAGCAGGGCCAATATTTTTTTGTGCACCAGCATAAATAACGCCATACTTAGATACATCAATTTCACGTGATAATATAGTTGATGACATATCAGCAACTAAAGGCATGTCAGCCTCTGGAATGTAATCAAACTCCAGTCCAGCAATTGTTTCATTCGGGGTGTAGTGTAAATATGCTCCATCAGCATCAATATTCCAGTTTGAAAAATCATCAATATCAGTGTATTTATTTGCAGAATTATCAGTACAAATATTTACATCACAATAGCGCTTTGCTTCAGCAATAGCTTTTTTAGACCAATGACCAGTATGGGCATAATTTGCTTTATTTTTGCCTCTTAGTAAATTTACCGGAACCATAGAAAACTGAGATGAAGCCCCACCTTGTAAAAACAAAACTTTGTAATTACTAGGAATGTTCATCAGGTCTCTAAGGTCTTGCTCTGATTTTTTAGCTAATCCCATGAAATCTGCACCACGATGCGATATTTCCATAACAGATGCCTTGGCATTGCCATATTCCAATAATTCACCTTGAATTTGCTCTAAAACTGCCCTTGGTAACATTGCTGGGCCGGCGCTAAAATTATATGCCTGAGACATTTCTACTACTCCTTGACTTGATAAAATTTGAATCGAATTATTTTATCAGAAGTAAGGTTATTCATAGGCTCTTAATATCAGACAAAGTTGTCGACATTAATTCTTTTACAATTAATTAAAAATCATTGATATATAACAATTTTTAATTGTTTTTTCTAACCATTAAATACAAAACTATTGTCTGATATGCCTTGGATTCAGGAGTGTATTTTTTTAAACAAAACACTGCCAATTTATATCTAAAAACCAGTCAATTTTTACTTGTAAAAAACTTATTAATTTTTATATATGGCAACACTAAATTATTTATGTATAGATAAAATTCACAACATTTATTAGAATTATGACAATAACTAATGATATTAAACACTATAATTCACACTTGTAATTTAGGTCACTGGAAGTTAGTTAAATTCTAACACTGCCCTCGCAACGGTAAAGTCCGATACACATCTAAATAATAAATTTAACAACTACGATGGGTAGTGGGTTATGCGATACATTAATTTGTATAGCCTTCTCGCGCTCGTTAAATATTAACGAAGCAATTATGAACCTTAAAAGACTACCTCTAGCATTTGCCATATCTGCTGTTACTTTGTCAACTGCAACAAATGCTGTATTGGGGCCTGTCCCTATATATCTAAATACAGAATACAGAACTGACATTCCAGTCATTGACTCTATCGCTTCAACAATGACATTTACTGAAAGCGACATTAAGGCTACTGGAGCAAGCACATTTTTAGATTTTTTGGCAACTGTGCCAAGCATTGGCTTGGTTGATGCAACTGGAAATATCCCCGCACTGTTTATACGCGGTAACGAAGCAAGGCACACATTAGTTTTAGTTGATGGTGTTAGCGTCAATGATATCTCTAGCACTGATGGTGCTGTAGGAACAGGACTGTTAAATGTTGCATTAAACGATATTGAAAAAGTGGAAATTATTAAAAACTCAGGCTCTGTGTTATACGGTTCAGCCTCATCTGGGGGTGTTATTTCTCTCACTACCAAAAAAGGGGCAAATGGAGAGTATGGCGTAGTAAGCGCTAAATATGGCACACACAGCTCTAAAACTTACAACTTATCAGCGTCTGACGGTAACAAAGATGGCTTTATTCGCTTATCTCACAGTAATTACAAAACTGACG
This sequence comes from Candidatus Thioglobus perditus, assembly GCA_002909145.1. GTDB lineage: Bacteria > Pseudomonadota > Gammaproteobacteria > PS1 > Pseudothioglobaceae > PNQY01. Next base: position 47,049 of record PNQY01000179.1, read on the forward strand.
GAATTAATGCCAGAATTGACGATAATTCAACTGATAAAGATGGCATCAAAGACCAATCAACACAAATAAAGGTGGGCAATAAGAACTTTATCATTAGCTATTTGAAAGGTAGGAACAAAACAGAGTATGACAACACTTATTCTTCTGACGGCAGTACACTTCTAGCTGACAGAAAACTTACTAAAATAACGCTTAACACAAATAAAAAATTTAGTAAAAAATGGAAAGCTAAACTTTCACTTGCACAAACAAAAATTAGTAGAGATAGGGGTGTGAATGCTTCTACCATTGGAGATAAATACAAAAACACAAGTGTAACTCTGCTTAATGATGTTAAAGTTAATGATGCTCTACTTACTATCGGCTTATTTCACAACACAGATGCAAACACAACAGGCAATCAAAAATTTGTCAGCAAAGAAGTTTTTGCTAATTGGCAAAAAAATATTGAAAGTATAAGTGTTAATACAGGCTTCCGTCGTGTTGATCATGACGAATTTGGCGGCCATACCGTTTATGGTCTTGGCAGTGGAAAGCGTCTTGATAACAATATTAAACTAATAGCTAATTACAATACCGCATTCAAAGCGCCAACTCTTTTTCAAGCAAATAAATACAATAATCCTGCCAAATTAAAGCCAGAAACTTCAAAAAATATTGAACTAGGCGCAGAAAAAAAATATGATTGGGGTGTTTTAAAAATAGCTGTCTATAAAAACACAGGTAATGACACTATAGATTACAGGGCTTGCAGTGATGGTAGTGCAGTTACATACCCAGGACCTTCATATTCAGCGGTATGTGTAGCTCCTGGCGCTACCCCTCTTGAGCATTACTTTAATGAAGATGAACTAGTTTCCAAGGGCTTAGAGCTATCTATCAACGCCAATGTATCTGGCTACAATGTTGATTTTAATCACAACTACAATACTGCCAAAAAGAATAATGACGCGAAACAAGTCCTTAGAAGGCCAAAAAATATAACAAACCTAACTATTAATAAACAGTACGCTAAGTTTAACCCAAGATTGCAAATAATTAGAAAATCATCTAGCCTTGATGATACAACTTTTGACGGGAATGGAGACACAAAACTAAAGGGTTATACTTTGGTTAACTTATCAACTGGTTATACTATTAGCAAAAATGCAAATGCAACGATTAATGTCAAAAATGCAACTAATGAAAAATATACAGTTATCGATAGTTACAACCAACTTGAAAGAACAATTGAGGTAGGTTTGGATTACAAATTCTAAATGCGCTCTGCTCTAATGGAGTGGTGGCAAGTACAGTAACATTGACTATAATAAGACTATTAACTTTGAATTAACAGGATTTCAAATGACAGATCAAATTAATAAAACCAGGACGGTGTTTGCCGTATTTATTATGGTGCTACTAATGATTGCAACTCGCGGACATAATAACTGGATTTCGTCAATAGTTCATTTGCCTGATTTTACTATTCCAGCTCTATTCATTGCTGGTGTTTACTTACGCAAGTTTCGGGTGGCTTTTGTTATTATATTGAGCGCTATTGCTATCGACAACTACGCAATTGTGCATGAGGGAATTGGAGCTAATTGCATTACCCCTGCCTACAGTGTATTGCCATTTACATATTACGGCGTTTTCTGGATTGGTAAGTACATAAGTAGCCTTAAAATTGATTCTAATATTATAAAAAATACATTTGTTGTTGTTGCAGCTTCTAGCACTCAGTGGCTAATAGCGACATCAAGTTATTACTTTTTTACAGGCGCTTATGCAAAAACAGGCTGGACTAACTTTTATGCCTATGTCACACAATGGTCAATGGTTGAAATTCCATTAGTACTTTATTGGATGATTGCAATTACTATTGTATTTACACTAAACCACCGTTATTCATTTACATCCTTCTTTTCAGCACAGAAAAGTTAAAACAAACTTATGTCTGATAATCAATATAAAACGCGCATGAAGCGCAAGAAAGAACATATTGATTCTCGCATAGAGCAAGCCAGTATAGACAAAGGCGTCATTATTCTATTGACTGGCAATGGCAAAGGCAAATCTTCATCCGCACTAGGTATGATTTGCAGGGCGCTAGGTTACGATATGAAAATAGGTGTGGCTAAATTCTTAAAAGGCATACAAGACACAGGTGAAGATATGTTTCTTGCTCAGCAATCCAATGTGCAAATGGTTAGCATGAAAACCGGCTTCACTTGGGATACACAAGATAAAAAATATGACACAGCTATGGCAGTTGAAACTTGGACTAAGGCCAAAGAATATTTAAATGACGGATCAATTGATTTAGTTGTACTGGACGAACTAACTTATATGATTAATTATAAATATCTTGACGAACAGGATATTCTTGACACTATCAACAATCGCCCAAACAATCAACATGTTGTTATCACTGGTAGATCAGCCCCTGATGGCTTAATTAATATGGCTGATACAGTGAGTAAGATTGAAGACGTTAAGCACGCCTTTCGTAATAACATCAAAGCACAAAAAGGTGTAGATTTTTAGAGTTGCACTCTAGCTCTTGGTACAAACTCTAAAACTGTAGCATTTATACAATATCTAGGCTTACCATCGGGCCCATCATCAAACACATGACCAAGATGAATATTTGAATCTTTTGCACGAACCTCTGTACGAGTCATACCAAAGCTATTATCTACTTTTTCATACACTTCACTATCTACTGCTTTAGTAAATGACAACCAGCCTGATTTTGAGTCAAACCTATCTTTAGTGTCAAACAAAGCTCTGCCTGACAATTTATCAACAAAGACCCCGTCAGGTGTGTTTTTAAAAATATCATACTGCTTGCAGAAACGATTATCAGTACCTTCATTAAAAGCAACATTAAATGCTTCTGAACTTTTACCAAGCTTAAACTCTCCTAGTGCCTTGTAAAATTCATCTGGACTCATATAACCTTGCTTTGCCCAAACCTCTTTGCCATTCTTAATAAAGAAAATAGTCGGAGTTGCCCAAGTTGCAGTTTTTAAATCAAAACCTTTTAATGCTGATACAGGGGAGGTTCTTAAAGATACAGAGCCTTGGTATTTTGAAACAACATCTTTTCTAAATTGCAAACAATATACGCATGTATTTATATCTTCATGCTCAACAACAACAATCTCCATACCTCCAAGTGGCTCAATGGTATTAACAAATTTATTGTTTTTAATATCTTTAAACTTTATGCCAGTTGCATGGTTTGGACAATACCCGTTTGGATTTTTTGCTAAATAATTTTGATGGTAATCCTCTGCAGGCCAAAATTTATCCAGTGGTTTAATTTCAGTAACAATCTTGCCGTAATTCTTGAGTGACAACAATTCTTGAAACTCGCTCTTGGTTTTGTATGCAGCAGACTCCTGTTCTAATGTTGTAAAGTAAAGAGCTGATCGATAGTTATTACCGATATCATTACCTTGTCTATTGATCTGAGTTGGGTCGTGAATTTCCCAAAAGTTTTTTATTAAGTCCTCTGTAGATACCTTGAACGAATCGTATACAACCTTAACTGCTTCTGTATGATTGGTAAAACTTTCACTTTGAAGTTTGCGATTTTTTAGAATATCCTCATAGGTTGGATTACTATAACTACCACCAACATACCCAGAGGTAACACTTACAACGCCATCAATTTTTTCAAAATTCTTTTCAACACCCCAGAAACACCCTGCTGCAAAAACAATTTCTAATAACATGCACAACCCCGACAATATATAAGTAATTTATTTATATATTACATATTAATTATAAAAATAGTCTCAATTTTTATATAGGAATGTATATCGAGGTGATTACTTTACAGAATGATTGCTATTTTATAGATTCACTGAAATTTATTCTATTCCGTACATCTTGCCATTAACGATCATTCTCCATACCTTAGAAGTTTTACCTTCATAAGAAGCAAGCTTACTAAGTAATATTGCAGTTGGGGCATATGCATACTGGTATCCTTCAGTGGTACAAGTAACATACGTATCATCGCGAAAATAAATATTTCTGCCAACTTCACAACCCTGAAAAGCAGACTCCTCTCTGCCACTCTCATGCTCAAAACTGTCTATTATTTTAGTACTCTCAATAGTCCAGCCCACACTTCTCTCCCATGCAGAACTAAAATCTGCATACGATGAAATTGAAACAAATATTAATGATGCCGCTATGATAATTTTTTTCACTGTTTCTCCTTGATTATGTAATGTAGAAAATTATAACACTGCTTGAATTAATTTAATGAACAGTTAAGTATTTTCAGCCAAGTATTGTAGTGCTTGATACAAATATTCTACTGGAATAATTTTTAACCCTTTTGGAGCTTTTTTAGGCATATTACCCTTTGGTATGATGGCAACCTTAAATCCGTGTTTTTGGGCCTCTGATAAGCGCTCAATTGCATTGTATACTGGACGAACCTCGCCAGTAAGTCCAACCTCCCCAAATGCAATCCAATTATTTGGAATTACCTTATCTCTAAGGCTGGACATAATAGCAAGCATTACTACAAGGTCAGATGCTGTTTCGCTTACCTTTATACCGCCAACCACATTTACAAAAACATCTTGATCGTGTGTAGCCACGCCGCCATGTTTGTGTAACACAGCCAACTGCAGAGCTAGACGATTTTGCTCTAAGCCCACGCTAACGCGCCTAGGATTGCCACCCGCTTGGTCAACCAAAGCCTGCACTTCGACCATTAATGGTCGTGTTGCTTCACGTGTTACCATTACCATTGAACCTGGTGATGGCTTGGCTTGATTAGATAAGAAAATAGCTGAAGGATTTTCTACTTGCTGTAATCCATTCTCACCCATAGCAAATACACTAATCTCATTCACAGCACCAAAACGATTTTTGACAGCACGGATAATGCGATAACGCCCACCCGCATCACCTTCAAAATAAAGCACAGCATCCACCATATGCTCAAGTATTCTTGGTCCTGCTAGTGCTCCACCTTTGGTTACGTGGCCAATCATTAACAAAATAGTATTTGTCTGCTTTGCAAACTGTGTAAGTTGTGCTGCACAATCGCGCACTTGAGTAACTGATCCTGGTGCAGATGTTGAACTATCTGTTACCATAGTTTGAATTGAGTCAATCACAATAACCTTTGGTTGCGTCTCTTTAGCTAGCTTAATAATCTTTTCTAGATGAGTCTCACTTAAAAGCAAGATATCTTCCTTGATACCTAGTCGTATAGCTCTATCGCTAATTTGTTCAGACGACTCCTCTCCACTCACATACAAAGTTGTATTGTTTTTATTAATTGCAGCCATAGCCTGCAAAATTAAAGTTGACTTACCAACACCGGGGTCGCCGCCAATTAGTACTACTGAACCATCAATCAAACCGCCACCTAAGGTGCGATCAAGTTCGCTCAATCCTGTAGTTAATCTAACTCTATTTTCAGATTTTATTTTAGTAAGATTTTGAACTTTTGAAGGAGGCAGGTCCTTAAGGCTTTCCGGCTTTGATGATGTTGCTTGGGACAATACAATCTCTTCTAATGTGTTCCACTCTTTGCAATCTAGGCACTGACCTGCCCATTGATGATGCGACGCACCACAATCTCTACAAACGAACTCTATTTTTGCTTTTGCCATAAATAAACCCTACTGCCACTCATCAAAATGAAAAATTAACATCTAAATATTCTACCGTGTCATCAACAACACCTTCTTGTTCATTCCAGGGTAGATTTAATTAACCTACACAGCCATAAATTTTGTTTTTAAGTTTTTTTCATAGAAAAGATTGACATCTTTTCAAAAAGGGTTTGCCTGGTGGCACTAAATACAGCTTTCTTTGTAGAAAATATCCTGGCCCAATGCTTCACAGTTATTTTTTCATAAGCCTATCAATCTCATTTTTAAAAGCTTCAATGTCTTGGAATTGACGATAAACTGAAGCAAAACGGATGTACGCTACTTCATCTAAAGACTTAAGCTCTTCCATGACCCAGCCGCCAATTTTATTTGATGGAACTTCACGATCAGATTGAGTCATTAGCTTACGCTCAATACGTTGAATTGCTGTTTCAATCTCAGAGGTTTTAACGGGTCGCTTTTCTAGGGCCTTTAATAATCCAGACCTAAGTTTTTCTTCACTAAATAACTCACGAGAATTATCACTTTTAATAAGACGAGGAAAATTAAGATCTACTACCTCACGTGTAGTATAGCGCTCACCACATGATGTGCATTCTCGACGACGACGAACTTGAGAGCCGTCATCAATAAGACGAGTGTCTAATACTTTAGTATCATCAGACTGACAAAATGGACAGCGCATTTTTTTTCCTATTAATTATTGCTATTTATAAACTGGATGCTTAGCACAAAGCTCAGCAACCTTACCTTTTACTTCGTCAATTATTACTTGATTGTCTAAATTATCACAAATATCACACATCCAAGATGCAAGATCTCTACACTCAGACTCGCCAAAACCACGTGTTGTAACTGCGGGCGTACCTACACGAATGCCACTAGTAATAAATGGCGATTGTGGATCATTTGGTACTGCATTCATATTGACAGTAATATGTGCACCACCAAGAGCTGCATCTACTGCCTTTCCAGTTAAACCTTGCTCAATAAAACTAACCAGGAATAAATGATCATCTGTACCACCAGAGACAACATCAAACCCACGCTCAATAAAAGTATTTGCCATTGCCTGCGCATTAACCTTGACTTGCTTTTGATATACCCTGTAATCTTCACTCATTGCCTCTTTAAAGCTTACCGCTTTAGCAGCAATAATATGCATCAAAGGTCCGCCCTGTATGCCTGGGAAGATTGCTGAGTTTAACTTCTTTTCAATCTCTTCATTTGCCTTTGCAAGAATCAACCCTCCACGAGGGCCACGTAAAGTTTTATGTGTTGTTGTAGTTGTTACATCAGCAATTTGAACTGGAGATGGATATTCACCCGTAGCAATAAGTCCGGCAACATGTGCCATATCAACAAATAAATAAGCTCCTATACTATCAGCAATATCTCTAAACCTTTGCCAATCAACCACTCGAGAATAAGCGGAGAAGCCTGCGATGATCATTTTTGGATTGTGCTCTTTTGCTAGACGTTCAACCTCTTCATAATCAATCTCACCAGTTTCAGGATTCAATCCATATTGAATTGAATTGAAGTTCTTTCCAGAAAAAGAAGGTGCTGCACCATGAGTAAGATGACCACCGTGTGCAAGACTCATTCCAAGAATTGTGTCTCCTGGAACTACCAGTGCTTGAAAAACAGCTGCATTTGCCTGTGATCCAGAGTGTGGTTGTACATTGGCATAATCTGCACCAAACAATTCCTTGGCACGATCAATAGCTAACTGCTCCACCACATCTACATGTTCACAGCCACCATAGTAACGCTTCTTTGGGTAACCCTCTGCATACTTATTCGTAAGCTGAGAGCCCTGCGCCTCCATTACTGCTGGTGAGGTATAGTTTTCACTAGCAATGAGCTCGATGTGATCTTCTTGACGATCCTCTTCTGCACTTATTGCATTTGCTATATCGATATCTACTTTAGATAAAGTTTGAGATTTGTTGAACATGGCGCTCCTAGTTTGAAATTAATAGAAAGAAATTCTAGATAATAAAATTAATTCAATTTTATATTATTTTCAGGATTATTACGGACAGTTAAAGGTGGTAATTTCTGTTATTTTTTACCTTCCCCTATCCCCTAAATATAAATATTAACACTCCGTAACACTTACAGCTAGGCCACCCAATGATGTTTCTTTGTATTTGTGTGACATCTCTAACCCAGTCTGCTTCATAGCCTCAATACAACTATCCAACGGCATAAAGTGACTACCATCGCCATGAAGTGCAAGGGTGGCCGCTGTGTGGGCTTTAATTGCTCCAAAGCCATTGCGCTCAATGCAGGGGACCTGTACAAGCCCGTCAACAGGGTCACAAGTCATACCAAGGTGGTGCTCAAGTGCAATTTCGGCAGCATTTTCCACTTGATCTGGAGTGCCACCAAGAACTGAGCACAGACCAGCTGCCGCCATAGCTGCGGCTGAACCCACCTCACCCTGACAACCAACCTCTGCTCCAGATATAGAGCTTCTGTGTTTAATTATCCCGCCAATCGCACTGGCCGTAAGAAGGAACTCTCGTACCTGTTCTTTTGTGCCATTCTCATGATTAACGAAATAATATATGACCGCAGGTATAACTCCAGCGGCACCGTTCGTTGGCGCTGTGACCACCATATTTCCAGCTGCATTCTCTTCATTAACGGCCATAGCATAAGCACAAAGCCAATCATTTATAGTTGCATTATCGAGATTAGATTGTATTTTTTGGTATAAACCCTTGGAGCGCCTATTAATGTCAAGACCGCCTGGAAGCTTACCCTCTGATTCCAAACCCCTCTCAATACATACTTGCATATATTTCCAGACCTTATCTATTCCATCAAAAAGCTTAGCTTCACTTAAATGTTCAAGCTCATTAACTTTCTTCATACTGGCTATTGATACGTTTTCATTGTGTGCCATATGAAGCATCTCATTTGCCGAAGAGAATGGATACTTACATAAGGAGTATTTCTTCATCTTGAGTGGCGCTTGGAGTTGATTAATTTCAGCAATAGTGTTAATAAAACCACCACCAATAGAGAAGTAGGTTTCTGAAAATACCACATCATTGTTTTCATTCAATAACTCAAAAATCATACCGTTGGGATGCTCTGACATAGCGGCACTCTTATCAAAAACAATATCAATATTGGGATCGAATAAGACTTTAATCTCTTGATTTATATAGACATGGTAACTTTTCCAAATCTGTTCAAGTAGCTCTGACACATTTTCATCAACCAGGTCACTTGGCAGGTATCCGTGCAAGCCCAAGGAAACTGCGTGGTCAGTAGCATGACCCTTACCAGTAAAGGCCAATGAGCCCCTAAGTATACAACGAACCCTCCCCTCTTTTATAGCTAACTTAGAGGAGTCTAAGCCACCTATAAGACTGGCAAAACTGTTCGCCGCGATCATAGGCCCAAGTGTATGTGAACTTGAGGGACCAATGCCTATCTTAAATAACTCTAGTACACTTATAAACATGATATTTTTTTAGCAATTTATAAAGATATTTTACGAGTCTTAGTTTGATTATATCAAGATTGTTAGTGGGTGTTTATGCCTTGAATTACGGGCAACAAAAAAGGCCGCAAAATGTGCGGCCTTTTTGTTTGCAATAACTTATGTATAAATTATGGCTTTTTTGGTACCTGGTATGTAGCTTCTTTCTGAAAAGACTCCCATTCTGTTTGGTAACCAACAAAAAATCCTGGTGTTACTTCGTTTTGAGTTGTTGTTACTTTAAGTGCTGTATCTACTGATCCTGTAGGAACTACAGGTCTTACCATTTGACCGCCTCCGCTCATATACTACTCCTTTGATAGTTCTTAAGATATCCGCCACAAGAAACTGTAACTAAAAAATACCTTAATAAAACAATATAAGGAAACAATTATACAGATAATTCTTTAAAAAAATGCTTAAATGACAATAATTGTACTAATTATTTTTTCCAAAAACGATTGCCACTAAACAGTAAAGCTATGGCAATAGAAAGCTCAACAGTTGCCAATATGCTTATATGCAAATACTCTGTTTGGAACTGTTTTGACAAGTATGATCCCAATGTAATCATCGATGCTAAAAATAAGAAAAATCTAGCTCGATAAAATTGCCATATTTTGGGGTTTTTTAATCCCTCTATGCGCCTTATATTTTTATCACAAAACTTAACAAATAAATATTTTGCTTTAAGCAATCCTAATATAAAACCAACAATAATTAGCAATATTATTATTGATGTCGATACACCAAGTGTACTAATATTAATAAATAAATAAGCGCTCTTTAGTATTAGAACAACAACACCAAAGTACCAAACTAATAATGCAAGTATTTTTAAAGTTTGAATAGAAGTATTAAATAACATTGGGCGACTCTTTGTTAACGCTGATGGCGCATATTTATTAAATTTTTAACGGTAAAACTATGTAGATAGCTCTTTATAGGTTTGTGCAAAAGCCTTAATGGCTTGATCTAAATCCTGCTTAGTATGTACAGCAGATATCTGTGTACGAATCCTTGCCTTGCCTTTTGGCACCACTGGAAAGAAAAAACCAATGGCATAGATACCTTTTTCTAGTAATTTTTTGCTCATCTCTTGCGCAATATTAGCATCGCCAAGCATTACCGGCACAATTGGGTGGTCGCCATCATCTACATCAAACCCAGCCTCTTGCATTCCTTTTCTAAAATAGTGTGTGTTTTCTTCTAATTTGTCACGTAGCTCGGTTGATTTAGACAGCATATCAAGAACTTTAAATGATGCTGCACAAATAGAGGGTGCCAATGTATTGGAAAATAAATATGGACGTGATCTTTGACGCAGCATATCCACAATCTCCTTGCGTGCAGATGTATATCCACCCGATGCACCACCAAGGGCCTTACCGAAAGTGCCAGTAATAATATCCACCCTATCCATCACATTACAGTACTCATGCACGCCACGTCCAGTTTTACCCATAAATCCAACTGCATGACAATCGTCATGATGCACCATAGCATCAAATTCATCAGCTAAATCACAGATCTTATCTAGCTGTGCAATAGTGCCATCCATAGAAAACACTCCATCAGTAGTAATCAAGATGCGTCTTGCTCCGCCCTCTTTGGCCTCAATAAGCTTAGAGCGAAGATCATCCATATCATTATTTTTATAACGTAATCTAGCTGCCTTACATAAGCGAACACCATCAATAATAGAGGCATGATTAAGTTCATCAGAAATAACAACATCTTCATCGGTTAAGATGGTTTCAAACAATCCTGTGTTTGCATCAAAACACGCAGCATATAAAATTGTATCCTCCATACCTAGAAACTCACTAACTTTCTGCTCTAAAGCTTTATGAATAGTTTGAGTTCCACAGATAAAACGCACCGAAGACAAGCCAAAACCCCACTGATTAAAACTGTCTTTTGCAGCCTGAATTACATCTGCGTTGTTTGCCAATCCTAGATAGTTATTGGCACACATATTAATAACTTCAGAGCCGTCATCTAAAGTAATATCATTTTTTTGTTCGGAAGCAATTACACGCTCAATTTTCCATAATCCTGCTGCTTTAATTTCTTCCAAATCTTTTGCGATACTGTCTTTTGCGCTTTTAAAACTCATAATAATTTCTAATTAATCTTCCCAATTTAAAATTACTTTGCCGGATTCGCCTGATAGCATTGCATCAAAGCCTTTTTGAAAATCTGTATAGTGAAAACGATGAGTAATAACATCCTCTAAAGGCAAGCCACTTTGTACCATCATAGAGCCCTTGTACCAAGTCTCAAAAATTTCACGCCCGTAAATACCCTTAATAGTAAGGCCCTTAAATACCACCTGATCCCAATCAATGCCTGATCCTGAAGGCATAATCGCAAGCATAGCTATATTTCCACCATTAATCATAAGATTCAGCATATCACTAAATGCGTGTGGTGATCCGCTCATCTCTAGCCCAACATCAAAACCCTCAAAAATGCCAAGACTCTGCATAAAATCTTTAGTAATAGACTCATTAGCAACATTAATTGGAATAACTTTTGGAGCAACTTTCTTAGCCAGGTCCAGCCTATACTGATTAAGATCAGTAATTACAATATTGCGTGCACCGGCATGCATAGCCACCATTGCCGCCATAATGCCAATAGGGCCAGCTCCAGTGATTAAGACGTCCTCACCCACCATGTTAAAAGAGAGTGCAGTATGTACAGCATTACCATACGGGTCAAAACAAGCAAGCAAATCTGTTGAAATTTCACGCGAAGGTTTGAATACATTTTCAGAAGGGATGGACAAATACTCAGCAAAACAACCTGTTTTATTAACACCAATGCCAATGGTGTTTGGACAAAGATGCTTACGTCCTGCCAAACAGTTACGGCAACGTCCACAAGTAATGTGTCCTTCACCAGAAACAATATCACCAACTTGCAAATCGGTAACGCTTGAGCCTAATTCTAAGATTTCACCAGAAAATTCATGGCCAATAGTCATTGGCACTAGAATAGTTCTATGAGCCCAATCATCCCAATTATAAATATGAATATCGGTTCCACAAATTGCGGTTTTTTTAATTTTCACCAAAACGTCATTACTGCCTAACTCTGGCATAGGGACATCTTCTAACCAGATACCCTCTTTTGCGTGTTTTTTTATTAATGCTTTCATAATCCTAATGCTTATATTTTGCTACAAACTGCACAAGACTCATCTTTGTTAATACTAATACTTCTAAAGGTTAAATCTAATGCATCAAACATCATTAGCTTACCTGTAAGCTGATGTCCCAGATTTAGTGCTACCTTTACTGCTTGCAACGCTTGAATTGAGCCCATAACTCCAGCAACTGGAGCAAGTACGCCGTTTTCAACGCAATTTTCATTGTTACTGCCTTCTTTTGAATATAGACACTGATAACAAGGTTGGTCACTCTCATAACCTTTAAAAACTGAAAGCTGACCCTCAAAACGAATTACTGCAGCCGAAACCAATGGTTTTTCTTCTTCAACACAAGCCTTGTTAACTTTAAAACGCGTATCAAAATTATCAGTACCATCTAAAACCACATCTGCCTTTGATATCCATGAGTTTAGATTTTCAGCGTTAAGCTCTTTAACTGTAGTAACCTTAACATTAGGATTAACTGCCAACATTTTTTCCTTGGCAGAATCAACCTTATATTTGCCAATATCATCAGTATGATGAATTACTTGACGCTGAAGATTTGACAACTCAACCTTATCAAAATCAGCAATAATTAAATGTCCAACACCTGTAGCTGCCAAATAAAGTGCACTTGGAGATCCAAGGCCGCCCATACCAATTAATAACATAGTAGAATCGAGTAAAGCTTGCTGCGCCTCTATGTCGATTTGTGGCAACATAATTTGACGCGAATATCTTAATAGATCTTGATCTTCCATTTATATAAAATAAATACAAAAAAAACATTAGTATAGTCGATGAATGTAGATAAAGTTATCCAAGAATTAAAATCTTTTGCCAATGATGAGCGCAAAAAAACTAATGAGTGGTTTTTTAAAACTGGAAAGGGTGAATATTCAGAGCATGACAGGTTTATCGGGGTTCGAGTGCCAGAGACTAGGCAGATTGCCAAACGCCATTTTAAAGATATACCGTTCACACAGTTAGATAGATTAATTAACCACCCTGTTCATGAAGTGCGACACTGCGGTTTGATAATACTGGTGAATAAATACAAGTCTGGAAACAAAGAACAAGCATTTGATTATTATCTACAAAACATACATGCTGCTAATAATTGGGATCTTGTAGATACAACCATTCCACATACTATTGGTGATTATATTTTTAACCATCAAGACAGACTCAAAATTTTATCTGACTACGCAAAATCAGAAAACCTATGGAAGAGGCGCATTGCCATTGTGGCAACCTTTGCATTTATTAAAAACAACCAATTTGGTCCAACTCTTAAAATTTCCAAGACCTTGTTGAAAGATTCTCATGACTTAATCCACAAAGCTATTGGTTGGATGCTAAGAGAGGTTTACAAAAAAAATACAGAGGTTTGTAAAACCTTCTTAAGAGAAAACTATGCACAACTACCTAGAACTACTTTAAGATATGCTATCGAACGCATGCAAGAAGATGAGCGACAAATTTATTTAAAAGGAAAATTCTAATGTATCAAATTGGTTTTTATGTTCCCGAAACTGACTTAGAAATCGTTAAAAATGCGATGTTTGAGGCTGGAGCTGGTAAATATGACAATTATGAAAATTGCGCCTGGCAGACAATTGGTATGGGGCAGTTCAAACCTATTGATGGAGCTAGACCAACCATAGGAATACTAGATGAACTTGAAGCCATAGAGGAATACAAGGTCGAAATGATGTGTACGGATGAAAGCCTTCAAAAAGTAATTAAAGCTATGAAATTCTCACATCCATATGAAGAAGTTGCATACACAGTAATTAAAATGGAAGAGCAATGAGTATTAATACAAAAGCTCCATATGAGCACGGTTTTATGTTGTCGTTATTATTAATATCTATTGCTGGACTTATATGGCTATTTATGCCATTTATACCCGCACTGTTTCTCTCTCTGCTTATAACTATAGCCACATTTTCTCAGTTCAACGAACTCAAAAACAAATTCTCAAAAAATGCATCGGCATTAATAACAACTACATTTGTCACTATCTTATTAATCCTACCTCTTAGCTATATTTTGCTTGTAAGCGGTATGGAAATATCAACATTAATACAAAATATTAACGCCAACTTTAACTACGAACAGACTAGCAAGTTGATAAACCAAACCATTCAAGGATTGCCATTATCAGAGTCATTTAAATCAACTCTAAATTCTACAATTGCCAATAACCTAGAAGAACTACTAACCAGTATAAAAGACTTTTCTATAGTCATACTAAAGAGCATAGTGTCACTATCATCTCACTTTGTATTGTTTTTAGTTATTGTGATTTTCTCACTGTATTATTTTTATATAGATGGTGAGAATATCATTAAACGCATAAAGGATTTGTCACCACTTGAAAACCACCTTGATGACATATTATTCAAACAATTTGCCAATTTATCTATTACTTTGGTTGGTAGTGTATTTGTAGTTGCAATATTACAAGGCTTAGTGTTTTCAATTGGCGTTATGATTGTTGGACTGCCAGCTCTTTACTTTGGTATTGCTATGGCATTGGCTAGTTTTATACCTGTATTAGGGGGGCTTATTATTTGGCTACCACTTAGCCTATACCTTTATGCACAAGGACAAACAGCAGATGCACTAACTATTATATTTTTTGGCGCTGTGATTATTGGCACCATTATTGATCATTTCATTAGGCCAATAGTTATACAAAAATTTTCACAAAAATCAGACCAATCTAGCGCACTTGATCATACATTGATTACTGTTTTATCAACACTTGCGGGTATCATACAATTTGGTATTTTAGGATTATTTATTGGTCCAATTATTGCAGCAATGGCAATTAGTATTTTTGACGTATACGCCATTAAATACGCAGACTCTCTTGATAAGCGCTAAACAGCGCTAGCCCTATTATTTGCCGTAATGTATAATGCATCCCTTTAATTTAAAAACACATCAGAATGCTAAAAAAACTAGTTGAATTTATAAAAAACAACCATGAAGAAAGCAACATAGATGAATACTTAGACGCAAGATACATTCAACTTAATGATTCACAATTAAAACAAATTGCTGATGCAATAGACAGTGGTGAATTAATAGAAAAACCAGCATCAAGCTGTAACGCAGATAACTTTATTTTTCATTTTGGAACTACAATTATTCTAGTTCAAAAAGACAACTCTAACTCAAATATTGTTTATAGTGCTGAGCTATCTTGGGAAACAGACTTTTTATCAATTCGCTCTACTAGAGATAAAACCAAAGGCTTTTATTTTATTAATTTTGAGTTTGATGACAACTACAATGCAACATTGAAAGACACAGAGAAAACTATCAAAGATCAGATAATTAACAAAGATAAAAACGAAGAAATTGTTAACAAGGTTATGCCTGTGTTAAAAGGCTTTATGAACGCTATTAGTGACTAACAGACTATCTAGTTGTCTTGAGTTGCTGATTTAAGCTTTGGACCAGGTTTAAAAGTAACAACCTTTCTAGCTGAAATCTCCACAACCTCACCAGTCTTAGGATTTCTACCAGGTCTAGCAGCTTTATCTCTTATGTGAAAATTACCAAAACCAGAAAGCTTTACATCTTCACCAGTGGCTAATTCTTGCTTTATTTGATCAAAAAATTCATTAGTAATTACAAGAGCCTGAGCATTACTAATATTAATACTATTCACTAATGCATCGGCAATATCTTTTTTAGTAACTGACATTATCGTAAAACAGCTGAAAACTTATCTTGCATAAGTCTTAATACTTCTTCAACATTAGCGTTTACTTCGTTATCAGACAATGTTGCCTCTAATGATTGGTATGTTAAATTAAGTGCTACGCTTTTCTTACCAGATTCAATATTTTCACCGGCATAAATATCAAACAAACTTACTCCCTTGAGATACGTTTGATTCATATTTTCAATACTTTGAACAAGCTTAGCTACTGGAATATCAACATCTAATACTAAGGCAATATCTCTAGTTGCTTGCTGATATTGAGAAAATGGCTGATATTTAGCAATTTTTCCAGTTAATACAACATCTAAGTCAATCTCAAATAAATAACACTTAGACAGCGATAATTCTTTCTGTGCAGTAGGTGATAATGCTCCAATCCATCCTACTTGTTTATCATTTAACATGATCTTAGCAGTCTGGCCTTTTTGCAGAGCTGAATGCTCGCTTTGCTCAAAATCAACCTTGGCGCCTGAAAGTGCTAATAATGACTCTAAATCAGCCTTAGCGTCAAAGAAATCTAGAGCTTGGGACTCTGATGACCATTGCGCTTCATGTCGATTACCAGTCGCAACACCGGCGACTTTATTAGATTGCTCATCTGCCTTAACACCATCAAAGCACAATCCAATTTCAAAAAACCTACCATCTGTATGACCACGTCTTTGGTTAGACTCAACAGTTTGCAACAAGCCGGCCCAAAGCGAAGATCGCATGATAGACATATCTGCAGAAATTGGATTAGACAATGTAATTTTATTGGCATCAGGGTCAATTAAATCTTGATACTTTTCAGAAATAAAACTATAAGTAATTACCTCTTGATATCCGCGACTAACCAATGCCTGCATAGCATCATATTTATCAATAGAAGCTTCAGTAGTTGCATTAATATTTGCATCTAGCGATAGCTTTTGCACTGGTAATTTATCGTACCCATAAAGCCTTGCCAATTCTTCAATTAAATCAGCAGGGATACGAATATCAAATCTAAAACTAGGTGGGACAATAGTCCAAGAATTACTGGTCTTATTTGAAATTTCAAAATCCAGATTTATAAACTTTTCTTCAATCCAATTTGCATCCAATTCAAAACCTAATACTTTTTGAATTTTTTCTTGAGTGATAGTAATTGGCTCTAATTTTGGCAGCGCACCATCATCAATACAACTGTTGATCTCACTGGCTGTGCCACCACAAATATCAACAATTAGTTGTGTTGCGCGATCCATAGCTTTTTCAGTAATCTTAAAATCAACACCACGCTCAAAACGCAATGAAGACTCTGTATGAAGACCATAATTTCTAGCTTTTCCTGCAATTGAAACTGGTTCAAAAAACGCACTCTCAAGCAAAATTTCAGTTGAACTATCTTGGGTAGAGCTTGCCATACCACC
Organism: Candidatus Thioglobus perditus; assembly: GCA_002909145.1. Lineage (GTDB taxonomy): Bacteria > Pseudomonadota > Gammaproteobacteria > PS1 > Pseudothioglobaceae > PNQY01. Next base: position 64,486 of record PNQY01000179.1, read on the forward strand.
CATTACACCTGCAATAGCAAGCGCCGAACTATCATCAGCAATAATCAATGTATTGCTTTCTAATGAAACGGTTGTTTCGTTAAGTAGCTCAATTTTATCGCCAGCTTTTGCATTTCTAACTTCAATAGATCCATCTATCTTTGCCATATCAAAAGCATGCATTGGTTGACCTAGTTCTAACAATACATAATTAGTAATATCAACCACTACTGAGTGTAGAGCCTGACCTGAACGAGTAAGCTTGTCAGCCATCCATTTAGGTGTGTCTACTGTGTTATTAATACCTGACACTGTTCTAGTTAAATACTTAGGACATGCAGATGTATTGCTAACACTAGTATTTATTTTTGAATCGCCCTGCGCTTTAACTTCAAACTCAGGAAAACTAAAAGGTATATTGTAATTTGCACTTACTTCACGAGCAACACCCAAAATTGAAAAACAATCGCCTCTATTAGGTGTAATATCTAGCTCGATAATATTATCGTCAAGTGATAAATATTCCCTAATATCTTGGCCAATTGGTGCATCTGCTGGCAATTCCGTAATACCATCTGATGAGTCTGCCATGCCAAGCTCTGAATCTGAGCAAATCATACCAAATGATTCGACACCACGTAATTTAGCTTTTTTAATTTTTAAGCCACCTGGTAATTTAGCACCAACAGTTGCCACTACTACTTTCAGATCAGCACGGACATTCTTAGCGCCGCAAATAATTTGTAGATTGTCACCCTCTCCAGCATCAACTTGACAAAGATTTAACTTGTCTGCATCAGGATGTTTTTCACAAGATACAATACTACCAACCACAACTTTATTAAATACTGGAGCAACGGAATCAATACCATCAACTTCTAAGCCAGCCATAGTTAATTGTTCTGCTAATACCTCATCATTAACATCTGGAGAAATCCACTCACGCAACCAAGACGATAAAATATTCATAAGGCTATTTAAATTGTTTTAGAAAACGAATATCGTTTTCAAAGAAAAGACGAAGGTCATTTACACCATATCTAAGCATTGCTAAACGCTCAACACCCATACCGAATGCAAGACCAGTAAATTCTTCGCTGTTAACTTTTGCTGAATTTAAAACATTTGGATGCACCACACCACAACCTAATACCTCTAACCAGCCAGTTTTCTTACAAACACGACAACCATCACCACCACAAATTACACATTCAATATCAGCCTCTGCTGAAGGTTCAGTAAACGGAAAGTATGATGGACGAAAACGAACTTGCAAGTCCTCTTTTTCAAAATAAGCACGCAAAAAGTCAATTAACAAACCCTTAAGCTGGGCAAAATTTGCATCCTTATCAACAATCAAACCTTCTACCTGGTGAAACATTGGTGTATGGGTAATATCTGAATCACAACGATAAACACGTCCTGGTGCAATTACTCGTACCGGCGGATTTTGTTTTTCTAAGGTGCGAATTTGCACTGGAGAAGTATGCGTTCTTAGTACTGTTTTTTCATCAAAATAAAATGTGTCGTGCATAGCACGTGCCGGATGATGCTCCGGAATATTGAGAGCGGTAAAGTTATGAAAGTCGTCCTCAATTTCAGGACCTGTAGCCACTTCAAAACCATTCTTTGCAAATAAAGACTGAATACGCTTTAAAGTAATGGTAACTGGATGAAGCCCACCCATTTCGGTATTACGCCCCGGTAAAGATACATCTATTTTTTCTTCTAATAGACGTTTTTCTAATTCTAATGTTTCTAAATGATTCTTTCTATCGGTTAATCGATCTTGTAGACTGACCTTGGCCTGGTTGATGGCTTCACCCATCTTTGGACGTTCTTCTTTAGATAACTTTCCCAAACCTTTTAATAGTGCGGTAAGCTCACCTTTTTTTCCTAAAAAACTAACCCTAATGTCGTCTAGTTGCTTTAGGTCTGTTGCTTGAGCGATAGCCGCTTCGGCTTTTTCAAGAATTTGTTTGATCATTTAGATAAATAATGAGTTTGATAAAAGCCGCGGATAACCACGGCTCTTAATCATTTTTTTACTTAACTGCCGCAGCGATTGCCGCCTTAGCTTGATCTGCAATTTGTGCAAATGCCGCCTTATCAAAGATAGCAATATCTGATAAAACTTTACGATCAATCTCGATGCCCGCTTTATTCATGCCATCAATCATTCTTGAGTAGCTTAAACCATTGTTACGAGCTTCAGCATTGATACGTACAATCCAAAGTCTACGAAACTGACGGCGTCTTTGACGACGGTCACGGTATGAATACTGACCAGCTTTGATCACTGCTTGCTTAGCAACGCGATAAACCTTAGACCTTGCACCGTAGTAGCCTTTAGCTTTCTTTAAAATTTTCTTGTGTTTAGCGTGCGCCTGCACACCTCTTGATACTCTTGCCATTTTCTATACTCCTATTAACTGTACGGTAACATTTTTTTCACCATTGGTACATCGACTTTCTCGATCATATCTGGTGAACGTAGACCACGTTTTCTAGAAGTACTCTTTTTTGTCAAGATATGACGTAAGTGAGAGTGCTTACACTTATAACCACCTTTGGCGGTTTTTTTGAAGCGCTTCGCAGCACCCCTATTTGTTTTTAACTTCGGCATAATTTACTCCTTGCCCTATCAGGCTCTATACCTCTTTGTGAGGCTGTTATATTGAATAAGCTTAAGCTTATTTCTTTTTCGATTTGGGTGACAGCATCATGCCTAGCTGACGACCCTCCATCTTTGCTTTTTGTTCTACATTAGCAAATTCTTCTGTATCTTTCTCAATTCTGTCTAGCATTTCCATGCCTAGCTCTCTGTGTTGCATTTCACGACCACGGAACCAAATACTTACTTTAACCTTATCACCATTATCTAAAAACTTAACCAAATTTCTAAATTTAATCTGGTAATCACCCTCTTCTGTTCCTGGGCGATATTTAATAGTCTTAACCTGGGTTTTCTTTTGTTTCTTTTTAGCTTCTTTCTTTTGCTGTTTTATCTCATAAAGATATTTACCAAAATCCATAATTTTGCATACTGGTGGCTCAGCATTTGGAGATACTTCTACTAAATCTAAACTCGCCTCTTTTGCCTTCTCTCTTGCAGTGTTTGTATCTACGATACCAACCTGCTCACCTTGTGCATCTATTAATCGAACCTTTGATACTCTAATGTATTCATTAGTTCTAGTTTTCACTGTGTTTGGTTTTTTAATAATTAATCCTCTATTTTTCTTTATTAACTAATTCAATAAACGCTTCAATTGACATAGATCCAAGATCTTCGCCGCCACGTTTTCGCACTGAAATTTGGTTGTTTTCCATTTCTCGACCACCCGTCACTAAAATATACGGGTAACGTTGCATAGAATGCTCGCGTATTTTAAAGCCTATCTTCTCATTTCGCAAGTCCGAAATCACTCTAAGTCCTTGTTTTTTTAACTTTTTACTCACATTAGCGACATAATCTTGCTGTTTTTCAGAAATATTCAATATAACTGCTTGAATTGGCGCCAACCAAGATGGGAATGCACCCTCGTAGTGTTCGATCAAAATACCAACAAATCTCTCAAGTGATCCAACAATTGCACGATGCAACATAACTGGTGTTTGTTTAGAGCCATCTTCAGCAATAAACTGTGCATCTAGGCGCTCTGGCATAGAGAAATCCACTTGTAAAGTGCCACATTGCCATTCACGCTCTAAACAGTCTTTTAAAACGAATTCAATTTTAGGACCATAAAAAGCGCCCTCGCCTTCTTGAAGCTCCCATTTAATGCCTTTGGCATCTAACGCTTCAGCTAGTGCTGCCTCGGCACGATCCCAAACTTCATCAGATCCCACACGCTTTTCAGGGCGAGTAGAGAGTTTAATATCAACATTATCAAAGCCAAAATGCTTGTAAACCTTAAATGTTAGATCAATAAATTCTGATACTTCTGATTGAATTTGATCGCTACTAACAAAAATATGACCGTCATCTTGCACAAAATTACGAACACGCATAATGCCGTGAAGCGTGCCTGATGGCTCATTACGATGGCAAGAGCCAAACTCAGCTAAACGCAACGGCAAATCACGGTAAGACTTCAAGCCTTGATTAAAAATTTGAATGTGTGCCGGACAGTTCATTGGTTTCACTGCATAGTCACGATTCTCGCTACTAGTAGTAAACATCGCATCGCCAAACTTATCCCAATGACCCGACTTTTCCCAAAGCGTTCTATCAATCAGCTGTGGGGTATGCACTTCCTTATAATCATTATCTCTAAATACTGAGCGCATATACTGCTCAACGATTTGATACAGAGTCCAGCCCTTCTCATGCCAGAATACCATGCCAGGAGCTTCTTCCTGCATATGGAATAAATTTTGAGTTTTTCCAATCTTTCTGTGGTCACGCTTTTCAGCTTCTTCTAAGCGATGCAGGTGTGCTGCAAGATCATCCTTAGTTGCCCAAGCAGTACCATATACACGCTGTAACATCTCATTATTAGAATCACCACGCCAGTATGCGCCAGCTAGTTTCATTAATTTAAAAGCTTTAAGTTTTGCTGTTGATGGTACGTGTGGTCCGCGACATAAATCAACAAAATCGCCTTGTTTGTATAAAGACAATACTTCGCCTTGAGTAATTGACTCAATCAGCTCTGCTTTATAATTCTCACCCTTGTCATTGAAAAACTTAATTGCCTCATCACGATCCATTTCTAATCGTTCAATCTTAAGATTTTGCTTAACTAGCTTATTCATATTTTTCTCAATCTTAGCTAGATCATCTTCAGAAAAACCATCTTTATAAGCAAAGTCGTAATAAAAGCCGTTATCAATTACCGGTCCAATAGTCACTTGTGCATCTGGATAAAGCATCTGCGCTGCTTGCGCTAGCATATGCGCAGTTGAGTGACGAATAATCTCAAGACCCTCTTCATCACTAGCAGTAATAATAGACAATGTGCTATCATTTTCAATAATGTGTGATGCATCCACCAACTCGCCATTTATCTTTCCAGCTAGTGTTGCTTTAGCAAGTCCAGAACCAATAGATTTAGCCACCTCAAATACGTTAGGCGCTTGATCAAATGATTTTTCAGTTCCATCTGGAAGTGTAATTATTGGCATTGCAAAATTATTAAAAAATAAAAGGCTGTATTTTACCTTGATACAACTGCATTTTAAAAAAATCGGATTTTTTTAAAATTAGCTACAATTAAGGCAATAAAAACATCAAAAAATACTGTTTTTAATAATAAAAATAGCAACAAATAGGATAATTTGCAAAATTTCTCAAATTTTTACAATGAATTAATTTGTTCAACCACAAGTTGCAAAGAAATATTACCCCGCCAAATATTAATAGAAAGCTTGTATGCAACTTCAACTTGTTGCGAATCAAGTGGTGTTTGGAAAAAAGCAATAGCGTTATGTACTTGGGTATCACTTTCAAGTTTTAAGCGACACTTAAGGTGCTTTTCACCCACCACTTTTTGATCAACAAGCTCGAACTCACCATAAAAAATAGGCTCTTCAAAACCCTGACCCCAAGGACCAGCATCTTTAAGTAATTGTGCATTATCAAGCGAGATGTCAAATGCCTCAAGACTGCCATCAGTAAGTAACTCCATTTTTGGAATTTCATTGCCTAAATGTGCTTTAATTGCATCATCAAATGCACGCTTAAATGACCAAAAATCTTCTATTTTGATACTAAGACCTGCAGCCATAGCATGCCCACCAAACTTAAGGATTAAATTAGGATTTTGCCTGTCAATTAAATCAAGTAAATCTTTAATATGCACGCTTGGTATAGATCGAATAGAGCCTTTTAAAAAATCACCGGATTTTGCAAATACTGCTACTGGACAGTGATAATCCTCTTTAAGCTTGCCAGCCACAATACCAACAATGCCTTCATGCCAAGATGGATCAAACAAGCTAAGTGAAAACTTGCCTTCAGACACTTCTTGGGCATCTACAATGGCCTGCGCCTCATCTTGAATACGTGTTTGCTCTTGTTTGCGTTTTTGATTAAACTCTTCTAGTTCTTTAGCGTAACGTCTGGCATCATTTATATCATCCGTTAATAGACAACGAATACCACGAGAAATATCACTAAGTCGTCCTGCTGCGTTAAGGCGTGGTGCTACTGAAAAACCCAAATCACTAGCTTGAAGGTTTTGCGCTTGTCTGTTAGAAATTTCTAGTAATGCCAATATGCCTGGTGCGCATATTTTTTGTTGAATGCGCTTTACACCCTGGTCAATCAAAATACGGTTATTCTGATCAAGCTTAACCACATCAGCAACAGTTCCTAATGCTACAAGGTCAAGCACGTTGCGCAAATCTGGAGGGGCAATACTTAGCTTGGAAAAATACTTGTTATGAGTAAGATGAGTTTTTAAGGCTGAGAACAAATAAAAACACACACCAACACCAGCTAAATTTTTAGATAAAAATTCACAGCCTTTAAGGTTTGGGTTAATAATGGCATCAGCTTCTGGCAAAGACTCGCCCGGCAGGTGATGATCAGTGACAATTACATCAATACCTGAAGATTTGGCCAGCTTAGTACCATCAAAACTAGCAATGCCATTATCAACAGTAATTATTAAATCAGGCTGTTTGTCTTTAATTGCTAACTCAACAATCTCAGGGCTAAGACCATAGCCGTGTTCAAAACGATTTGGTACTAAAAAATCTACATATTTAGCACCCATCATACGTAATGATTTCACAGCCACGACAGATGCTGTAGCGCCATCACAATCAAAATCACCAACAATAAGTATATTTTTTTGATCAACTAAAGCTTGTTCGAGAAGGTCTAATGCTTTATCAAGTTGGTCAAAATTAGGAGTTAATAGTTTCGATAGACTTAAAGAAAGTTGTGACTCTGATACCCGCCTTGCAGCATATATTTTTTTTAGAAAAACCGGTATGTCATCAGAATAAGAATCAAATAATGTTTGATCTATTTTTCTACTTAGCATCACTCACTAGTCTTATATGTGCATCAAATGACTTGTCAGAACTCTTAACCCCGCCATAAAAAAATGGAACATCAATAGCTATATTTTCATCAATCTGATCAGAACTCCAATATGACTTAAGTTTAGTATTAGGAAAGAAGCTTGTATTAATTAGTAAATCTTCATCACCATATACAATTAAAGTTCTTAATTCGGCCTCACTTGGCAATCTCCACGAGTTAATTTTGCATACATTCTCATTATTGATAGCGTTAACAAAAGCCGCAGTATTGCAGTTCTCACCCCAATTACAGTTGTGACTGTATTTACCATTTTCAACGCCAGAATCATCATCAAACCAAGTATAGGTGTTTTGTTTGTCCTGCAGTCCTTTTTTTGAGCTTTTGACCTCCCAAACCAGCTTAGTTTTACTGTCCAAAACACAACTAAACTCATTAGCATCTTTACTAAGAATATTGCCAAGATCTGAGACCTTAAATAATTTCGCTCCAGCTCCTGCCGAGAGGGCGAGAAGAGATAAAAAAAGTATTATTTTATTCATTGTTAATCAATTTTTTAATTCTACGTGCACTCTCTGGGGCCATATTCAAACCATTACGAAAGTGTCCGGTATTTACAAATAAATTTTCATATCTACTATGCTTACCGAGTATAACCTTGCCAGACCTGCTAGCCGGTCTAAAGCCAGACCAATGATGCTCAATTTTTGCATTATTTAGTATTGAAAACCTGTCAACGGCAAACCGCCTTAGTGCATTTTTGGTGTCCTCATCAGTGCTACGATCAAAACCAACATCCTCCATGGTCGATCCAACCAATACTCTTCCGTCAGCTCTAGGAATAATATACCTGCCCTGATCAAGGACAATGTTTTTGATGCTTTCTGCTTTAGACTTGAGCACTATCATTTGTCCTTTCATCGGAAAAACTTCATCCTCCAAATTCAAATAATCACCACTCCAGGCTCCGCTACAAGATAGAGTATTATTAGCAATAAATTCTCCCTTATTGGTTTTAACACCTATAGCCCTGTCACCACTTAGAGAGATAGATTGAACCTGTGTATTTTCAACAACCTTGACGCCCTTTCTGACAATGTCTACCTTTAGAGCTTGCAATAATCTAGGATTACGCACTTGAGCAATATTTGTAAACAGCGCACCATTGTCCTGCTTTTTGTAGCTGACATTAAATCGATCCATCCAGTTAACTGCTGTTTCTGAATCATATTCATCCAGCATTAATAGACCAGATTTTATATATTGTGGATTAATACCACTAGATTCGTACAACTCATCACACAATTCCTCGTAAACCACTTGTGATGCAAAGCTAAGCTCATTGGTCAAATCATCATAATGCCAAGGGTAGAGAGGACTAATAATCCCTCCACCTGCCCACGAAGATTCACCTCCACATTCACTCTTATCAAGAAGGGTTACACTGGCGCCAGAAATAACCAGTGCTCTAGCACTCATCATGCCAATCACCCCTCCACCAATTACCAAGCAGTCACTCATTTGGATTTCCTATCGCTAAAAATTAACATCACAACTCCAATGGTAATTAAACTATCAGCAACATTAAATACTGGGTAATAGAAATCCTGATAATGTAGATCAATAAAGTCAATCACAAATCCATATGCCAAGCGGTCAACTAAATTACCTATGGCACCGGCAAGTAGCACAGTTAATGCGCTAAGCTTCAGTATATGTTTTGGGTCAACCCTTGTCATCCAAACTGCAATAAAAATACTAACAATAACAGATATAGATGACAATAGGTACCTCTGCCAGCCACCCTCGTCAGCTAAGAAACTAAAAGCAGCCCCGTGGTTATGTACATAGGTTAAGTTGAAGAATGAGCTAACAACTATTGACTCTCCTAGCTGCATATACTCACTCACAAGTAACTTTGTAGACTGATCAATAATCAGTAAGACTAAGGTCAGTAAAAAGTAATGCTTAATCTTCATGAGCGTCTGAACCTGTGAGCTATTAGGATAATGATCAAAGCAATAAAGAACATGGGCCACAAAACAACTTTGTTGTATTGCATGCGGAATTTGTCCCTAATATTTGGATCAACTTTTAAATACTTCAAGGTGTTCCGTGCCATAGAGTGAGGCTTTGAGTTGGTCAACCATTGATGATACAGGCCATATGACTTGGGTATGAAACCCCAAACCCATGGAGCATCTTCGCGCAAAATATCCACCATTTGATCAATTATGGCTTGCCTCTCGTCAGAGTTTTGCATATTCTTCATTTGTTCAAACAATTCATCATACTTAGGATTTGCATAGTTTGAACCGTTCTCTCCTCCAGTTTCAACTTTGGAGTTTTTACTATAAAGCAAAAATAAAAAATTCTCAGGATCTGGATAGTCAGCATTCCAACCCAATTCAAAGATCTGGATCTGGCCCTTGCTCATTTTATCTTGGAGTCTATTGTAACTACTAGGTCTAATTATTAGCTGTATATTAAGCTTTTTAAACTGCTTAGTAAACCAATCAAGCCTTGGCTGATCGTCGGCACTAGTTGCAGTTGTGTCAAAATACAATATCAATGGTTTTTTTGTTTCTGGATCAATGCCATCCTTGTAACCGGCTTGGTCCATAAGTCTGCGTGCGTACTCAACACCCCTACGCTCCAAGTTGTTGTTAATTTTCTCATACACAAACGGGTTGTAGTCTTCACTGGCACCAAAGATACCCTGAGGGATCGGTCCATGAGCAGCACTCCCCCTACCATTTCTAAATATAGAGATGTACTCCTCTTCGTTTATAGCTATTGATATTGCTTGACGCAATTTTTTGCCAGCATCTGTATGGCCTCCAACTTTATCATCAAGCATATTAAAAGCTGTGTAATAAATACTAGTGCTATTGCTAGTTAACAGTCTAATATTTTTTTCTTTCATTCTAGGAGCTAAACTGGCCTCACCTCTGGCCTTAACCTCAATTGCTTGATCAAAATTATCACTAGCAATACCTGACTGATCGTAATACCCCTGTAAGAATTTATTCCAATAAGGTGTAGCTTCCTTTTCTAGTAAGAAATGCACTTTATCTAAAAATGGGAGTTTTTTATTTTTATCAGTTAGCAAGTTATTTTCGATATCAGCATCTTCTCCAGAGTTAGGATAGTACTCATCATGAAAATTTGGATTCTTCAATAAAATCATTTCTTTGTTTGGATTATTGACACTAAGCATAAACGCTCCGGTACCAACAGGATGCCAGTCTAGAACAATGTTTTTATCTATAAGGGCATCTTGTGAGTAAAAACGATCAACCTCAGGTGGTATTGCGGTAAAAAATGGCATTGCCAGCCAATATAAAAACTGCTCTTGGATGCCTTTTAGCTTGATTGAGTAACGGTATTTATCCAAGACTTTAACTCCAGATATTTGATAATCATCCAAATAAAACTTATCTGTTTGTTTTTTAAGTTTAGTGTTTAATTCATCAAGACCGACAATCATCTCACTCATTAGACTGAATATTGGCGAATGCAGTTTAGGGTTTGCCAGACGCTTTATCTGGTGTACAAAATCGCTCGCTATTAGCTCTCTGGTGGAGGTCTTGGTTATGTCACTTAGGTTGTTTATTTTGCTTAACTCTTCGGCAGATAGAGACAAATTGCTATCAACAAATGCAGGGTGGTTTTGATACATGATACCTGGCTTTATAGTTAAGACATATTCTGAAAATTTAGCCTTGTGCTTATTCTCAGCACCTATTTTTTGATTATTTTCATCATAATACTCAACTTTAGGCATAGATTTAAGCACGCCGGGGATAAGCTCATATGGACGTTTTAAATAGTGATACTGTAGTGGTGTTTCGTATACCGATTGAATAAAGGTCCACTCATTTGATGAGTATGATCTAGCTGGATCAAGATGTTTTGGGCGTGAAGAGAATGAACTATAAAGAGTGTTATCAAACCTTTGAGAATCCAGATATGGATTATTCCATGGCTCAGTACAGGCGCTCAACAGGGGCAAAAGAATCCATAAAAGAAGTTTTATATGTTTATAATCACACATCGTATAAATTATAAATCTTTCGGAGGAATTATGGGGTTTTTAACTGGAAAAAGAGCATTAATAGTTGGTGTTGCATCAAACCGCTCAATTGCCTGGGGTATTGCCGAGTCAATGGCCAAACAGGGTTGTGAAATTGCACTAACCTATCAAAATGAAAAACTAAAAAAACGTGTAGATAAATGTGCCGATGTTTGTAATTCAGATATAGTTATTGAGTGCGACGTCTCAAGCAATGAGAGTATCGAGAACACATTTAAAGAGTTAAAAAATCATTGGGATAATTTTGACATCTTAGTCCATTCAGTTGCATTTGCCCCGCGTGAAGCTCTAGATGGTAATTATGTTGAAGTAACTACTAGAGAAAACTTTGCAACTGCACATGACATTAGCTCATATAGTTTTACCGCATTAGCAAAAGCTGCAAACCCTATGCTTAATGAAAACGGAGCACTGCTAACAGTTAGCTACCTTGGCGCTATTAGAGCAATCCCTAATTACAATATTATGGGTGTGGCGAAGGCATCACTTGAGGCCAATGTTAGATATATGGCTGCAGCTATGGGCCCTGAAAAGGGAATTCGTGTAAATGCCGTTTCAGCAGGTCCAATTAAGACACTGGCTGCTTCTGGTATTAAAGACTTCGGAAAACTGCTTGATTATGCTGCTGACTCTTCTGCCCTTAAGCGTAATGTTACAATTGAGGAAGTTGGTAATGCTTCAGCATTTCTATGCTCTGATCTTGCATCTGGCATTACAGGAGAGATTACCTATATAGATTCAGGTTACAGTTTTTATGACAAAGGTCCAGATCTTTAATGCTTAATAAATAAAAAAACCTGCTAATAAGCAGGTTTTTTTATTAAAACAATAATTAAATATATTTATTTTTCATATTGGCTCTTAACTTGCCTCAAGATACTTTTCATATCCTCCTGCCAACGAAATATAGTCAAACTATCTTCACCACTATCAACCAAAGGTAATAATGTTATTGGCGGTGTAGCAATAATCAATGTATGCTTACCCTCTTCCATTACTGTAATTTTTAATGGAAAAAATACAGCAAGCCCAGGATACTTTTTGCTCATTGATTTCATCTCATCATATTTACCAAAGAAAAGAATTCGGTACTTGTCAGTTTTGTAATGACGCTCATTTAGAGCAAAATCACAACGCTGCAGATATGCTGGCTTGTAGTTATGAGCTTTAATGGTTTTATCTAGTGCTAACCAAGTATAAGAAAATTTTGTATTTACACGCTCAATTAACAACTCATTGTGATTAGAAAATACTGAAGTTGATAGTAATATCGCAAATAGCACTAAAATCCTTGCTACCATAATACCTCCTCAATCATCTCTTGCATCTTCTGAATTAATTCATCAGCTGACTCATTCATCTGATCATTATTAAAGCGTCTTAATGCATGCTTATAGTTTTCAATAATTATGCTAACCTCACCTTCGTCATTTTCTACAACAGTAGCTCTACACGGCAGCATAACTCCAAGTCTTGGATCGATCTTTAAAAACTCTTGCATATTTTTAAAATTACAAAAACGCACCACAATTTGCTTATTGTCTTCAATATTAGGCTCACCCAATCCTTCAAATAAAGTTCTATTTGGATAAACTCTAAAATTATATGCTGCAGCTGATTCACGCAATTTACTAACAGTTGCATCTAAATCATGTGGACTTTTGTAAATAAAAACAAGCGGCTCATCTATAGTATCTTCCCCAGAATTAAATTCTTTCTGGTGTGAACGAATATACGCAACTAAGTCATTTGTCATTTGATCGGTAAAATTAAACTCTTTAGCAAAAGATATCATTTCAGTATCTTCAATGCCGTTAATAATGATGTGCTTAATCATTTGGTCGCTAGCAGCGTATAAAAATCCTTGATTAGATAATGATGGAGGGGAAACTTCTCTATCTTTTTGCCAAGAAAAGTTTTTACCAGTACCCTGACCGCCTTCTAAATTATCGCCATGACATCTTTTACAATACTGCTCATAGGTATATTGTCCAGCACCAATATCACCTTTAATAAGGGCTGTATCATATTTTGGAGCTTTAACTCCAGCACGTAGAAATCTAATTAATTTAGCCACCTGAGCATCAGATAAATTAAACCCTGGCATAACTCTGCCCGGCCTACCATTTCTTATTGTTCTTTGTAGGTACCTATCAGAATGATTAGCAATAGTTGAACGATACAATGGCAATCCTAAAGATCCTTGACGAGAAAAGCCATGACATTTTTCACAGTTTTCACTATAGATTTCTCTGCCACCTGCAAAACTAATAAGAGGAATTATCGTCAAGATTAGTAAAAACTTGTATTTCATTATGATCTGCGTTAACTATATTCGATCTAATATTTTAATATAGATATATAAAAAAATAATTATCATATATCAATAAAAACAAAAAAATCTTATCGAATCAAATAATAATTAAGAGGTTTATGCGGGAGGAAAAACTCAGAGCTGAATATTTAAAAAGCACACACCAAACTATATAATTATATAGTTTGGTGTTTTAAATCTAATTTATAGATTTTGTGTAAATATTTTTATCTCAGCGCTGGAGTGAAGGGTTTTTAAAATGCTAGAGAAAATCTCATTAGCTTCAAACTCTAACAACGAAGATTTAAGGCTAGATTTAGATTTACTTGAAACATCGGTCTTTACAGAGTTTAGGTTAATTACAACCACACTACTCTTGGATAAAGTCTGAGAGCTATAAGTTGAACTATTAGCGCTTGGCTTGGGCAGTGTAAACACTCTGCTAACTATATCTTTATCAACATCATTGGAACCTCTATCTACCCAGATAGCGTCAGAAAATTTAAGCTGATTTTTATCCATTAGCTCTTTAGCAGCGTCTTTATCGCCACTTCTTAGAGATTTAACAATTTGCTGGGCAATATTATCAACAAAAGTTTTTGCCAAGACCTTTGTCAAATGAGTGTTTATCTCACCTTCAACCTCGGAAAAGGCTTTTTGTCTTTGTGCTAACTTTTCTTTTAACCTAACAACAACATATCTGTTCTCTGCTAATTCTAAAACTTCAGAATTTTCATTTTTATTTAGCACAACATCACTAAAAGCTGCATTTACAAAGCCTTTTTCATAGTCAGTATTGCTTCTAGCAAAGAATTCAGTTGTGTTAAGCTTTAAGTCCATTTGATCAACAACCTCTTCAAGACTAGACTCGTAGGCCAAATTAGCTAACTGTTCAGTTGAATCATAAAGAGACTTTTGTGCTTTAGTTTGCTTATAAGTATTAGACAATTCAAAACGAGCATCAGCAAATGATCTTAATATGCCAGGCTTAATTTCATTAAGTTTGATAATGTGATAGCCAAATTCAGATTTAACCAAACCACTAGTTTGCCCAGCACTCATAGCAAATACTTTTTGCTCAAATTCCGGAACCATAACTCCACGAGTAAAAAATCCTAAGTCACCGCCATTATCTTTTGACCCAGTATCAACAGAATACTCCTGAGCTAGCTTGTTAAATTCAATACCCTTAGCTAATAAATCAACAACTTTCTGAGCTTCCGCTTCATCTTCAATCAATATATGTTGGGCTTTTCTTTCTTCCTCAGTAGTAAAACGCTCAGACTCTTCTTCATAAAAGTTAAACAGCTCATCTTCACTAGCTTCTATTTTTTTAGCAATTTCAGCTAGTGACAATTCAACAAATTCAACTTTTACTTGTTCAGGGGCAAAAAATGATTCTTTTTGATTGTCGTAATAATCCTTGATACTTTTAGCATCAACCTTTACTTTTTCAATGTAATTGTCAGCATTAAGTACAACGTGGCTAAATTTACGCTGCTGATCATTAAGTTTTTGTAATTTATCAAGTTGTGACGGGGTTACAAAGGCCGAATCTAATAAATTATATTTAATTTGGTCTTGTGTAAGACCTTGTGATTTTGTTGATTCATACTTAGCAACGTTGTAACCATTAAGTCTTAGTAGTTGCTTATATTTTTCCATCGAAAAATTGCCGTTTTCTTTAAATGCATCATCTGCCTGGATAATAAATTTCAACTCTGCTGCGGTTGTTACATGCCCTAACTCATCTGCAAGCTGATCAAGCAACCGTGAATCAATCATTTGATTTATGATAGACTGCTTAAGTATTGAATCAAAATTAGCATCATACTTCTCAGACAGTTGCTGCTGCAAACGTCTTTTTTGTGGATTGAATTCTGCTAAAAATTCTTCTTTAGAGATATCGTTGTCGTTTATTGTTGCAACAACAACATTTGAAGCGCCAGTAAAATATTCATTAATACCAAATAAGGCGAAAGGAATAGTAATTAAACCAACGATAAAGTAGGCTACAACGCCTTTAGTTTTGTTTCTAATTGAGCCTAGCATAGTCTCTCTTAATAGTGGCGGAGCGGACGGGATTCGAACCCGCGACCCCCTGCGTGACAGGCAGGTATTCTAACCAGCTGAACTACCGCTCCGAAGTTTTTTTTGGTGGGCGCTACAAGACTTGAACTTGTGACCCTCGCCTTGTAAGGGCGATGCTCTACCAACTGAGCTAAGCGCCCAAAAAAATGCCCAACACCTAATCAAGCACCGGGCATATTATACTCAAGAAAATTTATGAATTTACTGATTCTTTAAGTAATTTTCCTGCTTTAAATGCTGGCACTTTAGAGGCGGCAATTTGAATCGCTGCACCTGTTTGTGGATTGCGACCAGTACGTGCTGCACGATCTCTAACTAAAAAACTACCAAAACCTGTAATTGCGACGCTATCACCACCTGCTAAAGCTGAAGTAATTGCACCTGTAGTTGCATCTAATGCGCGAGCTGCATCTGCCTTTGTTAAACCTGAAGTTTCTGCAATTGCCGCTACTAAATCTGATTTATTCATTTATCTTGTTCTCCTTTATATTAATTCTTATCTTCTGTTGAAGATGACAAGCTTTTTTAATCAAGCTCTCACCGAATTATCCATTAAATATAAGCCCTGTCAATGGGTTTTGAGAAAAAATATGACAAACCTTATTTATTTTGTTTTTAATTGTTTAATTAATGGCAAAACCTGTTCTATCCAAATGCTTCTAGTCATCTCACCAATACGTTTAAAACGTATAACACCTTGTTTGTCAATAATAAATGTCTCAGGCGTGGCATACACTCCAAGCTCAAGACCTAGTTTGCCTTGCTCATCAAAAACAATAAAATCGTATGGATTTCCTAAACCTTTTAGATATCTGTTTGCATCTTTTTTAGTGTCTTTGTAATTAACACCCATCATTTGAACAACATTACTACTGCCAATTTCATTCAGCATATCGTGCTCAGCCTTACAGGTAACACACCAAGATGCCCAAACATTTATCAATGACACTTTGTTTTTTAATTTATCTTTGGTGAAGTATCTTTCACCAGTGTTAAAATCCTCAACCTCTATATTTGGAAAATCTTTGCCTATTAAAGGTGATGGTAGTTTTTTTGCATCTAATCCGAGGCCTACATATAAAAATCCAACTAGTACAACAAATAAAGCCAGTGGTACAAATTTATTCATTGTTTAGTTTTTTCCAATGCGTCCGCTACTTCTGGTGGCATATAATTTTCATCATGCTTGGCCAATACCTCTGTTGCAACAAAAGTGCCATTAATCAATGAACCAGTAGTAATAATTCCCTGACCTTCTCTAAACAGATCTGGCAATATGCCCTTATATTCGACATTAAAGGTATTGGCATTATCAGTTACATCAAAGTTAACCTTTATACCATCACGCTTAACACTATTCACACCAACCAAACCACCTAGGCGAAAACTCTTACCAGTTGGAGCCTTGCCTTCAACCACATCTGTTGGTGAAAAGAAATAAAGCAAATTCTCATTGAAGGCCTTAAGGCCTAAATAACCAGCCAAACCAACGCCAAGCACTAACAAGGCAACAAATATCATTCTACTTTGTCTTTTTTTCATTTTATTTAATCTTCTCTTGAATATTTAATACGTAATTGAGAAAAGGTTTTCTTATGGATTGAACTAGTGCGTATAAATAATATTGCAATAGTTATAAATACTACCAAATATGAAAACCATATATAAAAAGCATACTTACCATAAGGTAGAAATTCAAAATATTCCGCTATGGTCATTTTCCGTCCTCCATAATAACATTTTTAACCCATCTCATATTTTGCTCTCTAATCAACACTTCATCCCTAGCACGCATAAGCATTAAAGCTCCATACAATAACTTAAATGAAATACTCATTAGGATAAGCGGCATTAACATGTCTGGATGAATTGCTGGAGCTGCAATTTTCTCAACCGAGCTAACCGAAGCTCCCTGATGAAGAGTGTTCCACCAAGTAACTGAATAGTGAATAATTGGTATATTGATCAAACCAACAATAGCCAATACCGAACTAGCCTTAGATGCAGTTTTTGGATTATCAAATGCATTGCCTAATGACATATAAGCTAGATATAAAAATAACAATATAAGTTCAGAAGTAAGGCGTGCATCCCACACCCACCAAGTGCCCCACATTGGCTTACCCCATACTGCGCCAGTTACCAAAGCTAGGAACGTAAATGATGCGCCAATTGGTGCTGATACTTTAGCAACCACATTAGCTAGCTTTATCTGCCAAATGAGTCCTATACCGCCAGATACTGCCAATACTATATATATAAACATACTCATCCATGCAGCTGGAACATGAACAAACATAATTCTATAACTTTCTCCCTGTTGATAATCAATCGGAGCAATCACCAGCCCCCAATACAATCCAACCAAAGTGAGCGCGATAAATGGATATAAGAACCAAGGAATGATCTTTTTACTAATTCTATAAAAATTTTGCGGTGAGGCAAACGCCTGAATCCATTTCCACATAAAGCATATATATTAAATAAAGTTAAATTATTTTAACGATTTCTGGGCAATATTGTTACGTAAATAAGTTGGCAATGGCAATTTATCATCAAAAGCATCATTTTGATTAACATAGGTTAAATATAGGTCTATAAGGTTTTCAGATTTTGGATAAAAATCAGCCACACTTTCAGCAATACCTGTTTGTTTTATTAGTTCATCCTTGTAAGCACCCCACCCTGTACCAACACCAATAAATTGTTGATTTAGAGCGTCCACTTCATTTGGTTTTTTTAATACTTCAGTATCTAGTTTATTATCCTTATAGACACCCCAATAAACCTCATTCATACGTGCATCAAGAGCCACCGCAACTTTATTAGTATTGTATTTTTTACTAGCACCAAAACCCACAACTTCAAGAGTTGAAAAACCCATGGTTGGTATGTCGTGAGCTAAAGATATACCTTGCACAACACCAACACACATCCTAACCCCAGTAAAACTACCAGGCCCTTTGGTATAAACAATAGCATCTAGGTCTGATGGTAACAATTCAGCTTCAGCAAATACTTCATCACACATTGGGAGAATTAAACCGGAGCTTTTTTCCACACCTTGAATAAAACGAGAAATTTTCTCACCCCTGGTATAAAGGCTAGCCGAGCAAACCTCAGTGCAAGTATCAATGGCTAATATGTTTTGATTTGACATTTGGTTATTTTACAATTTTTTCATACTTGTTATACAGACTCAAAACCAATTGTCTGCGTTTATCTAATCTTTGTGGATGCTTGATTGGATGATAAAAACTAGGACCTTTAACCAAGGCCACCAAAGTTGCCACCTCTTCCAAAGATAACATATTAAGTTGCTTATTAAAATAAAACTCAGCAGCATCGGCAAAACCTCTTATCTCTTTATTGCCATCTTGAGCCAAATAAACAGTATTTAAATACCTATTAAGAATAAATTCTTTATCAAATGAATGCTCTAACAATAACGACATAAGTGCTTCTTTAAATTTACGGGTTATATTTCTATGTCTAGTTAATAAAGTATTTTTAATCAATTGTTGAGTGATAGTACTTGCACCACGTAGCGGTTTATCATAAAGCGTATAATCACGAACCACTCTAGCAATCTCTTTAAAATCTACTCCTGGATGATTAAAGAATGACTGATCTTCCACTATCAACAACATATTAATAACAACCTTTGGTTGTTGATTAAAAGCTAAAGCATCGGTATTAATATCTTTTGAAAATTCATTTTTAACAACATTATTAAGATGACTCAAATACACAGCTAAAATTATCAGACTTAATAACACTAAGCGCATAATCCATCTAATAATTGCAGGTTTTTTAGTCAAAACTATAATTTTCTTAAAAAATAAACTGAATTTTAACAAAATCCTCTCAATAAAGGTCTTTTCTGGGTATTTGCAAAATTTGTGAATTTTTTAGCAATTAAATAAGAAAAACACAGTGTAAATAATTGTAAAAACCTTACAAACTAGTATAAAATACCCTCTTCCTTGCTTGAGAGCGCGGTGTTCCAAGCTATTTTAATAACCATAAGGAGATACAACTCATGAGACACTATGAGATAACACTTATTGTGCACCCTGACCAATCAAGCCAGGTTGATACAATGATGAGCAAATACAAAGAAATAATCACTTCTGGTGGCGGCAACGTTCACAGAGAAGAAGACTGGGGGCGTAAGCACCTGGCTTATCCAATCAAGAAAATTTACAAAGCTCACTACTTAATGATGAACATTGAGTGTGATCAAGATACTCTTGATAAGCTTAACTATAACTTCCGTTTTAACGATGCAATCCTTAGAAATTTAATTATTTCTGAAGATAGCGCAATTACTGAGCCTTCAATTATGATGGCCAATAAAGACAAAGACTAGGAGATTATTATGGCTAAGCAACAAAAGAGAAAACGTAGACCTCAAATTAAAATTAATACTTTCTGTCGCTTTACTGCAGCAGGTGTTACAAAGATTGACTATAAAGATGTTGATACATTATTAAAGAATATCGATGAAAGTGGTAAGATTACTCCGTCAAGAATGACAGGTACTAACGCTAAATTCCAGCGTCAACTAACTACTGCAATCAAAAGAGCTAGATTTTTAGCCCTTATTCCTTACACTGATAAGCACAAGAAATAGGAGCCTAACATGCAAGTAATTTTATTAGAAACAATCCAAAAAGTAGGATCTTTAGGCGAATTAGCTAACGTTAAAGCTGGCTATGCTCGTAACTTTCTAATCCCACAAGGTAAAGCTAAGCCTGCAACTAAGGCCAACTTGGCAGAGTTTGAAACTCTTAAGGCTGATTTAGAAGCTAAAGAAGCAGCAGCACTTAAGGGCGCACAAGAAGTTGAAGCTAAAATGACTGGTACGGTTTGTACAATCATAGCAAATGCTGGCGATGAAGGCAAGCTATTTGGTTCAATCACAACGGCCGACATTACATCAAGTCTAGCAGATGCTGGCTTTGAAGTAGAGAAGCGTGATATAAACATGCCAGAGGCAATTCGTCACACAGGTGAATACGATGTAAGTGTTACACTACACACTCAAATCACTGTTGCTATCAAGGTTGTGGTTGAAGCTCAAGAAGAAGCATAAAACAACTTCAAATTTTGAGTTAAAATTAAGAACCCTCGCAAGAGGGTTTTTTATTTTTTAAACAAAGCAAATGGACATTAAAAACGTAAAAGTACCACCTAACTCTATAGACTCAGAGCAGTCTGTTCTTGGTGGTCTACTATTACATAATGATGCCTGGGATCAGGTAGCAGACATACTTACTGAGGTTGATTTTTATACTGCTTCACACAGAATTATTTTTGATGCTATTTCCACCCTATTACAGCACGATAAACCGGCTGACATTCTAACGGTTAAAGAACAAGTTAAAAAAACTGGCAACGAGCAAACTATTGGTGGTTTTGTATATCTGGCTCAAATTGCTGAAAACACTCCTAGTGTTTCAAACATTGAGGCTTATGCAAAACACGTGCGTGAATTAAGCGTATATCGTCAGCTAATCTCAGCTAGTCATGAAATTGCTGATACCGCATACAATCCAAAAGAAATTGAAGTTCAGGAATTAATAGATCTTTCTGAGAAAAAAATATTTGAAATAGCAGAGCAAGTAACACGTGGTAAACAAGATATTACCAATGTAAAAGATATTATTAAAGACGTTGTTAACCGCGTGCATGAAATGCAAGAATCTAGTGGTGTTACTGGATTAGAATCAGGATTTAGTGAGCTTGATAAACTTACATCAGGACTACAAAATGGCGATCTAATTATTGTTGCTGGACGCCCTTCAATGGGTAAGACTGCATTTTCAATGAATATTATTGAACACGTGGCTATCACTGCTAAAAATCCAAAACCTGTAGCTGTGTTTAGCTTAGAGATGCCTACTGAACAGTTAGTTATGCGTATGATTTCTTCATTTGGACATATTGAAGGCTCTAAATTACGCGACACCATGACCGAAACAGATTGGAACAGTTTTAACCATGCAGTACTAGCATTAGAAAAATCAACTGTACTAATTGACGAGACTCCATCCATAACTCCAACAGAAATTAGGGCCAAATGTCGTCGCCTAAAAAGACAGCACCCTGATTTATCACTAATTATGGTTGACTACCTGCAATTAATGACAGTACACGGCAAGAGCGAAAATAGAGTCCAAGAAATTTCTGAAATATCTCGATCTCTTAAAGCTTTAGCTAAGGAGATAAACGTACCAGTTATCGCTTTATCACAACTTAATCGTGGTGTTGAATCACGACCTAAAGCCGGCAAAGGCCGTATGCCACAAATGTCAGACTTACGTGAATCTGGCTCTATTGAGCAAGATGCAGATATCATTGGATTTATTTATCGTGATCAGCAATACCATGATGATTCATATTCAAATCCTGAAGAAGTTGGTAAGGCAGATTTAAAAATTGCCAAACATAGAAATGGTGCAACTGGTAATATCAAGCTTGCATTTATTGGTGAGTATGCACGTTTTGAAGATTTAGCTAACGAGGATCAATTCCAAGGCGTATCTGACGAGCAAATGGATGCAGCATATAATAACAATATGGCTAACTTTGACCAAGAGCCTTTCTAACCATATTAACAAGGCAAATATATGCATGCTGTTGCATCAATATCACAATCAGCTTTAGCTCACAATCTATCAACTACCAGAAGACACTCGCCTAAAACAAAGATTGTATCAATGGTTAAAGCCAACGCTTATGGCCATAAATTAGATTTAATTAACCCTTTGATTGAAAACTCTGACTTGTTGGCAGTAAGTGAATTATCAGAAGCTAAGAAACTCAGGGGGAAAACCAACAAGCCAATTTTGTTATTGTCTGGTGTGTACTCTAATAATGACCTGCAACAAGCAATCAAGCTAGATTGTCAGATTGTTGTCCATCATAAATCACAAATATCCATTGTTAATAATTCAAGCGAGCAAGTAAATGTTTGGATAAAAATTGATACTGGCATGCATAGGCTTGGACTATCGGCAAGCGAATACAACGAGTGCTTAACTCTTCTAGAGCTTAACTCTTTGATTAATATTGAATGTGTAATGAGTCATTTTGCTTGCGCTGATGAAATAGACAATACAATGAATAAATCTCAATTGAACAAATTTAACGAGCTAACAAGCGCTAAATACAAACGTTCAATGGCAAACTCTGCAGCAATACTGTCAAACACTAAGTCACACTTTGATTATATTCGCCCAGGGATTATGCTTTACGGCATTTCCCCATTTGCCAAAGAGTTTAGCTACCTTAAAGCAGCAATGAAACTGTCTGCTCCAATCATGTCAATCAAAACCATTAACTCTGGTGAATCTGTTGGCTATGGTGCAACCTGGACAGCAGACAAGAAAACCACCATTGCAGTAATTGGTATTGGCTATGGTGACGGTTACCCACGCCATGCTAAAAATGGCACACCTGTAGTTGTTAATAACACAATCTGTCCACTTATTGGCCGAGTGTCAATGGATTTAATTTGTGTAGATATTAGCAATATTAATGCAAACATTGGAGATATTGCTACGCTTTGGGGTGATGATTTGCTTAGTGTGGAGACGGTTGCTGATTGGAGTAACACAATTGGCTATGAGCTAGTAACCGGATTAAGCTCTAGAGTAAAATTTATCGATGTTGCATAATACTTTTGTACAAATAAGTGACTGTCATATTGATGACAATCCCCAGTCAATGGGTGTTAACACGCACCTAAATCTTAATAGGGTTATAAATAAACTATCTAACACTAAATTTGACAACTTGATTATCAGCGGGGATCTCGCAAATA
Source organism: Candidatus Thioglobus perditus (assembly GCA_002909145.1). Classification (GTDB taxonomy): domain Bacteria; phylum Pseudomonadota; class Gammaproteobacteria; order PS1; family Pseudothioglobaceae; genus PNQY01. The sequence goes on from PNQY01000179.1 coordinate 87,794, forward strand.
GCGGCACAATAAAATCATATCAAATATTAAAAAAAGCATTAAAAAAAATTAATTCCGACATATGGGTCATGCCTGGTAACCATGACAATATAGAAAATCTCAACACTGTTTTCTCTGAAAATATACTTGATAAACTTTTACTTGGAAAATGGGAAATTATCACTATTGATTCAGTACAAGAAAACAAAACTAGTGGCATACTAACTAAAAAAAATCTAGAAAAGCTAGATTTAGACCTGTCTACATCAAAAGCAAAATATAATTTAATTATCCTACACCATCCTATCGTACCAATGAATAGCAACTGGGATGATTCGTTATCTTTAGAAAATCCAGAGGAATTATTTACACTAATTAGTAAATACCCTAAAATAAGGGCTGTTTTGTTTGGGCATGCACATCAAATGTCTGAATTTAAACAAAATAATTTGCAAATTATTTCCTGCCCGTCAACTGCAATTCAATTCGATGAAGAGGAAAGAGTTGGCTTTAATAGCTATACCTTGCATGATAACGGAAAATTAGAATACTACACACAATGGATATAGAAAAGGGCTTCTTAGAGTCTTTATACAATCAGCAAAAACCCAAGACTTATGCGCAAGTTTCGCAGCTATTTGAGCTTAATTATCAAAAAATATTAAAACTAATTCCGCTACTCAAGCAAACATCTCATAGCTGTGTAATTAAACATAATAGTGAAAAAGATCTACACCTAATAGTTGAGGATAGATTTGCTCACACTGGAGTTTTTACCCTTACACATAAACTTGATTGTGAAAATGGCATTGTTAATAAGCCCGATATAAAATTTAAAATATATTTTGATGCTCAGCTTTTAGAAGTTATATCTGTGTGCAATGAAACTACACTAAATAAATCCCACCCTTATTTATCACAATGCAGTGATATGAATATACAATGGGAGTTGAATACTTTTATTGAAAGATGGTTAGATTACTGTCTAGACAAATACCAAGGAAAATTATGGCAGACTCTGTAGCTCCAGATGTTAAAGACAAACTAGTAGTTGCTATCTCATCAAGAGCTTTATTTAATTTAGATGAGTCACACCAGGTTTTTAAAGAACACGGTGTTGAAGCCTATGCAAAACACCAAGAGGAAAATGAAAATGTAATTCTTCAGCCAGGAGTCGGTTTCTCACTAGTTAAAAAACTTCTTAATCTTAACACTAAAAAAAATCCAATTGATGTAATTCTCCTGTCGCGCAATAGTGCAGATACTGGTTTACGAATATTTAACTCAATTGAGCATTATGGTCTTAACATTTCTCGTGCAGCCTTTACTCGAGGTGAAAGCACACAT
>PNQY01000180.1 GCA_002909145.1 Candidatus Thioglobus perditus
TCGGACTTTTAATCCGCTGGTCGAGCGTTCAAATCGCTCACGACCCACCATACTTTAAAAAGGATTCTTACGAGAATCCTTTTTTTTCGTATGTTGAAAAACTCTTATTAGTTGGTGTAATTCTATCTAATCAGTCTTCTATATTGAACTATAATTAAAAGATAAATATATGGAGAAAATATATATTTAACACTGTTAAAGGACATGAGTTAATAATAAATAGGAAATAAACTTGGGGATATTAAACTTTTTATTCGATGGACAGTTATATCTTGACCATCCAGATATGCTTATAAATCAGTACCTTAAAATAGATTCGAAGACTGGTGAATTTGTTAACCGAGAGACTGGTGAAAAACAAAAAGCCTCTCAAAATAGCAAAGCGTATGTTAAATGGGAGTACGATAGAAGATCTTGTTCTGAAGAAGAAAAAATAAGAGCTGAAATGTTTAGAGATTATAAACTAGGATTTAGTTAATAAATGCATTGAGTTTTGTATTTATAATGGTTATGATTTCTATTATTAACTGTTATTTAATACTATTTTTTTATATTCTATCGCCATAAAACGGCAGTAAAAATAAGTTAATTACCATATCGTGAAACTTGAATTTAATTCAGTTTCCTCCGCCGACCTTCTCTTTAAAAAGAGTATGGAGGTCATAATCTAAGGTTTTTATTGTCATAAATTTCGTGCAATTTAATTCTTGATAAATAAAAAAAATCAAAAGCTTGAATTTTTGTAATAAATACCCACATAGTATAAAAGTCAATAATTTATAAGATTTTTATTAATTTAATCAAAGTGCAAGGTGCACAGGAGAAAAGAATGACAGTAAAGAAAGATAAAGTGGTTGAAATGCATTACACATTAAAGAACGATGCAGGCGATGTAATCGATTCATCACAAGGCAAAGAGCCTATGCCATTTTTACAAGGACGTGGTAATATTATTCCTGGTTTAGAAAGTGCGCTAGAAGGTATGAAAGTTGGCGAATCTTGCGACATATCAGTTAAACCTGAAGATGCATATGGCGCTCACCGTCCTGAAGCTATTCAAGAAATTCCAATGGAAGCCCTAAAGGGAATTGAAAACTTACAAGTTGGTATGGAATTACAATCTCAAGACGAACAAGGCAATCAATTTATTGTTCGTGTTGAAGAGATCAAAGAAGAAACTGTTCTTATCAATGCAAATCATCCTCTAGCTGGAGAAACTCTACACTTTAATGTTAGCATTGAAAATGTAAGAGAGGCTAGTGAAGATGAGCTTAAGCATGGCCATGTTCATTCTGGTTCTTGCTCACACTAAAGCTAAACATATAGCCACATAATGGCCAATTGTCCGTTATGTGGTTCTAATCATACAGAGTCATATTTTTCAAATAAAGACTCAAAATATTTTACATGTTCAGAGTGTGAATTAGTATTCTCTCCTGATGAGTTTCATTTAAATGAAACAGAAGAAAAATCAAGATATGACCTTCATCGAAACAACCCTAAAGATGAAAGATATCGTAAGTTTTTATCAAAAATATTTAATCCAGTTTTAAGGTATTTATCTCCAGGAGATGTTGGTTTAGATTTTGGATCTGGTCCAGGACCTACACTTTCTCTTATGTTTTCAGAGCAAGGATATAAGGTTGATTTATTTGATAAATTCTACGCAAACAACGAATCTATTTTTAACAACAAATATAACTTTATAACCTCTAGTGAGGTTGTTGAGCATTTGGATAATCCCGGTGTTGAACTAAACAGATTGTTTAATATGCTAGATAATGGCGGGGTGTTAGCAATAATGACACAAATGCTAAACAGTGATATTGATTTTAGCTCGTGGCATTATAAGGACGACCCAACCCATATCTGTTTTTTTAGTAAAAATACAATGAAATATCTTGCTAAATCTTGGCAAGTAGATGTTAGTTTTTACGGTGGTGATGTGGTGTTATTTTTTAAATAAATATAATTAATATTACTTCCAAGCTATAACAGTTAAATCATTGTCAAGATAGTTGTCAATCACTTTATAGTCTGGGGTTAATTTTTTCACCATTGTTAGGTTTTGATGCTTTGTTTGTTAATGTCATTTGTAAGTGGCCTAAAGTTATGATTTTGCCAATTATGGCCACCGTTAAATGGACGCATATTGTTACGATTCATAGGATTAAAAAAGCTTGTTCCAGTATTGAATCCAAAAGGGTTAGTATTTTGGTTGAAGTTAAACGGTTGGTTGTTTCTATTAAAAGCGCCATAGTTGCTTCTAAAAGATGGATTAAAGCCATTGTTATTATTGTTGTTATTGTAGTTGTTCCACGGGCTCCAATTATCAGCACTTACATTGGTGACTAACAAGGTGCTTACTACGGTTAAGGCGACAGACCATCTATAATTCATTCCATATTGCTTGATTGATAAAAGAGGCATCAGTGTAGCATAAGGGCCGTTTATATGTGATAATTATTGCATTCTAATCAGTGGCAATACAATGATAATCAAACGTTATTTATTAGCACTTAGTTGCATATTTTTAGTTACAAATATTCACGCAGAAGGTGAAATTATTGATGGCGATAAAATGCTTGAATCAGTTAATGGGCAAATTGTTAATATCGATACAGATGAACTAGTAGACATTCTTGATAATGACCCAAGTGCAGTATTGGTTGATGTGCGTACACCATCAGAACTTGTTAAGCTTGGGACTATTAATCGTGGACAAAACGTTAATATTCCTAGAGGCTGGATAGAGTTTCGTATTGCTGATTATGTTGATAATAAAGATACCCCAATTATTGTTTATTGTGGACGTAACTTAAGATCGCCACTTGCAGCGAAAACCCTAGAGAATATGGGGTATACCAATGTAAAAAATTATGCAGATGGATATTTTTTATGGAAAGACTCTGGCAACCCTGTAAAAATTAGCGATTATGAGGTAGATAGTGTTTTATATTCAAAGCCAGTAGAGTTTGCAAAAGGTTTGTATTCAGCAATTGGCGCTATTCAACCACCAACATATGAAAATTCAAATCATAACAACAACCTGTCTTTTATTGTAACTACAGATGGAGTTTTGGTGTTTAACGCAGGTGGAAGCTATCTGCTTGCTAAAGCTATGCATAATGAAATCAAAAAAGTAACTGATCAAAAGGTTAAGTATGTAGTGCTAGAGAATTCACAGGGGCATGCGATTTTGGGCTCAAGCTATTGGAAAGAGCAGGGAGCTACTATTGTTGCTCATATCGAAGCATATAATGAAATTAAACATAAATCTGAGGATATTTATACTCGAGCTCTAAGAACACAAAAAGATAAGTTAATAGGCGTGGAGATGATTCTTCCGGATCAAACCTTTGAAGGCAAAATGATTTTATCTATGGGTGATACCTCTATCGAGCTATTGCATATAGGAGATTCACACTCTCCTGATGATATTCAACTTTGGCTACCAGAGCAAAGAATTCTTATTAGTGGAGACACTGCTTTTAATCAACGCTTGTTGCCTGTATTTCCACATACTAACACAGCAGGATGGGTGCAAACTTGGGACAAAATTGAACAGTTAGATCCGCTATTAATTATTCCTGGTCATGGCGACCCTACCGATATGGATACAATTACTAAATTTACTAAAGATTATTTGGTCTATATGCGCTCTCAGGTAGAAAGTGTACTTGATGATGACGGAGGGCTTTTGGATGCTTACAGTATTGATCAATCAGCATTTCGTGATTGGGGTACTTACAAGGAGCTTCACAAGCAAAATGCTGAGCGTATTTTTAAACAAATGGAGTTTGAATAAATGAGTATTTCGCAATTTATGAGTAAGCATCATCGCGAGTGTGATGATGTTTATGTTAAGGCAGAAGGTTTAGTTAGTGAGCAGAAATGGGAAGAGGCTAGCGATGCATTTACGCAAGCTTATGATGATTTTATGTTGCACTTTAATAGGGAAGAGTCAACACTTTTTCCTGCTTTTGAAGACAAAACTGGAATGACAAATGGTCCAACACAAATGATGCGCTCTGAGCATATGCGTATGAAAGCAACACTTGAGGATTTAAAGATGGCCCTACAAGAAAAAGATAAGGATAAATTCTTAGGTCATAGCGAAGCTTTTATGATTTTTGTACAGCAGCACAATATGAAAGAAGAACAAATGTTATATGCTATGATGGATAACGTGTTTGATACAGAGTCGGAAGAGCTACTCAAAGAGATCGCTTAGTAAACATTTCAATGAAAGAGATTGATGTGCGTGATTATCCACCTTGTGAGCCAATGGAAATGGCGCTTGAGGCGGCAAGCGCTTTAAAATCTAATGACAAGGTTAAAATTATTCATAAACAGATTCCATATCCACTGTTTGAAGTGTTGAAAAATCGTGGTTTTTCATATACTTTAGAAGAGCTAGATACTGATTTATTTCACATAATTATTAAAAAAGGCAGTTAGTATGTTTGGTAGAGATAGTGGACTGTCGCTCGATCAAGCTCCGCCATTGCAAATACCACTGCGATTTTTTGTAACTGCACCTATTTTTGGTATTGTTGCCGGGTTGTTTATTTTAGCTTTTGTGCCTAGTCTAGCTGCTAGATCTTCACTGGAAGTAATCACTCTTACACATTTCTTTACCATCGGTTTTTTAGCTATGGTTATGATTGGGGCCATGTTTCAGATGCTGCCAGTGGTTGCCGGGGCAAGGTTTAAATATCAGAATATTCTTGCGCCACTTATCCATAGTTTGCTTTCTGGTGGACTTATAGTCTTTGCTTATGGTATCTATACCTACACATCTATTGCAATGATAGTTGCAATGGTGTTAATGGCTTTTGCATTTTTGATGTTTATATTCTCAACTCTTTCTGCACTGATAAAAGCAAAAAATGTCACCCCAACCATAAAAGCCTTTATATTTTCATTGTTGTCATTGTTTATAGCCATACTCTTGGCTATGCATATAACTATATCGCACGCAACTACTGATATTTCCACTTCGCACCAGGCTCTACTTAATGCGCATATTTTATTTAGCTTGATGGGCTGGGTCGGTATGTTGATTATTGGTGTATCTTTTCAGGTTGTACCAATGTTTTATGTTGCTGAATCTTATCCAGAATTTTATAAAAAACATGCAGTAAAAGTTATATTTATTTCTATGCTTGGTCTAGCATTTGGACTTATTAACGATAACTACCAACTGTATCTACTTTTTAAAATATTTATCAGTTTGGTATTTATAGATTATGGGGTTACTACAGTCTCACGCCTAATAACTAGAAAGCGCAAGATATCTGATACCACAATACATTATTGGTATTTGGCAATGTCTATGTTGATAGTAGCACTGCTTTTATCGCTGGCTAATGAATATTTTAATAATTATCTGCTTAATACAGTAGCTGCAATAATTTTTATCTATGGATTTGCAATGTCAATTATTACCGGTATGTTGTATAAAGTTGTACCGTTTTTAACTTGGTTTCATCTTACCAATCAAGGCTATATGAATATGCCAACTATGAATGATTTGATTGGTAAAAAGTTAACCACAATCCAGTTTTATTTACATGTTGTGTCACTTGCATCATTGATTGGCTTGGTGTTTATTAATGATCTGCAAGTTGTTGCAGGGGTTGTGGTATTTTTATCAAATGCCTTTATTCTTTACAATCTTATTAAAGGTTCAAAACTATACTTCACCAAGCAAGGTCTTGAAAAAATGAACTTCTAGCTGATTAGGTTCAGATAGCTTTCATAACGTTTATAACTTATCTCTCCTGATTCTAGTGCTGTTTTAATTGCACAGCTTGGCTCATTAATATGAGCACAATTTCTAAATTTGCACTTACCTATAAATGGTTTAAACTCTCTAAAACCATTAAGGATTTCTTTATTAGTTAGATCATCTAGTTGAAATTCACGAATCCCTGGAGAATCAATTAAATCTCCACCAGATGGTATGTGATAAAGAGTGGTATTTGTGGTTGTGTGTTTACCAAGTTTGCTTTTTGTAGATATTTCATTAACACGCAAATTAAGATCAGGAATAAGCTCATTAATTATTGAAGATTTGCCAACTCCAGACTGCCCTAGAAAAATATGAGTTTTATCATTGAGTTGATTTTTTAGCTCTTTAATATTAACTTGCTCTTTAACGCTAAGATAGCTCACTGAGTATCCAGCATCCACATACATTGAAAAACTGTCTTTTGTTTTTTTAATATTGTCACTAAGCTCTATTTTATTCACCACAATATTAATTGGTAATCCGGCATTCTCAGCCACAACTAGGTATCTATCTATTAGCTCAAATTGATAATGTGGCTCTATAGCCACAACTAACCACAGCTCATCAATATTGGCAGCTATAAGTTTTTGTGATCTATTTAGTTGATTGTCACGCTCAAGTAGGGCGGTTACTACCCCGTTGTTATTGTCAGTAGCTTGGAATATTATTTGATCACCTGCAACTGATAAATCTATATTTTGTCTACCTGTGCATTTGAATAATTCGCCAGATTCATTCTCCACCAGCAGGTGTTGTCCGTAGCGGGTAATTACTAGTCCAGCTTGCGCTTCACCGGCGTCACCTAGTAGTGCTTCTGAGTTGCTTGATGCTCTTTGAGCGCGAGATATGCGCTCAGCTTGGATTTTTTCAATACGCCATTTTTGGCGTCGTGTTAGGCTCAATTATTCCTTAAGTTTGTAGTACTTGTTGTTTAAGTGGTCTATTACAGCTTTTTCTTCATCTGGAAACCATCCAACACCAAAGTTGGATGCACACATACTCACCTGACGGCGTAGCGAAGAGAGGCTATCCATTCTTGTGTTTTCACGCATATAGAAGTCATCGTCATGCTCAATAACGTGACAAGCTACGCAAGCCTCATCATGTAGTTCTTTTCCCTCTTCGTTGGCAAGGGTATTTCCACTAAAAAATATTGCAGGTATTAATAATAATTGTTTCATTACTTTCTCTATGTTGACTTTATGCTTTTAAGTATACCGTTATTTCTTTAATAAGAAAAACTCAGTATTTAGATATTCACTTGTGTCTTCAATATCTTGCTCGTTCCATTCAAGCTGAAAATAATTACTACAGGCTCCAATCATATATTCTAATTCTACAAAATTATTAATCTCATTCCAGCCCAGGCTTTGGTATGGATTTTGATGACATCTAGTGCAACTTTCATCATAAAGTAGCTTGCCATCATTAATGTTGGGTACTGCCCAACTTAGACTAGGCAACAGGATAAGACTTAAAAACTTAGCCTTCACTCGCCTTTAGGTGATTAATGCGAATAGAGGCACTTGGGTGTGAATCATGAAAAGCTGAATACAACCTATCTGGAGTAAGGGTTGAGGCGTTGTCACGGTATAGCTTCACCAGGCTTGAGACTAAGTCATTTGCATCTGTGTGTTTGGCAGCAAAATTATCTGCCTCAAACTCATGTTTGCGCGATAGTGCATTGCTAATTGGTGCAATGAAAAAGCTAAATACCGGCATAGTTAAAGTAAATAAAATCAAAGCCGTATGATTAGACGGACTTTCAATTCCTAATCCATGAAAAAACCATATCTGGTTAATTAAATATCCAAGTATTGCTAACCCAATAAGTGAGATGGTGAACGAGGTAAACATATGTTTACGAATGTGCTTGTGATGAAAGTGACCAAGTTCATGTGCAAGTATCGCCTCAACTTCTTGATCTTCCATACCTTCAAGCAGTGTGTCAAAAAATACAATACGTTTGTTTTTACCAATACCAGTAAAGTAAGCATTACCATGGGATGATCTTTTGGACCCGTCCATTACAAATACACCATCACTTTTGAATCCAGTACGAGTTAATAGATCATCAATCTTAGCTTTTAATTCAAGATTATCTAGTGGTTTAAATTTGTTAAATATTGGCGCAATATAGGTAGGGTATAGCCAAAACATAAGAAGTGAGAATCCGGTCAATACTAGCCATACATAGGCCCACCAATATTCTCCCATCTCTCCCATTAAATACAATACTGCGTAAATAAGTGGCAAACCGATAACTAGTGTTATTAATACCTCTTTAATAAGATCGCCAATAAAAGTACCGGCTGTCATTTTATTAAAACCAAATTTTTGCTCTATTACAAAAGTTCTGTAAATACTAAAAGGCAGATCGATCAAACTACCAATAACAATTAGGCTAATAATAAATCCAACACCTATATATAGTGCATTATCACTTTGAGCTTGCCAGATATTATCTAAGTAGTTTAATCCTCCACCAAGTGTCCAAGCTAGTAACACCACGGTTGAGAATATAATTTCAAAATGATTAACCTTAAGTTTGGCTTGAGTGTACTCAGCCGCCTTTTGATGGTCCTCTAATGTAATTTTTGCTTCAAACTCTTTTGGCACTGCATTAAATGATTTAATTACCGCCTTATCTTGGCGTACATTTAGCCACAATAGGGTAATAACATAACTAAGCGTAGCAACTAAAAATGCTAAAGTAAATAGATTGAATTCCATGACTCTCCCAAGAATCGATATATTGAATAATCGGCTATTTTACTGCCATTTTCATTATTTCCAAAATTTTTGATTGTTTAAACGATTTTATAGTGCATAATAAGACACAAAAAAATAATTTTATTGTAAATGTAACAAATTGTATCATTTGTTAAATTAAGAATATAAGAATATATTAATTAAGGTATATTGATGAACTTTATAACTATAATGGGGGAAAAAGGTATGAAGCGTATTGCTTTATCGGTTGCAGTTGCAGCCTCGCTTGCAGCATCCGTTGCATCAGCCACAGTAACAAAAGACCTTGCATACAAATCAAGCGGATTATCTGCTAATGACGTTGCAGCACAAAACTATTTTGTAAACCATTTTTATGCGTTTAATAACTATGGCATCTCCAAGAAAGGCAAAGAGATCACTGCACTTATTCTTCGTGCTAAGGGCTCAAATCCTTTAACCCTTACACTAGAGCGCTACTTAAACAACAAGCCAACTAAAGCTGGCGTAAATGCTCAAGATTTGGCTATTTTCCGCTCGGGTAAGTTAAAAGGCACAGGAATGTTGATTACTGACTTTAGCGATCAAGCAAAGTCACAATCATATGAAATCTTCATTCCATCAATTCGTAAAGTTCGTCGTTTTGCAGAACCTGCGCGTGATGATGCATGGGGTGGTTCAGACTTCACATTTGGTGATGTAACACTACGCAAGCCAAAGCATGAGTCTCATGAATTATTAGGCACTGCAACTATGTCAGGCTGTTTAGGTGTGATGAAAGACGTTAAGCGTAATAAGTACACGCAAAACGCTAAGATTGAAGCAGATTGTTCAGTTGAAGGTAAAGAGGTTTATAAGCTTAAGTCAACTGCAAACGACGCCAACTGGTGGTATGACAACCGCGTAAGCTACATCGACACAAAATCATTTGCTGACTACCGTACAGAATACTTCAAAGGTGGTAAGCATGTTAAAACGATTGATCGTTCATGGGTGTCAGCTGGTTTAGATGATCCACGCGCAAGCTACTGGGGTTACTGGTACGGCACAACACTAGCAACGGGTCATGAAACAATGGCATTCATCCCATCATCTGTAACTAAGGTAAATCATAAGTATAAGAAAAAGAACCTATGGTCTACTCGAACGTTAAAGAAGATGCCTAAGAAGATTAAATAAAACAAACCCTGATACAAGCAAAGTTTGAATCAGGGTTTTTTAATAAGCTAGAAATTTTTACAAAAAAAAGTTAAGCCAATGAGGGCTTAAATAAAAAAACCAAAGAGGGAAAAATGAAAAAACAAAACTTAATATTATCAGCTGCATTAGCAGCGGTATTCTCA
>PNQY01000181.1 GCA_002909145.1 Candidatus Thioglobus perditus
CATCAACAAAGTGACAAGCAATACAAGATGCTGATTTAGCCTGACCTTTAGCTGCATCTCCAAGAGCAAAAACATTGCTTGAGATAAAGGCTATGGCGCTTAGTAAGATGAATGCTGGTTTGTTCATTGGGTTAGTCCTTTCTTTTGCAAAAAATAAGCAGATATTATACTCAATATCGCTTTATAACAATGCGTGGTTTGGTTAAATTCTGTTAACTACTGGGCAGCTAAATAATCGGCTATTATCTCTTCATAGCCGATAGCCATAGGTGCCATTGCATTCATGGTTGGGCTTTTGCGAACTCCAGTTCGGAAGTCCTCTAATTGCTTAACAATATACTTAGAATCTTTGCCTGCCAATACTGGGTATTCTGGCTTAGTAGAATGACCTCCAGCTCCGTGACAAGATGAACATCCTAAAGAGTTAAACATGGCCTCGCCTGATGCTTGAGCTGAATTAACAGCAAATATAGACATAATTAATAATATTAAAACTGGTATTTTTTTCATATTCTATAATTAAAAAAGTCCCTAAAAAATAGAGACTTCTCATCAAATAATATTTAAATTATTATTGTGTAGCTAGGAAATCAGCAATTGCTTGCTCTTTACCCGCAACTAATGCAGCCATTGCATTCATAGTAGCATCTTTACGTGCTCCAGATTGGAAATCTTTAAGTTGTTTAACTGTATATGCTGACTTTTGTCCTGCAAGGTTAGGGTATGTTGGCGCAACAGATATACCCGTAGCTCCATGACAAGCTGCACAACCTAAGTTAGTGTAATCTGCCTTACCGTCTGCTTGAACTGAACCCATTGTAAGTACTGTAGCTACTAATAAAATTTTCTTCATTGCTATCTCTCCTATATCTAAAAAATTAAAAGTTATAATGGCGTTTAAAACACCATAAACGCGCAATTATACACTACTCCTTATCTGATGAACAAATCCTACCATCAAGCTAAATTTTTACTTTCCTGTCCATCACTTAAAGGGGCTCCAGCCGATGAGGGCTATGAGGTAATCTTTGCAGGTCGATCCAATGCTGGGAAATCCAGCTCAATCAACACTTTAACACTACAAAAAAAACTAGCTAAAGTATCAAGAACACCGGGCAGAACACAACATTTGGTTTTTTTCGAACTGGATAAAGATAGACGCCTAGTAGACCTCCCAGGTTATGGCTATGCCAAAGTTCCAGAAAAGGTTAAGCTTCAATGGCATAGGGATATGAGCGAATACTTTGAGAAACGCCAATGTCTTGCTGGGGCAGTTTTGGTTATGGATTCGCGCCACCCGCTTAAGCCATTTGATCAAATGATGCTTGACTGGTGTGTAAGTATCAATCTACCAACACAAATCCTATTAACCAAGGCTGACAAGCTCAAAAAAGGTGCTGCCAGCAATGCACTATTAAAAGTAAGGCGTGAAGTCAAAGACCATCCTTATGTTAATGTGCAATTATTCTCCAGTCTTAAGAAGCAGGGTTTAGAAGATCTATGGAATAGGCTGGATACTTTTTTTGGCTATGTTAATTAATGCCAATCTTAATAACGTAGAAGCCAATGATATCGTCATTGTAGCTAACAACAGACAGGTATTAGCGCTTAAAAAAACCTGGTGGCTGCAAAAGTCCAATTCACAACTGCCAAAAATACTTTCATGGAAGGATTATCTGCTGCACACTTGGAACAGCAATAATACTAATACAAGCCTACGCTTTATTGATAATATTGAATCTAGACATCTAATTACACAATCAATGTCTAAGCTTGGACAAAAAATAGACAACGCTCTAGTTGATGAAGTGATTAAAAATTATGATTACCTATGCAATCATCTAATAGGGCTATCAACATTATCTAATACAAAAATATCAACGTCAGAGATATTTAGCGCCTGGATAAATAAATATCAGCAAATTAAATCTAGTCTTAATTTGGTTGATATTAATGATTTAATAAAGCTGGTAAGTAGAACAAGTAATAAAAAAATACATACATACGGTTTTAAAACCCTCACCCCAGCACAAATATCACTATTGAATGACGTTGGCTATCAAGCAATTGAAACTAAAGATTCAAATAACGTATCTACACAAGTATTTGACAATACCAATAGTGAAATAAAAAGTGCTGCAAAATGGGCAAGATTATTACAACAGCAGAACCCGTTAAGCTCAATTGCTATTGTTAGCCCACAATTAAGTGATATTTATTACCAAACAAAGTCAATATTTGATCAAGAATTTGACGATGTCTTGGTAGAGACTGGAGCAAAATCTTACAACATTTCTCTAGGATTGCCACTAACAAAATACCCGCTTATTCAAGAGTTATTGTTAATACTAGAACTTAGCAACCAACTACAACAAAACAAAATTCAAACTAGTACTTTTAATGCGGTTATTAAATCAGTTTATATATCTGAGCATAATTCAGAAAGATCATCTCGAGCACTACTAACTAACAACATTCTTTCGTTAGCCCTAACAACATTCAAAATCAACAATATCAAAGGTTTTTTATCAAACTGCCCGGGGCTAGAAAAAATAATAACAACTATTGGTCAAAGGCAAAGTAGCCAAAAAACCTTGGAACAGCACCTAAAAGAGTTTAGCAAACTATTACAAATTTGGGGTTTTGCTACCAATAGAGCCTTATCTAGTGTTGAATATCAGTTATTTAATAAGTATCTACAAACCAGTCTTGGGCTTAACAAACTATCGAGGCATAACAAAAGCATTAGTTTTAATAATGCAATAATTGAATTTAAAAACCTACTATCACAAGTAATATTTCAAGCTCAATCCAGTAAGTCAAGAATACAAATACTTGGGTCTTTAGAAGCCGAAGGGCTATATTTTGATAAGGCATGGGTACTAGGTATGACAGACAACTTTCTACCTGCGAAGCTAAACTCACCCAAATTTATTCCTTTTGATATTGCTAACGAACATAAAATACCTCATAGCAGCTATGATCTAATTAATAAAGACGCTAAAAACACTTTGAGCAATCTAGAATCCTTAGCTGATGAGATAATATTTTCTTATGCCAAACTACACCTAGAGGATGAGCAGCTACCAACGCCATTAGTTAACTTTAACGGCCTTACACAAAGCGCTGTCAATGAGCCAACACTAACAATATCTATAGAGGATATTGATGATTATGTCGCTAAAGACTTAGAAGAAAAGCAAATAAAATCTGGAGTTACAGTACTAAAAGATCAAATGGCATGTGCATTTAAGGGTTTTGCTCATAGGCTAAATACCAACACTTATGATTGTGCACATATAGGTCTTGATAGGCGCGAACAAGGTAGCATAATTCACAAAACTTTAGAATATATCTATCAAGCTATACGCTCGCGCAAAGAGCTTATTAAAATTAACGATAAGAGTCTAGATAAGCTAATTAATACAAAAATTAGTCTCGCACTCAAAAACTACCCGCAATCAGGATTCGAACAAATAGAAAAACAAAGGCTTTCTCGGCTTGTACGGGAGTTTATTGACAAAGATAAACTACGTGAGGAGTTTACAGTACTATCAACTGAGCAAATACTTGAAGCTAATATTGAAGGTTTAAAATTTAGCACCAGGCTGGATAGACTAGATGAAATGGAAAATGGTGACAAAATTGTATTTGACTACAAAACTGGGAAAACCTCCATTGGAGCCTGGTGTGGAGATAGTATTAACGAACCACAATTGCCAATTTATTCAATTATTAACAAAACTGATGGAGCTGCATTTATAGAGTTAAGCTCAAACAATATTAGCTATAAGGGCATATCTAGAGATGAAGACTCTCTACCTAAACAATCAAAACGCAATAGTAATTGTAGCGATTGGGATGATCAGGTTAGAATATGGGACCAGCAACTAAGCGCAGCAAGTATTGAATTTCAGAGAGGCGATGCTGAAGTTGCGCCTAACAAAAAAGCTTGTGAATATTGTGAAATTAACTCACTTTGCCGCATTGAACCTATTTAGCTATTTTTTTTGAAGACAAAAATTTGTCGACTATTCTTACCTTTTCATCTTGAATAGACTTGGCTATATTAGTTTTATCAAGCTTGGAAGCATCAATACTCTTAAGTATGGATTTAAGTTCAACAATCCACCCAATATTTAATCCAAGTAATTTAAACACTTCAAGTAAATCTTCAAATCTATCTTGGCGTCTAAGCGCATCAGTACCACTTAAAAAAGTAATTACACTATTAGTATCATAGCTTTTTTGTGCAACAAAACCATAATACTTAGAACTCAACCTAGCCAGCTGTTTATATTGCTTAGGACACCTAATAGAGTGACATAGTTTGGTAATATTTTCATCGCTTTCATCTTTAAGCCAGATGGCAAATTTAACATAAGCCTTATCTGTATCCAGATTATCTAAAAACTCAAATTGGTTATTATGGTTTTGATGTTCGTCTAATTTAACCGAAGAAAAAACTCTTTCATATGCTCCGCAAGCAGAAAGTACTTTAAAAAATGCAGAAGGAGTATTGTAAGACAAAGATTTATCAAGTTCCTTGAATATGCGCTCAGGTGTAAGCGCGTCTACCTCTCCAGAGGAAACCATTTGACCCATAAGCTTATGGGTTTCATGCGCAACCTTAAAACCGAATACTTTAAATCTAGATGCAAATCGTGCCACGCGCAACACACGTACCGGATCTTCGCTAAAAGCACTAGATATGTGCTTTAATAGACCATCATCCAAATCTTGTTGGCCATTAAATGGATCAATCAAAATACCGTTGTCTTCAGCTATAGCATTAATAGTAAGGTCACGACGAGACAAATCTTGTTCTAACGTTACTTCACTTGAGGTGTCAAACTCAAAACCCTTGTAGCCTTTACCCACTTTGCGCTCTAATCTAGCCAGTGCGTATTCTTCTTGTGTGCCAGGATGTAAAAAAACTGGAAACTCCTTGCCCACTTGACGATACCCAAGATCCATCATTTCATTAGGCGATGAACCTACCACTACCCAATCTTTCTCGGTATTGCTATCACTAATGCCTAACAGACGATCCCTTACAGCCCCACCAACTAGATAAGTCTTCATTTCTACAAATATATAACAAATATAAATATAATACCTTGTTATGCATATTCATATTCTCGGTATTGCCGGCACCTTTATGGGCTCTCTGGCTTTAATTGCCAAAGAGCTCGGACACAAAGTTACCGGTATGGACTCTGGCGTATACCCGCCAATGAGCACTCAACTTGATGAGCAAAATATTAGCTACACCAGTGGCTACAAAGTTAAAGACCTACCCAATGCCGATATTTTTATTATTGGTAATGCGTTATCACGCGGCAATGAGTGCGTAGAGGAAATACTTAAACAACAATATTACTATACTTCTGGCGCACAATGGCTAAGTGAAAACGTATTGCATAATAAATGGGTGTTAGCAGTATCAGGTACTCATGGCAAAACTACCACGGCAAGTATGCTAGCCCATATATTAGAATATGCTGGCTATAACCCTAGTTTTCTTATTGGTGGTGTAGTGGAAGATTTTGGCGTGTCATCGCGCCTAAGCGATTCAAACTTCTTTGTGATTGAAGCTGATGAATACGATACTGCTTTTTTTGATAAGCGCTCAAAATTTATACATTATCATCCAAAAACGTTAGTAATTAATAATCTTGAATTTGACCATGCCGATATCTTTAATTCACTCAAAGACATCCAAAAACAATTTCATTATCTCATCCGTACCATACCAAAAAATGGCCTTATTATTCATCCATACAACACAAAAGCGATTAAAGAGGTGTTTGAGCAAGGACTTTGGTCTGAAACTCAAACCTTACCTAAAAGCCAATTAAACACAAGTAGTGCAGGTAGTAGTTTTGATGTTGATGGTGCTACAGTTGATTGGCATTTACTTGGCGAACACAATATGCAAAATGGCCTAGGTGCTATTTATGCTGCACACCATGTTGGTGTTGATTTTGATATAGCTTGTGAAGCGTTAAACACATTTAAAGGCATTAAACGTCGCTTGGAAATCAAACACCAAACTAACAACATCACTCTTTACGATGATTTTGCTCATCATCCAACCGCGATCAAAACTACACTATCAGGCTTACGCACCAAGGTTGTGGATGAGCCCATCATTGCCATTTTAGAATTAAGGTCCAACACTATGAAATCAGGCTTTCATCAGCAAAGTTTAGTTGAGTCTGTGAGTGATGCTGATCAAGTATTGATATTAAGACCTCAAAATATCGACTGGAATATTGATATGTTATTTAATGCTGATTGCTTATTCGATTCTGTTGATGCTATAGTTACTCAACTAACTAAAATCAACCAAGGTCATTTTGTGGTTATGTCAAATGGTGGCTTTGATGATATTTTTAATAGATTAATCTCAAAATTATGAAACCAATTACAATTGCCTTAACTGGCGCATCTGGAATGCCCTACGCTATCACACTACTCAAAGAGTTAGTCAAATCTCAAGAGAAAATCTATGTGATGATATCAACCGCGGCTAATACCGTTATCGCGATGGAAACTGAACTAAAACTAGGTAGTGACACCAAAGCCATTGAAAAAAATCTAAGTCAATATTTAGGTGCTAAAGACGGGCAAATTGAAGTATTTTCTAAAAACCAATGGACGGCTCCAGTAGCCTCGGGGTCCAACCCGCCTCGAGCTATGGTGGTATGCCCTTGCACTATGAGCACACTCTCGGCTATTGCTCATGGATCGGCTGATAACCTTATGCACCGCGCAGCTGATGTGGTAATTAAAGAGCAAAAAAAACTGATTCTAGTGCCTAGAGAAACCCCTTATTCTGCTATTCACTTAGAGAATATGCTTAAGCTTTCTCGACTAGGTGTAGCGATTATTGACGCTAACCCAGCGTTCTATCAAAACCCAAAAAGCATTCAGGATTTGATTAATTTTGTTGTGGCTCGCATATTGGACCACCTGGATGTTAAACACGATCTCTTGCCACCCTGGCAAAACTAGAAAGCAATAACAGTTAAGCCTAAAAAGGCTAAGAATATCGCAAAGAATTTTTTGAGTTTCTTGCCGTCAACACTGTGTGCAACTTTAGCGCCCAATGGAGCAAACAACACACTCATTACTACAATGCTAACTAACGCTTGAGTGTGAATAAACCCCAAACCACCTGTGGTAGATTCCACGCTCCATCCCGCTACAATAAAACCGAGTGCGCCTGCAATGGCGATTGGCATACCCACGGCCGCCGAGGTGGCAATAGCATTTTTAATATCAACATTGTTATATGTTAGAAACGGCGTGGTCATAGTGCCGCCACCAATACCGACGATAGCGGATACTAAGCCAATAATGTATCCAGTGACACGCCATACCCACTTACCTAGGTTGTCTACATGTGCAGAACTGCTAATGCCAAAATACATAATAGCCGCTACGCTAAATTCAAACAATGCGAAGAATATACGCATAAAGTCAAAGCTCATTACTTTTGTGAGCATCGCTCCACTAAAAGCACCTAGTAAAATTGTTGGTGTGAGTTTTTTAAAATTATGCCAATGGATTGCACCACGACTATTATGTGCTTTTACGCTTGAAATAGAAGTAAATACAATTGCTGCCAGTGCCGTGCCTACGGCTGTGTGCATTAGTACCGCTTGATTAATACTGTCAGCCAATAAATACAGTAAAGCCGGTACCATAATAAGTCCACCGCCAACGCCTAATAGTCCGGCAATAAACCCTGAAAATACACCTAATAATAGTAGTGGTATTATTTCAGCCAATCGCCAATCTCCTGAATTAACAACTCGTTTTGATCATTAAAAAAGTGGTCGCCTTGAATTTGTTTTTGCATATATCCAAAATTATGGCTAGAGGCATTTTTTCTTTGTTTTACAGTTGTTAAAACTGGCTCAATATCTTCAGTCCCATAAAGATCTAAAGTTGGAATGTTTATATTGGGCAAATAAGGCGCAGACCGGCCGTTCATACCAACCGCAACAAACCTTTTAAATGAATGATCAAAGTTGTTAGAAAGATAATGGGCTGCCATTGTTGTTCCCATACTATGCGCAACTAATAAATCAGCCTTCTTTCCCATATCTTTAACATAATCAACAGAGGCTTGAATGCGTTTATCCGAATCCCCGTATAACTCAACATATTCGCTACCTTCGGCTTCATTAGCCAAGACTGGCAGTTGAATGGAAAGCGTATGGTAACCCTGTTCAGTTAATGACAACCTTAAGGGCTGAATAACGCCAGTCCAGTCTGGATGAACCCCTATTCCGTGCATAACAATGGCAACCTTGTTTGAGTCTGACTCGGACTCAGTAAGAATGGATAAAAACTCCCGATCATCATTCTTTATCCAGACAACATCGCCATCCATTAAACCATCTTCAATAAAATCTGCCCATCGTGACTCCTTGGCATAGTCTGGTATCGTTTGTGCAAAAGCGTTACCAACAACTAAAGACAATATAATAATTAACAATTTCATAAACCACTCCACAGATTTCATCATATTTTTACAATAATTTTATATGAAAGCAAATTAATTAACCTTTAAATTAGTATGGTTCATAATTCTATTTGCTTAAGTACCCATTGAGTATTCTTTCCATAAATATTTTTTTTCATACTATACCCTCCACGGTACAAATAAATCAAAAAGTTAACTATTTTTTAATATGGCTACAATGGCTCAAAATTATCTGTAATATGTCGGCTTTGACTATAAAAAAATAAACACATTGCATAGATGTAAATTACTAACTTTATTATTATTAACATTGTGTACTAATGCATTTGCCGGTACGCGTGTAATTAATGCCAATGTAGTGGCTGTCGAGCCTGTATACATATACAACAGCGTATCAAGAATGGTGAAATATTGTGAAGACTCTAATTCACTAAAAAGAAGTTGCGCATACTACACAGACAAGCCGGATATTAATAAAATATTAAAAGGCTACAAGGTTGCCCTTGAGCACGATGGGGTAATGCTCTACGTAAGCACAAAGAATAAGCCAACAACAAAAGCTTTACAAGTTCGCGTGCTCGATGGAAAACTAAGACAAGGTCAGAGGGCGAGTGTTGTGCCACAGAATTGGTGGCCGTTCTAAAATTTTAACATTGCATTTTTAAATCTTGGCGAGCAAAAAGGTTGCTATTAATAAAACCCTTAGGATGTTAAATAATCATACTAAACAATAAAAGCAAAAAGCATCCGAAGATGCTTTTTTATGTAACTTTAAGAAATTTTATTAAGACCAATAACCGTTAGCTTCATTGTAATTTTCTAACTCAATTTCATAATCTCTTTTATTGAAAACTTCTTCCAAGAGGCCGTTTGCTAAATTATAATTTTCTTGCTCTAACAGAAGGTTTTTTGCATCAAAGAACTCTTGTACATACCCATTTGCAAGATAGTGATTTTGTTGTTCTAAACTGTACGCATTTGCATGCCCGATTGTTAATAACAGTATTAATGTTGTAATTATTTTTTTCATTTTGTATCTCCATTATTGATTATCATAAATGCTTAAATTTATCCATTAAGCCACCCTAAGAACTGCCATTTAGGTGACATTGTATTAAAACCAAGTAAAATAGTCAAGATAATTAAATTAATAATAACAATCGAAAAAACCGATTGTTTATCTAGTTTAATTAAGAAAATATTGAAAAAACGCTGTCGATATTTTAAACCCCAAACTATTCATAGGTTTTGAATAAGTTTGCATAAATTACAAGATCTTTGCATAACGCTTGTATGACTGCAGGTGGTCGAACCCCTACTTTAAGATTGTATTGAAAACTGGAGTATTACAGCACATCTTTAGCAATACTTACTAAAGCAACATATACAAAAAATAAAAGAGTATTTTCTTTATTGAAGAAAGGCGATTAAGCTAATTTAGCTCTGATTGCACCTGAAACAAGACCCATATCAGCCTTACCATCTAATTGGCCTTTTAGTAAACCCATAAGCTTACCCATATCTTGCATAGAAGAGGCTCCAGTATCAGCAATAGCTTTGTCTACAGCGGCAATAATTTCCTCTTCTGAAAGTTGTGCTGGCATGTAATTATTAATAACAGCTAATTCTGCTTCCTCTACAGTGATCAAGTCGTCACGACCAGCTGTACTAAATTGAGAAATAGAGTCCTTACGTTGTTTAACCATTTTCTGAATAACGGCTAAAATTTGAGTGTCATTGAGCTCGATACGCTCATCAACTTCTTTTTGTTTGATGGCGCCTAAGATCATACGAATCGCCTTAAGTGTTTCTTTGTCTTTTGCTTTCATTGCTGATTTCATATCAGCAGTAATACGATCTTTTAGCTCAGACATAATAAATAGTTTTGCTTATAAAAAGCAATTAGTACATACGTTTACGATGTACGCGGTTTTTAGCCATTTCTTTGTGAGTACGCTTAACCGCTGCAGCCTTCATACGCTTATTGACCCAAGTTGGCTTTTCGTAGAATTCTTTCTTTCTTACATCAGTAATAACACCAGCTCTGTCACATGAACGACGGAAACGTCTAAGTGCAATATCAAATGGTTCGTTCTCTCTTACTTTTATTGATGGCATGTATTTTTTCCTTTATGAGTCTGTAGTTTGTACTTCTGCTTCTGCATCAGCAGAGCTATCAAAATCAACCAATTGAACAATTGCCATTGGTGCTTTATCGCCAGTACGGAAACCAGCCTTGAGGATGCGGATGTAACCACCAGGACGGTCTTTATAGAATGGGCCTAATTCAGTGAATAATTTAGCAACAGATGCGTCATCACGTAATTGCGAAAATGCATTACGACGATTAGCAACGCTATCGTTCTTAGCTTTAGTAATTAATGGCTCAACAACACGTCTAAGCTCTTTTGCTTTAGGCAAAGTAGTTTTAATTGTTTCGTGTAGAAACAATGAATTTGCCATATTTTTAAACATCGCCTTACGGTGAGATGAATTACGATTAAGTTGTCTACCCGACTTTCTATGTCTCATTATATTTCCTTATTCACTCATTAGATCAACTGGCGGCCAATTTTCAATGGCTGTACCTAATTCTAGGTTCTTGTCAGTTAATACTTCTTTAATTTCATTTAGCGACTTACGACCAAGATTTGGCGTTCTTAATAAGTCTTGCTCAGATTTCTGGATCAAATCACCAATATAGTAAATTTGCTCAGCTTTTAAACAATTAGCACTACGCACTGTTAGTTCTAATTCATCTACTGCTGCTAATAATTGTGGATCAAAGTCATCTGAAGTAGGTAGAGCTTCCTCTTCCTCAACCAATTCTAACTCAACAAATGAAGATAGTTGATCTTGTAAGATACTTGCGGCACGCTTAATAGCTTCTTCAGCATTTAAAGATCCATTAGTCTCAAGTACAATATTTAATTTGTCAAGATTAACTTTTTGATTAACACGTGCAGCATCTACAGTGAAGCTTACGCGTTTAATAGGTGAGAAGCTTGCATCTAGTTGCATACCGCCAATAGTTGATGCTTCATCATCACGCGATACCGCTGTATCGTAACCAACACCAGTATTAATTTTAAGTGTCATACGCATATGACCACCATCATTAACCGTAGCAATAACTTTCTCTGGGTTAAATGCACTAATATCAGTACCATTTGCTTCGATATCCGCAACAGTTATTACTGCTGGGCCTTTTTTATCGATTACAACTTCGGCACTATCAGTGGTATTTAGAGCTACAGAAACCTCTTTAAGGTTTAGTAAGATATCCAACACATCTTCTTGTACGCCTTCAATAGTCGAAAATTCATGCATAACACCGTCAATTGCTACCTCAGTAACAGCTGAACCAACCATAGAAGATAATAATGTTCTTCTAAGTGCGTTACCTAATGTATGACCAAAACCTCTTTCTAACGGCTCAAGAATTACTTTGAATTCACTAGCACCAGTCTTTGATGACTCAACTAATTTTGGCTTTAAAAAATCTTTTGCACTACCTTGCATAAACTACCCTTTATTTAGAATACAATTCAACGATTAAATGTTCTTCGATATCAGATGACAAGTCATCACGAGCAGGAACATTCTTAAACACACCTTTAAGTGCTTTATTGTCAACATCCATCCAATCTGGCTGACCAGATTGCTCGGCTAATTCAACCGCTAATTGGATACGACTTTGTTTTTTAGCTTTTTCTCTAATAGAAATCTCATCGTTAGCACTCACTTGGTAAGATGGAATGTTTACAATAGAGCCATTTACTAGAATAGACTTGTGTGAAACTAGCTGTCTTGCTTCAGCACGTGTAGAGCCAAAACCCATACGATATACAACATTATCTAGACGACACTCAAGTAGTGACAATAAGTTTTCACCAGTAGAGCCTTTCTTTTGAGATGCACTCTTGTAGTATGAACGAAATTGCTTTTCTAAAATACCATAAATACGTCTTACTTTTTGCTTTTCACGCAACTGCAATCCATACTCAGTACCTTTTTGACGACGTGCATTTGCACCGTGTACGCCAGGAAGTTGAGTAACTTTACATTTAGAATCTAACGATCTAATTCCACTTTTAAGAAATAAGTCCGTGCCTTCGCGACGTGCTAATTTACAAGTAGGTCCAGTATATCTAGCCATAATTTATCCTTATACTCTACGTTTCTTAGAAGGACGACAACCATTATGAGGGATTGGTGTCACATCTGTAATTGATTGAATTTTTAAACCTTGTGCATTAAGACCACGAATTGCAGAATCTCTACCAGGACCAGGACCCTTAACGCGAACTTCTAAATTCTTCATACCAAAAGCCAATGCTTTCTCGCCACAATTACCAGCTGCTACTTGCGCTGCAAATGGTGTTGATTTTCTAGAGCCTCTAAAGCCAGACCCACCTGAGGTTGCCCAGCAAACTGCATTGCCGTGACGATCAGTGATCATTACTATTGTATTGTTAAATGTTGCATGAATATGCGCAATACCGTCAGAAACTACTTTCTTCGACTTCTTTTTAGTTGGAGCTTGAGCCATAAATATCTACCTATTATTATTTAATTAAACGACGAGGACCCTTGCGAGTTCTAGCGTTAGTTTTAGTTCTTTGACCACGAAGTGGCAATGCTTTTCTATGGCGAATACCACGGTAACAACCCAAATCCTTTAGGCGCTTAATGTCCATAGCAACTTGACGACGAAGATCACCTTCAACCTCAAATTTTGCAACAGCACTACGAATTAATTCCAATTGATCTTCAGCCAATTCAGATACCTTTGTAGATGGATCTAATTTAAGCTCTGCACAAATAGCTTTTGCTCTTGTGTCACCAATACCAAAAATTGACTGTAAACCAATTACAATGTGCTTGTGTGTTGGAATGTTTATTCCTGCTATTCTTGCCATTTATATTTCCTTTATATCTTTGCTTTTATATTAAATTTGTATGGTTTTTTCTATACAAAAATCATACAAAAATTAAAATTTGAAAAACCCGCAATTATACGTTGCGAGAACTTCACTGTCAATTCAAATTAACCTTGTCTTTGTTTATGACGAGGCTCTTTACAAATCACACGTACAACGCCATTACGTTTGATAATTTTACAATTATTACAAATTTTCTTAACTGATGCTCTTACTTTCATAACTACTACCTTTTAGTTTAAACCGGCTTTTTTCATTAATGAATCATACTGATTTGACATTAAATGAGATTGCGCCTGCGCGATAAAATCCATCACCACTACGACGATGATTAGTAAACTGGTGCCGCCAAAGTAGAATGGCACATTCCAGTATAAAATTAAAAATTCTGGCAACAAACAAACTGCAGTAATGTAAACCGCGCCAGATGCTGTTAATCTTGACATTACTGAATCAATATAATCTGCTGAGTGCTTACCTGGACGGATACCAGGAATAAAACCACCAGACTTACGTAAATTATCAGCTGTGTCTTTTGAATCAAATGTTAAAGCTGTATAGAAGAAAGTAAAAAATACAATCGCTAAGCCATAAAACATAACATACAAAGGCTGTCCTGGAGAAATACTAGCAGTAATATCTGCTAACCAGCCCATACCTTCACTTTGTGAAAACCAGCCGCCTAAAGTTGCTGGGAATAAAATAATACTTGAAGCAAAAATTGGTGGAATAACGCCAGCCATATTAATCTTAAGCGGTAAATATGAACTCTGACCACCGACCATCTTACGTCCTTGTTGACGCTTAGCATAATTAACGGTAATACGGCGCTGACCTCGCTCCATAAATACTACAAATGCCGTTACTAACAATGTCATTGCTAATAAGAAAAATACCAATATAACAGTTAACTCGCCAGTAGATACCAATGATAAAGTCGAGCCAAGAGCTGAAGGCAGACCTGAAACAATACCAGCAAAAATAATCATTGAAATACCATTTCCAATACCTTTTTCGGTAATTTGCTCACCTAACCACATTAGGAATAATGTACCAGTTGTAAGGGTGATTACCGTAACCATACTAAAAGTAAATCCAGTCTGGGTAACTAAAGCTACACCGCCAGCACTTTGTGACTGCAACGCTATTGAAATGCCGTAAGATTGGAATACAGCTAATATTACTGTACCAATACGTGTGTACTGAGTAATTTTACGTTTACCTGTCTCACCTTCCTTCTTAAGTTGTTCTAACTTTGGAACTACAGAAGTCATTAATTGAATAATAATTGATGATGAAATGTAAGGCATAATGCCCAAAGTAAAAATAGATAATCTTTCTAGTGCGCCACCAGAGAACATATTAAACATATCTAAAATCGTACCCTGCTGATCTTGCACTAAAGATGCTAGCGCAGTAGAGGATATGAATGGGATGGTAATATGTGTGCCTAATCTAAAAACGATTAACGCACCCAATAAAAAGAGGATGCGCTTTGATAAATCTTTTGAAAGGCCTAAAGGTGGTTGACTCATAAATTACTCGTTTACCTTACCCTTTGCTGCTTCAATTGCCGCTTTTGCACCTTTAGTTGCTTTAATTCCAGTTAGGGTGACTGATCTAGTGATTTCACCAGATAACATTACTTTAACACGCTTAATATTTTTAGTGACTAAGTTGTGTTTCTTTAACACATCAACAGTAATCTCAGTTTCCTCAAGATTGTTAATCTCAGATAAAGTAACTTGAGAAGTAATAATTGAAACTCTTGAAGAAAAGCCAACTTTAGGAAGTCGACGCTGTAATGGCATTTGACCACCTTCAAAACCAACTTTAGTAAAACCACCTGAGCGAGATTTTTGACCCTTATGACCACGACCACAAGTCTTGCCAAAACCACTTCCAATACCACGACCAACGCGCTTTCTTAATGATTTTTCACCTTCTGCAGGAGAAATTGTATTTAATTGCATTATTACCATTTTCTTAATCCTCTACCTTAAGTAAGTAAGATACTTTGTTAATCATGCCTCTAACTTCAGGCGTATCTTTAAGCTCAACTGTATGGTTAATTCTTTTTAGCCCTAGGCCAGTTACCGTTGCACGGTGTGAAGGCAGACGACCGTAAAAACTCTTAACCAGAGTAACGCTTACAGTGTTTTTCTTAGCTGCAGGTTTTTTAGCAGTACTAGTCTTGGCTTTTGGAGCTGTCTTAGCTGCTACTTCTTTAGCCGGAGCTTTTTTAGCTGCAGGTTTTTTTGCCACTGCTTTCTTAGCAGGCGCTTTTTTTACCACTTTCTTTTCTTCAGCCATTATGCTTCCCCGTTAATTTGCTCAACAGTTTTGCCACGCTTTGCAGCAACTAACTGTGGAGATGACATAGAAGTTAAACCTTCAATAGTTGCACGAACAACACTAATAGGATTACGAGTACCATTACATTTAGCAAGAATATTATGTACACCAACAGCTTCTAATACGCTACGCATTGGACCGCCAGCAATTACACCAGTACCTTCAGAAGCAGGCTGCATATATACTTTTGCTGCACCAACATTTGAAGTAACAGCGTAATGAAGAGTTCCATCTTTAAGTGGAACCGATTTCATAGCTTTTCTAGCTTTATCCATAGCTTTTTGAATAGCCGCAGGTACTTCACGAGCTTTACCAGTACCGTAACCAACTTTACCATTGCCATCACCAACAACAACCAGTGCTGAGAAGCCAAAGATACGTCCACCTTTAACCACTTTTACAACACGACGAATATTAACTAATTTTTCTATATATTCGTTGTCGTCGTTATTATTATTTTTCTTATATTCAGCCATTATCTACGCCTTTTTATATTTTCTTTTAATTGCTCTTAGTGTTTAGAATTCTAAACCGCCATCTCTTGCTGCATCAGCTAATGCCTTAACACGACCATGGTATTTAAAACCAGAACGATCAAAAGCTACTTTAGTTATTTTTGCTTTCTTTGCAGCTTTGGCAATTTCAGAGCCAATTTCAGTTGCTGCATCAATATTTCCACCATTTTTAACTTTAGCAACCATTGTAGAGGCAGAAGCTATAGTTTTAGTGCCACAAGCACTAATGATCTGTGCATAAATATGCTGTGAAGTTTTATGTACACATAAACGCTCAACACCTTTTTCTGCATGTTTAGCTCTAAATTTAGTTGCTCTTCTTAAACGAGCTTGTTTTTTAGAAAGTTTCATCTTGAATTACCTTATCAATTATTTCTTCTTAGCTTCTTTACGAACAACATATTCGTCAGTGTAACGTACACCCTTACCTTTGTAAGGCTCTGGTGGACGATAAGCTCTAATTTCAGCAGCCACTTGGCCAACTTTTTGCTTATCAATACCTTTTACAACAATCTCTGTTTGTGAAGGAGTTTCAACTGTAATACCCTCAGGTAGTGCATACTTAACTGGATGTGAAAAACCCAAAGTTAAATCCAAAACCTTACCTGCAGCTTTTGCACGGTAACCAACACCAATAAGCTTTAACTTCTTTTCCCAACCTTCAGACACACCTTGAATAAGGTTTGCAGTGTTAGCTCTTGCAGTGCCAGCTTGTGCCCATGCAGATTTTTCTTCTTTCTTCTCAACCTTGCCAACTGCAAATGTAAGAACATTGTCTTTATTCGTAACAGTAACTACAGGATGAACATCCATACTCATTTGACCTAACTTGCCCTTAACAGACATAGAAGAATCATTAATTGACACTTCAACACCAGTTGGAATTTCGATTGGCTCTTTTGCAACTCTAGACATCTTATAACTCCAATATTAGTAAATGCTACACAAAACTTCGCCACCAATATTTTGGGCTGACGCTGCTTGTCCAGTCATTACACCTTTAGGTGTAGAAACAATAACAATACCCAAGCCATTCATTACGCTTGGAATTTCAGTACTCTTTACATAAACCCTTAAACTTGGCTTAGAAACTCTAGCAAGAGTTTCAATTACCGGCTTATTGTCGTGGTACTTTAATTTAATAGTCAATGTTTTACTAGCTGCTTCGCCATCAACACTGAAAGATTCAATATAACCTTCTTGCTGCATTACGCTGGCAATTGCAGATTTTAAATTTGACGCTGGAATATCTACAGTTTTCTTATCAACTGCATGTGCATTACGAATGCGGGTTAACATATCAGCGATTGGATCAGACATACTCATATTATTTCCTCCTTACCAACTTGCTTTAGCCAAACCAGGAACTTCACCGTTCATAGTACGCTCTCTAAGTTTAGTTCTTGATAGACCAAACTTACGATAAAAACCATGTGGACGACCAGTCAAACCACAACGACTACGTTGTCTTGTTGGCGATGCATCACGTGGTAGAGATTGCAGCTTAATGCTTGCTTGAAAACGCTGCTCATCAGAAGCGTCAACACTCTTAATTATTTTCTTTAACTCAAGACGTTTAGCACGGTATTTTTCAACCAGCTTTGCACGCTTGATATCTCTATTAATCATAGACTTTTTAGCCATTTTCCTTATCCTTTAAATGGGAAATTAAACATTGCCAATAGTTTCTTAGCGTCTTCATCACTTTGTGCAGTAGTAGTAATAGCAATATCCATACCACGCACTTTAGTTACTTTTTCAAAATCAATTTCAGGGAATACGATCTGCTCTGTAAGACCCATGTTGTAGTTACCGCGACCATCAAAAGACGTGGCTTTTAAACCACGGAAATCACGAATACGAGGAATAGCAATATTTACTAAACGATCGAGAAATTCATACATTTTTTCCTTACGTAAAGTAACTTTACAGCCGATTGGATTGCCCTCTCTTAACTTGAAACTTGCTACAGATTTACGTGCATTACAAGTCATTGGCTTCTGGCCAGAAATAAGGCTCATCTCTTCCAATGCACTTTGCAAAATTTTCTTATCACCTAACGCGCTACCTAAGCCCATATTGATGGTAATCTTTTCAATCCTAGGCACCGCCATTGGATTTTTCGTACCAAGCTCTTTCTTTAGAGCAGGTAGAATATCTTTTTTATATTGTTCTTGTAATCTAGACACGCTTATATTTCCTTAACTATTTCAAACGATTGAATCGCCGTTTGACTTAAAAAATCTTTCCTTATTGCCATCTTTGTTAGTGCGTACACCAACTTTGTCTGCTTTTTTTGTTGCAGGGTTATAAATTGCTACATTTGAAATTGCCAAAGGCATTTCTGTATCAACAATACCACCAGCAACACCGGCATTTGGATTAGCTCTAACATGCTTCTTAGCAAGATTCAAACCTTCAACCAATACTTTAGCATCCAATACTTTAGTAACTGTACCTATAGAGCCCTTATCTTTACCAGCGATGATAATTACTTCATCATTTTGTTTAATTTTCTGCATTACAATACCTCTGGAGCAAGTGATACAATTTTCATAAATTGCGCACTGCGCAATTCACGAGTTACTGGGCCAAAAATACGCGTGCCTACAGGCTCAAGTTTTGTATTTAACAATACAACTGCATTGCTATCAAAACGAATACGTGAACCATCTGTACGACGAACGCCTTGAGCTGTTCTAACAACCACTGCGTCATACACATCACCTTTTTTAACTTTACCTCTTGGCGAAGCCTCTTTAATACTAACCTTAATAACGTCACCAATGTTTGCATAACGACGCTTAGAACCGCCTAGTACTTTAATACACATTGCCTTAACGCCACCACTATTATCAGCAACCTTAAGTTTTGTTTGCATTTGAATCATATCTTACTCTCTTTATATAACTGCAAATTAATCAACAGAAACTGCTTTCTCAAGCACTTCCAATAATGCCCAACACTTAGTTTTAGAGTAAGGTTTTGCCTCAACCACTCTAACTGTATCGCCTAAAGAGCATTCGTTCTTTTCATCATGTGCATGCACTTTAGTGCTACGCTTGATGTATTTTTTATAAATTGGGTGTCTTACTTTACGCTCGATTAAAACAGAGATAGTTTTATCACGGCTATCACTAACCACTGTGCCTGTTAATACGCGTTCTACTTTTACATCGCTCATGATTGTTTCTGCCTAATAATTGTCTTAACTTGTGCAATTGATCTTTTAACCTTACCTAACTTAGAAGAGTCTTCTAACTGCGCACTGCGATGTTGCATACGCAATTCAAAATGTTCTTTTAAAAGGCCCATTAATGTTTCGTTAAGTGCGGAGATATCTTGATCTCTTAATTCTTTAATATCCATTACATTGCCGTCCTTTTGATAACTTTTGTGCTTACTGGTAATTTAGCAGAGGCCAATGCGAAAGCTTCACGAGCTATAGTCTCATCAACACCTTGCATTTCAAATAACATTTGACCAGGTTTAATTTGTGCAACCCAATATTCAACACTACCTTTACCTTTACCCATACGTACTTCAAGAGGTTTTTTAGTAATCGGCTTGTCTGGGAATACACGAATCCAAATTTTTCCTTGACGTTTAACATGACGAGTCATAGCACGACGAGCAGACTCAATTTGTCTTGCAGTCATACGACATCTGCCTATCGCTTGCAGGCCAATTTCACCAAAACTAACCTTATGGCCAGTAGCAAGACCGCGATTACGGCCCTTCATTATTTTTCTAAATTTTGTACGTTTAGGTTGTAACATTTGATAATTCCTTTACTTCTTGCCTAATTGATTAGTTGCACCACGACGAGCAACCTCATCTAATGTACCTTTTTTATGATCTAAGATTTCACCTTTAAAAATCCAAACCTTAATACCAATAACACCGTATTGAGTATTAGCACCATAGTGAGCGTAATCAACATCAGCTCTAAAGGTGTGTAATGGCACTCTGCCTTCACGGTACCATTCGCTACGTGCAATTTCTGCACCGTTTAATCTACCACTTACCATTACCTTAATGCCTTGTGCGCCAAGACGAGTTGCATTACCAAGAACTCTCTTAACAGCGCGACGATACATAACACGCTTTTCTAATTGTTGGGCAATGTTCTCAGCAACTAAACGTGAATCAAGCTCTGGTTTTTTAATTTCTTCTATATTAATATGAACAGGGATGCCCATCATTTTTGAAACAGTTGATTTTAACTGCTCAATATCAGCACCCTTTTTACCAATTACTATTCCTGGACGTGCAGTATGAATTGTTACCTTAGCATTGTTAGCTAAGCGCTCTACTTGTATACGACTAACAGAAGCTGATTTTAATTTCTCGAATAAGAAATCTCTAACTTCGATATCAGATAATAAGTACTTAGAATAATCTTGAGAGTTCGCATACCACTTAGAATCCCAATCCTTAACGATGCCTAATCTAATACCTTTTGGATTTACTTTTTGACCCATACTAAACCTACTTGCTTACGCCAACAGTAATGTGGCTTGTTCTTTTTAAAATTCTATTCGCACGACCTTTAGCTCTCGGACGAATTCTTTTCATTGTTGAGCCTTCATCAATGTAAACACTGCTTACTTTTAACTCATCAATATCTAGTCCATCATTATGCTCAGCATTTGAAATTGCTGAATTAAGCACTTTTTTAACTAAAACCGCGGCTTTTTTATTACTAAACGATAATATGTTTAAAGCTTCTTCAACTGACTTAAGACGAATCTGATCCGCTATTAATCTAGCTTTAAAAGCTGAAGTTTTTGCATATTTGTGTACTGCTTTAATTTCTTTCATAATCAATCTACCTAAAATTTACGCTTTACGATCACCAGAGTGACCTTTGAAAGTTCTTGTAACAGCAAATTCGCCTAATTTATGACCAATCATATTTTCATTGATAGACACAGGAACATGCGCTCTACCATTATGAACTGCAATTGTAAGACCAATCATTTCAGGTACTACAACACTACGACGCGACCAAGTTTTAATTGGTTTTCTGTCATTATTCTCTTGAGCCTTTAATACTTTTTGAATTAAGTGCTCGTCAACAAACGGTCCTTTTCTTACTGATCTAGCCATAATTAACCCTTATTTCTACGACGTACGATAAGCTTATCAGTACGTTTATTACTACGTGTTTTATAACCCTTAGTAGGTGTACCCCAAGGAGAAACTGGATGACGACCACCACTAGTTTTACCTTCACCACCACCATGTGGGTGATCTACCGGGTTCATTACTACACCACGAACAGTAGGTCTAACACCTCTCCAACGTGTTGCACCCGCCTTACCTAATTTTCTTAAGCTATGCTCTGATTTTGATACCTCACCAATAGTAGCACGACATTCTGCTAATACCTTACGCACCTCACCAGAACGAAGTCTTAATGTAACATAAGCGCCTTCTTTAGCAATAAGCTGTGCTGATGTTCCAGCACTACGTGCCATTTGTGCACCTTTCATTGGCTTAAGCTCAATACAATGAACTACACTACCAAGTGGAATGTTAGCAAGTGGCATAGTATTACCAGCTTGAATAGCAACAGTATTACCAGATACGATTGAGTCTCCTGCCTTTAGACCTTTAGGAGCAATAATATAACGACGCTCACCATCAGCATAAAGCACTAATGCAATATTTGCACTACGGTTTGGATCGTATTCTAAACGCTCAACTTTTGCAGCAATATCGTCCTTGTTACGCTTAAAGTCAATAATACGGTAACGACGCTTATGGCCACCACCTTTATGACGCGTAGTGATGCGACCGTGGTTGTTACGACCACTAATTCTATTCTTACTCTCAGTTAGAGGTGCATGTGGCTCGCCACTATGTAGATCTTTATCTACAATACTAACAACAAATCTTCTGCCTGCTGAGGTTGGTTTTCTTTTAATTACTTGTGCCATAATATTTCTCTTTAAGATGCGCTAACGTCAATCATTTGGCCTTCAGACACTTTAATCATTGCCTTTTTCCAATTTACACGGCGACCAATCTTGCCTTTAAATACTTTCTTCTTGCCTTTAACTATTGAAGTTGTAACATTCTCAACGTTTACGCCAAATAAAGTTTCTACTGCAGCCTTAATTTCTTTTTTGCTACTATCAGTACGAACTTTAAATGCATATTGATTATGCGCCGACAACATAGTTGTCTTTTCAGAAACAATTGGGCCTAATAAGGTTTTTAATACTTTCTCTTGATTCATAACATTGCCTCAACTCTTTTTAATGCTGCTTCAGTTACAACAACATTTTCGTAACCAATTAAGCTAACTGGATCGATGCTTTGAGCATCACAAACACCTACGTGATATAGATTACGAGAAGAAAGGTATAAATTTTCATCCAACTCGTCAGTCATTAATAACACATCTTTAACATCTAAAGCTTTAAGTAATGAAGTAACGTTTTTAGTTTTAGCCTCTTTAACATCAAACTCTTTAACAACCTTTAAACGCTCAGAACGAACAAGCTCTGAAAGAATAACGCTGATTGCACCTTTGTACATTTTCTTGTTAACTTTCTTAGAATAACTGCGTGGTTGCGCAGCAAAAGTTACACCACCAGAACGCCAAATAGGTCCGCGTGAAGTACCAGCACGAGCTCGGCCTGTGCCTTTCTGTGCCCAAGGTTTTTTACCGCCACCGCTAACAGCGCTACGATTTTTCTGCGCTTTAGAGCCTTGACGTCCTCCAGCCATATAAGCAGTTGTTACCTGATGGACTAATGATTGGTTATAGTCTCTTGCAAAAATAGAATCAGCTACTTCAGTAGAAGTTGATTTATTTGTACTTGTATTTAATACTTTTAATTTCATTTTAAAACCTTACGCTTCTTCAGTATCGGCAGACTCTTGGGCTGCTTGACTCTGGATGTTTTTACTAACTTCAACGTTAATCTTGTTCTTCTTTGGAGATAATGAAACTTTAACAAAACCTTGATTAGCGCCTGGGATTGCACCTCTTACTAAAATAACGTTTTTATCACTATCAACTCTTACAATTTCTAAACACTCTTGTGTTACTTGCTCATCACCCATGTGACCAGCCATTTTCTTACCTTTAAATACACGGCCTGGCTCTTGACACTGACCAGTAGAACCGATTGCTCTATGTGATATTGAGTTACCGTGTGTAGCGTCTTGCATTGAGAAGTTATGTCTCTTTACACCGCCTTGATAACCTTTACCCTTAGATTGACCAGTAACATCAACATAATGTCCAGCACCAAACATAGATAAATCAAAACTTGTAGCATCAGCAATCTCATCAGCATCTACTCTAAATTCCCAAAGACCTAAACCAATTTCTTGAGAAGCCTTAGCGTAGTGACCTTTGATTGCAGAACTAACACGGCGTACTTTAGCTTCGCCTTTTTTGTTCACTTTTGCTCCAGTAGTAACCTGCACTGCACTATAACCATCTACTTCAGCTGTTCTTGTTTGCACAACGCGATTAGACTCAACTTTAATAACACTAACTGGTGTGGCAGAACCATCATCATTTATCAATCGTGTCATTCCTAATTTTTGCCCTACTAAACCAATTGCCATGATCTTATTCCTAAATTATTTATTCTTCTTGTTTCTTAGTTAAGTTTAATTGCTACATCAACACCGGCTGCAAGATCTAATTTCATCAATGCATCTACTGTTTTATCTGTAGGACTAATAACGTCCATTAATCTAACATATGTTCTTAATTCGTACTGATCTCTCGCCTTCTTATTAACGTGAGGAGAAGTAAGTACTGTAAAGCGTTCTTTCTTTGTAGGCAAAGGGATTGGGCCTCTTACACTAGCACCAGTACGCTTAGCTGTCTCTACAATCTCTACGGCTGATTTGTCGATTAAACGATGATCAAATGCCTTTAATTTAATTCTAATATTTTGATTGCTCATGTGCTTTTTTGTCCTATCTAACTTCTCAAACGAAAAACCGAAGATTATACAATAAACCTTCGGTCTCTTTTTACCTAATTACCTTAATCCGTAACTTTAGAAACAACACCCGCACCAACAGTACGGCCACCTTCTCTAATTGCGAATCTTAAACCATCTTCCATAGCGATTGGTGATAGCAGTTCAACGTCCATCTTAACGTTATCACCT
>PNQY01000026.1 GCA_002909145.1 Candidatus Thioglobus perditus
CTCTACAACCCCTATTCCTACAACATATCTCAAAAAGTGTGTAATAAGTGTGTAATAAAAACATCAGTCATACTCTCACACATCAAACGAAATTTGGACTTTGACTCAAGTTGTTCTTCCCCGTTTTTTCTTTAGGTTTAATAACACTCCAATTATTAAAATTAAGAAGAAAATCATTGTTAGTGTACTCTTAGTAATTGTAATCACACTTGCAAATGAAACTGCAAATTCTGATACATTTGGATAAGAAGTTAGAATGTTAATGATAAGTACATTTTCAAAGTAATCAAACAATCCTGCGGCAATAGGAATAGAGCATAAGTAAAATATTTTAGAGTTCGTTTTCTGGGTTTTTAGAAAAATCCAAGATAACAGCAAGCAACAAGATATTGCAAATAATCCTGGATAAATAAAATCCAATGGCAATTGTCTGTAAAGATACACTTCTCTTCCCTCACTACCCAAAGCATCAAGCAGTTTAATTGCGTATTCAAACGAATATCCTGATGGTAGTAAATCAAATATAGCTATTCCTTGAGCGTAAGCTGAAACTTGAGGAATGGTATAAAGTAGCATTATGAAATATACAACTATTGCTGGAACAATATAGGCAAGCACAACTTTGCCAGTTGATATACTTTGAATGAATGATATGGCACTCTGATTTGAGTTTGTTTTACTATTATCCTTGTCCATCTTACCCCCTCTTAAGAAAAGCAAGAATGATACCTCATACATCAAACGAACAGATGTTGATCAACCTAGGAATTTGGCCAAGTCTGTCACGGTTGAGTAGATCAGACCTCTCTATACAATACGTCTGTGATCGCACACTGCGGCTTAAAGTCAGGCACAAGATGAGTCAGCAGCTTGCGTAACTTATCTTGGTCACACTCATTGATGGCATCGCTCAAACCATTTAATATCAGCTCAAG
>PNQY01000182.1 GCA_002909145.1 Candidatus Thioglobus perditus
AGAGGTATCATCAAAGGCAGTGGCATCAATTAGTACGTAGTACTCAGTTAGACTGCTAAGATCAGCAGTTGGATTAATAGTAATGGTTGACGTACCCGTACCTGATACCAGTGAGGTATTAGTAACATCAATGGTTGCAA
Organism: Candidatus Thioglobus perditus; assembly: GCA_002909145.1. Lineage (GTDB taxonomy): Bacteria > Pseudomonadota > Gammaproteobacteria > PS1 > Pseudothioglobaceae > PNQY01. The sequence continues at coordinate 141 of PNQY01000182.1, forward strand.
CGGTTGTGTCACCAGTAGTAGTTTTAATGGTGATATCACCAGTCTCAACATCAACGGCTTCACTAAAGGTTAAGACGATGTTGGCATCAATAGCAATAGCTGTGGCATCATCTGCTGG
>PNQY01000183.1 GCA_002909145.1 Candidatus Thioglobus perditus
ATTGTGATTCCGGTTGTCGCGGGTTCGAACCCCGTTTCTCGCCCCATACTCTGTCTGCATTTGCAGACAACTTCATTCAAATAAAGACACAGAAAGTCTCTTTCCGTGCCCTTTTGCGGGCACTTTATTTGGAGAAGTCTATGGCTTACATTCAGAAAGTGACAAGAAAGAAGGATGTTGTGTACCGTGCATACATCAAGAAAGCAGGTGTTAAAAGAGTATCGAAGACTTTTAAGACTAAACGACTGGCTGTTCAGTTTGTTAATAGTATTGAAAGTGATAGAGCTAGGCTTGTTTCTTATAACGACACCAAGCCACAAACAAGACTTTCAGTGGTAATTGACAATTATCTATCCAAAGAATACAAAGGCTCAAGACCTAAAGATGAAGAAAGAAAGCTAAATTTATGGATTGAGAATACTGCTGCCTTATGTCCTAACTGTCACAGGAAGATGCACTCACTTGGACTTAAGCCCGACATCGAGAAACTAACTAAATAGAAAACACCAAACCTCGCCTCTCACCCAGCTCTCCCCCTGCCGACCTCACTTCTAAATAGATGGTGGGTGGCAACTCTATCTAAGTTGTCAGTCATATTGAGCTATAATTACTCTTATTAAATTGAGTTGGTGTAAATGGGAGTAATTTATGAAAGATAAATCTGAGCTTAAAGGGATAGGCGGATGGTTAATTTTAGTAGCCATAGGCGTTACTCTTTCACCTTTTATAGCTGCTGGTGTGGATTATGCTGTGTACTCTCAAGTATTCGGTGAAGAGATGTGGAATTTATTCACAGACAGCAACAGTCTTTCCTACACCCCATATTATGCACTAACAGTGTCTGTGGAGCTTGTCATTAATATAATAATTGATGCGTACTTGTTCTACTTAATATACCTATTCTATAAAAAGAAATCAGGCCTCCCACCTCTCTATATTAAGTTGGTTTTTGCAATCTTTGCGTTTACTATAATAGATATTTTTGTTGTAAGTCTTGTGTTCCCTGATTTAACTATAAAAGATTTATTCGACCCGCTAACAATCAGGGCAATTGTACAATCTGTTATAGCAATTTTGATATGGGTGCCGTATATGAAGAAATCAGTTAGAGTTAAAAACACTTTTATTAATTAGGGAATATAAATTACTAAATCTCACATCTAACCCAGTTCCCCCTGCCGTTAACCTCACTTTTAAACTAAGGGTGGGTTGGGGTCTTAAATCCGAGGTTTTTATTGTCATAAACGCGTGCCCTTTTCCGTGCCCTTTACACCTCCAAGGTTGATATAAAGCACTCAATATGGTATAATTTGAACTGATTTAATAAAGACTTATTGTGTCTTATTTGACTGATAGCTCAGCATTAAACGCCAGTTTAATGCGAGTGAGTGAAACGAACCAGTTGGTAGAGCCCCGGATTGTGATTCCGGTTGCACCCAAGGGTAGGCTTCGCACTCACAGATTCGAGCCCCGTTTCTCGCCCCACTATTTGTAAAAAACCCAGTAAAAACTGGTCTTAATAATTTACAAAACCACTTGGTAGTAATCAGATCGCCAAGTACTGGTGCCTTAGTTCCTCATTATCGAGCAACTCT
>PNQY01000184.1 GCA_002909145.1 Candidatus Thioglobus perditus
ATTGTGATTCCGGTTGTCGCGGGTTCGAACCCCGTTTCTCGCCCCATACTCTGTCTGCATTTGCAGACAACTTCATTCAAATAAAGACACAGAAAGTCTCTTTCCGTGCCCTTTTGCGGGCACTTTACTTGGAGATAGATATGGCTTATATTCAGAGAGTAACCAGAAAGAAAGACGTTGTGTACCGTGTCTATATTAAGAAGGCAGGCGTTAAGCGAGTTACAAAGACCTTTACCACTAAAAGGCTTGCCGTACAGTTTGTAAATAGCCTAGAAAGTGATAGAAATAAATTGCTTACATACACTCAATCAAAGTCTCAAACAGTACTCTCAATAATAATGGATGAATACCTAAAAAAAGAGTACAAAGGTACAAGATTAAATAAGGAAAGACGTAAGCTCAATTTTTGGATGGACGCTTTAGGTGATAAGCCAATAATTGATATTACAAGTACGGATATTAATGAAGCTCTAAGCACCCTTTCCGCTCACCTTAAGAATGCCACAATTGACCGTTATGTTGCTGCTATTTCAGTCGTATTTTCTTATGCCTGTAGAGAATATGATTTACCAGAAAATCCTGTCCGCAAAATCCCTTCATTACCCGAGAATAATAAGCGAACAAGTTCTTGTCAGAAGCTGAAAGAACTAGCCTATTCAAGGCTTGTAGAGCCTCTCACTGGGATAAGTTATACCTCATAGTACTGCTTGCAATCACCACAGGAGCGCGTAAGGGAGAACTGACTAATCTAAGGTGGAGTGACATCGATTTTGACAGAAGAACCACTTATGTCGCTACCACTAAAAACGGTCAGCCTAAAGTTCTGCCTTTGACCGACTCCGTGATTAGAGAGTTAGAAATATTTGATACTAAAGATAGTAGCTTAATCTTTGCTTCAAGGATTAAAGAAGATGTTGCTTATTGCTTTACCAAACCTTGGAAGAAGGCTCTCGAGGATGATGATATTAAGGGCTTTAGATTTCACGATTTGAGACATTCCTGTGCGTCCTACTTAGCTCAATCTGGTGCATCTTTGCTAGAGATAGCAGATGTTCTAGGGCATAAGGATATAAGTGTTACTAAACGCTATAGCCACCTTTGTATTAGACATAAGTCGAGCCTTATTAATAGAGTGATGGGTGGTATTTAATTTTAAATTGAACTACAATAGATGTATGAAGAAACTATTCCTACTTTTAATTCTATCCTTCTTTTCAGCCCAGAGTTTTGCGGGGTCGTGCCCTGATGGTAGTGAGCCAGTAAAGAGTGTTTCTGCTGATGGTACTTATTTTGTCTACAACTGTGGCGGACAAGCATCTTCATCTAATGCTAATTCAAAAATAAAAGCATTAGCTGGCATTGATATTGAAAATGACCCCAATTTAGATTTTTTCAGACCACCACCCAAGCCATATCCAACAGATAAACTATACTGGGCGGCCGCCGTCCTCAATCCGAAAATGGCGGACTTCAATAATGACGGGCATACTGACGTACTTTACAGTGGCGCTATGAAACCAGATAATGTTAATAGTATAGGGGTGGATACTGGAGGAGCTTGTGGTGGCGTAGCTTGTGAAGGAAAAAAACCATTACCATCATTGTTTTTGGGTGGTGCCAAAAATCAACTAACGTATTCACCTGAACTTCTTATTGATAAACGTGAGGACAGTGGAATGTCCGCGGGAAGGCAAATTCTTGTTGCTGATTATAATAACGATAACATTCTTGATTTTTATGTTACTGACCACGGAATTGGCACTCACAACGGCTTTAGAGATAGCTACTTTTTAAGCCAACCAAATGGCACTTGGCTGGAATCATCAAAAACACACCTAAGCCACTCCAATTTCGTAGTATTTGACCACGGCGGTGCTACGGGTGATATTGATAATGATGGCGATATGGATGTTGTTATCACAGAACTTAACAGCAAAACAGGAACATTTTTATGGTGTTTAATAAATGATGGAACAGGCTTTTTAAATAAACGAAAATGCGGCGGTATTTTTTCTTTTGCCCTAGAACTTGCTGATATTGATGGCGATGGATATTTAGATGTATTACTGGGTGCACACGAATTTAATCAGTATTCTAACTTCACTGGTATTGTTTGGAATGATGGCAAGGGTAATTTTCCTAAACACAGTACGACCTCCCTGCCTCAACACAAAAAGAAATGGGGAACAGTGCCTGAGGTTTCAGCAGCTGATTTGGACAATGATGGTGACTTAGATATCGTATACAGTAGAGCAGGTGAATTATATGTGGGTACAGCAATACAAATCATAGAAAACTTAGGTAACAAGAACTTTAAAGACCACGGATTATTTCTTTTAGTTGAAGCGCCAGCTGACTTTATACCTACCCACGAAGGCAATGAATGGAATGACTTTATTGAAATGATTAGATTTAGAGACCTAGATAAAGACGGGAATATTGACATATATTTATCTTCTGGGTCACACAAGACTAATGGTATGGTTTTGCTAAATCATGGTGATTTTAAATTTTCAATAATTAAGCCATCTAAAGCAGATGAGCTATATAAAAAGTTAGATAATAGCAGTGTAGTAATTCCTAAAAAAGTTTTAACTAGTTTAGCCAAAACTAATGAAACTGAAACTTCAATAAAGTTTGAATCGAGTATCAAGAAAAATGGCGAAGTAGTCTTTGAAGGAGTAGACCAATTTACTAAATTTGAATTTGGTATACCGCTTTTCAAAAATAACTTTGCCATACCACTTAGATACTCAGGCGCTTCATTGGTCGGCTTTAAAGACTTAAAAGTACTTGATGATAAAAGAGCAAACGTACGTATACACATCAAATACGGCAATATTGATTTTTCAGTTGGGATTTGCTTTGAGTACTATCCTCAGCATGGAATGGCTACTAGAACTAGTTTTGATAACAAAGATTGGGGCGGTTTAAAGAATATTATGCCTTCAAGCCGATGTATAGGGATGTGGGAACTGGATCTTAACAAGTCAAAGCTTGAGGAATTGGGCGTATATGCTGTAATGGATGATATACAACTAGACGAAAATAAGAGAAAATTACTTGAGGTTCTTGATGAGCAAACAAATGGTTCATTATGTTTTCTTCTAGCAAAAATTATCACTGAAAAAAATTGCGTATATGTTCCAACCATACTTGCTGAAGAAAATAAAAGTAGCCCGCTATTTGATGGACGTTATTCTTTTACTATATCCCGCTACAATGAAAATGATGGAAGTCAGCGTCTAGGAAGTGGTTATATTGAAATTAACAATGGAATAATGACTGTAGCAAAAGATGGTCGTACTCTAGATACTGGCTCAATTGACCTTTATGATTCATTTGCAGGTCAAATTGATAAGGAAGGTAATATTATGAGTTCACTTAAAATATCTGCCTTGTTTGGAATTGACCCTCCCCCCTTAACCTTAGTAGATTTAAATGGTAGTATAGACAGTCAATTACAAGGCAAGTGGGACCATTATTATGACGTGATTTTGAAGTTAGGGAAAAAAGAGTAAGTCAAAACCACCCGCACTCACAGATTCGAACCCCGTTTCTCGCCCCACTATTTGTAAAAAACCCAGTAAAAACTGGTCTTAATAATTTACAAAACCACTTGGTAGTAATCAGATCGCCAAGTACTGGTGCCTTAGTTCCTCATTATCGAGC
>PNQY01000185.1 GCA_002909145.1 Candidatus Thioglobus perditus
TCAAGAGATTCTTACGCTCCTGTAGCTCCAGCTGCTAAGTAATTAGCTATCTGTTCTAACTACAGGCCTACGGCCAGTAGTTGAAAAGCTAAAAGCCACCCTTCGGGGTGGTTTTTTTGTGGGTGGATAAATATTACAATATCATAATATAATTTATACATATTCTAGTTCTTTTTGGTATAATTAAAACTTGAATACTAATATATTTTTTTTGGTATTCTTTCCTCTTTTATATAACTAAAAAAAATGGAGATATATATGAAAAACGTAATAAAAGTAGTAGCACTTGCTACAGTAATGGCAGCAACTTCAGCTTCTGCTTTCTTTGGTAACAACAATAATGGTCCTTACGGTAACCGTTACTACGGTGGCAATAACGATGGTTGGGGCACTGGTAGTGGTCTTTCTAACTGGGGTCCTTTCGACGGTGGTTCTAACTTCGGTCCTTTCGACGGTGGTCAAAATTGGGGTCCTTTCACTGGTGGAAATAACTGGGGTCCAATGACTGGTGGTTCTAATATGGGTCCATTCAACGGTGGTTCTAACTTTGGTCCATTCTCAAACAACAACGACATGGACAACGATTCTGATTGGGGCTTCCATTACAACAACAAGAACAAAACTAGAAACGTTTCTAGAGCTACTGCAGACGGTCAAGCTTCAGGTGTTGCTGATGCTAATGCTGCTGGTCGTGCTGACGGTTACGCTAAAGGTCAAGCTGACGGTTACGCTAAAGGCCGTGCTGATGCATACGCTAAAGGTTACGCAGACGGTAAAGCTAACGCTACTGTAGATTCAAGAGATTCTTACTACGCTACTCCAGCTGCTGCTCCAGCTCCAGCTGCTGCAAAATAATTAATTTTTAATTAGTTATGAAGAAGAGGTGCTACGGTGCCTCTTTTTTTCGCATCAACAAAATACATTATAAAATAATAATATAACTATGATATAATATAGATTATATCTAATTTATATACACTGGGGAGAGTGTAAATATGCAAACAATGAAAAGATTATTACTAACAGCTATTTTATTAATTTCAACTGCGGTAACCGCAAAGCCTTGGATGCCTTGGGATAACAACAGCTATGGCAATAATGATGGATTTATGGATTCATTTATGCCTTGGAGTTCGAATAATGATGAAGGTTGGGGAGCTGGCAAAGGTTTTTCTAACTGGGGTCCTTTCGATAGTGGTTCTAATTTTGGTCCATTTGATAGTGCCAGTAACTGGGGTCCTTTTTCAGGCGAGAACAACTGGGGTCCGTTTGATGGTGGCTCTGACTGGGGTCCTTTTTCAGGCGAGAACAACTGGGGTCCATTTAGTAATGTGAATGATATGGTAAATGATTCTGATTGGGGTTTTTATTACAATAATAAAAACAAGATATCAAACAAAGGTTATGCAAGAGCAGATGGCAAGTACGCTGGAGAGTTGCAAAGCCGTGGATCTGGCTATGCTGATGGCTATACTAAAGGCAATGCAGACGCTTATTACAAGGGTCAAGCTGAAGGCTATGGAAAGGCTAGAGGTGAAGGTCGTTTTGAAGGTTATGGAAGAAAAGGTTACCTAGGTTATGCTCCAGGTAATAGCTTCCCAGTGTCTTCTGATTAGCCAGTAAAAACTATTAGAAAATAACCAACTTTTAGATTGATTTAAAGTCAATACATCATTATAATTCCCCTTAATTCCTCGATAGCTCAGTTGGTAGAGCAACGGACTGTTAATCCGTTTGTCGCTGGTTCGAGCCCAGCTCGAGGAGCCAA
>PNQY01000186.1 GCA_002909145.1 Candidatus Thioglobus perditus
GCTTAGAGAAGAATAAAGAGTAGAAGTTCTTATCTTTAGTCGCCTTGTTAAAACCATTAGTCATATGCATAGTTGCATAGTCAGCAGTGTAACGATTGGCGCCATCAACAAAATCAAGATCTGAATCCTGAATAAATTGCGCAGAAACCATCATATTTGTAAGAGCTGTAATGTCAGCACCTAGAACAAACTTCATTCTATCACCTTTAACCATTTCCAATGCGCCAACTAAGTCACCATAAGATAATTTTGTTTTATCAATGACTGGAGAGTATGCATCTTTAGTATATAAAGCTTCACCACGAATAACGACCGGACCTAACTCTTCAGTTTCAATTGCCATATCAAATGAACCACCAATTTGCTTCACACGTTTTACCTTCTGTGTAAATCTTAAAGTTGCATGCGTTCCAGCTGCACCACCATAATCACCGTTAGCTAATACTGTGTCATCTGCCTTTACATCGTCAGTTAGCATGAGCGTATAGTTGGCTGTTGCAGAACTATCAACTTTCATATTACCAGCATCAGCATCATATACCATTTTATTTACATTAAGCTTAGCACCCGTTGTAGTGTTTCTCCATGATAAATCAATAATTGGATTCTTATCGTAATTATAAGAAGCATTCAATGAATAGTTAACACCATCAGCTGTTGAATTTTTATAGCGAGTTGCAAGATCAATTTCTGAGTTTTCAGGCATATCATAAACATACTGAGAGCCAGCATTAACAAACGCATCAAACGTCATAAATGTAGTATTTCCCATGTAATCAAAAGCAGTACTATCTGCTTCTGTAGCCTCTGTTGTAAGATCGGCAAGGTTGGTATCATACTGACTTGCGAATCCCGCTTTTAACAATTGCTGACCTGTAAGGTCATTTTTATCATCAGTTGTCGCTACTCCGCCAGCGAAGAAATTCGCAGCTCCTGTAATTGCACCTTCAAATAAAGTACTTGCAGTACCTGGTAAGTCTGTGTAGTCATCAGTCTCAGCATCTAACAATGCACCAACAGCTGCACCTGCATTTGCAACTTTCATAGCGGTGGCCATTTCTGACATTTTCATAGGCTCAAAACTACCGCCGCTTGTGCCGCCAAGCACAAAACCATTCATTCCAGCTGTGGCTAATGTACCTTCACCACCAAAACCGCCTGCAAATCTTGCTGCAACACCACCCAAATCAGGAGCGATATTTAAGAAGCCATAATGTACGCCAGTAATCGTATCAGGCCCTTTCATCATAAATGCATGACCAGTGTCTGTACCATTGTTTAACGTAAGATCTTCGGCTGTACCGCCAAATGTATTTTTTCGAACGCTTGTATCAATATGTCTATTCAAACCTGCAAATACGTTTTCTCTAGGTTGTGAAACAATAACCTGTATTTCAGAGCCATCTGCTTGAGTTTTTTCTGCATTCACCATCCATACTGGAATACGTGAGTCTTCCATTTGGTTTTGTGCCATCTCGCCATAGTCTGTTGGATTAATCATATCCAATAACTTCATGCCATCAGCCGTACCCCAAACAACTTGTTGTTTACCAGTACGCAAAGACCAATCGCCTACTTGAGAATCTACGTAAGCTTCACGCAATGCATCACGCTGAGTGTATGATTCATGAGAATCATAATTACTATTACCCTTTCCATCTGTCATTAAATTCAACTCAACATGGTAGGTTGCGCCATCAGAAACCTCATTAGCTTCGCCATCAATATAGATACGGGCAGACGTTTCACGCTTCATTGCATCATTTTTCGAATGACTCGGCGTTGCAGTTGTACTCATCCCTTGTTGGGCAGTTCCCAGACCAGCGTGTGTTGATACGCCCCAGTCACCAATTGTAGTGCCAGCATTACTAAAGAATCCACTTTCGTGAACAATCTTACCGGTTACCTCAGCCTCAGCAAAAGCTACCGAGCTTGAGAATACCGCTGCTAATGCAGCTGATAATATTAAGTTTTGTTTTTTCATTTTTCCCTCTTTGGTTTTTTTATTTAAGCCCTCATTGGCTTAACTTTTTTTTGTAAAAATTTCTAG
>PNQY01000187.1 GCA_002909145.1 Candidatus Thioglobus perditus
CCAGCAGATGATTCAACCGCAATCGCTGTTGCTAGTAATATTGTGCTGAACTTTAATGAGACAGTAGATACTGAATCTGGCAATATTGTGATTCATGAGACTAGTGGTAATGCAGTTGTAGAGACTATTGCTGTTACTAATACCTCACTGGTATCAGGTACGGGTACGTCAACCATTACTATTAATCCAACTGCTGATCTTAGCAGTCTAACTGAGTACTACGTACTAATTGATGCCACTGCCTTTGATGATACCTCTTAGTCTCTACAACTGCATTACCACTAGTCTCATGAATCACAATATTGCCAGATTCAGTATCTACTGTCTCATTAAAGTTCAGCACAATATTACTAGCAACAGCGATTGCGGTTGAATCATCTGCTGGGGTTGAGCTAGATAGTGTT
>PNQY01000188.1 GCA_002909145.1 Candidatus Thioglobus perditus
GTGTTACCTGCTCTTTCAGATACTTTAATCTGCATATATTTACCAATACCACCAGGAATGTTTTTATCTAAAGCATTGGCAACAATGTCAGTTTGAATATTTGAGTAATCAAAAGTCTGTTTCTTTTGATATTTTTTTTCTGTTTTTTTAATAAATTCTACTATTGGGATACCTCGCACCAACAATGGAATCGCATATGATTTTGGTGACTCTGCTTTATAACCTTTTTCTTGAAAATAAAAAGCATCTCCGGCAGACATGTTGCTCAAGTCTCTCAGTGATACACCTTCGTAAAGTGTACCTTTGGTTTCACTTAAATATTTATCAATTGGATCGTCTAAAGATTTTATGTAACCATCACATACAGCATGACCCAATAGGTATCCCACATAACTTTTTGCCATAGACATGCTATACATCAAATCAGTATCTTTCATTTTTTTTGAAGAAATCTCGTTAACTTCAATCTCATTTCCATTAAAATATAAGAAACTTAGAAGATCACTTTTTTTTATTATTTTTTTTAATTTTTTATTTGGTTTTGAATTATCCTTTAGAACTTTTGGTGAATTTGCTTTCTTTATAATCTCATTTTTATAATTTTTCCAAATTGCATGTGCATTGTTCGGTAACTCATTCATGCGTTGTTTATGAACAATTAAAGATTCTTCTTTTGATTTTTTAAGTTGATGATCAGCAAAAGAAGGTGCTGAGAAACCGAAGAGAACTAAAAACAGGCAAATAGATAGTTTTTTCATAATATATTCTTTTTGAACTAGAAGTTAATTCTACTACTGAAATAAATCAAAAAGTATAGTATTTGACTGAGAACTTACCTATCTTGATTGGATACTCTTTATTGCGTATCTCTTGTATTCTTAAATCTCTTTCGTGTTTTTTCTTCAACACAGAACTCACAGAAGTGTTAAACCAAGTCTTTCCTCTTGTAGTCTTAACATTCCACTTGTTTAACTTGTGTGCTATTCGTCTATATCCGTATCCCTTGTCGTGCAGAGATTTAATCAATATATAGAGAAATTGTTGATACTTTGTGTAGGGATTACCTTGATAGGTAAGATTGTTTGATTGAATTACTAATGAAAACTCAAGGTGGGGTATTGCACTCGTTGAATTAGAACATACAAAACTACTCCACTGTGACAGACTTGGCCAAATTCCTAGGTTGATCAACATCTGTTCCTTTGATGAGCGCCACATGATAACTAAGTAGCTGCAAGGGGATGGTAAAGATGATTGGTGCGGTGATTCTTCCTAGATTGGTAGTTGTTGGCACTATCGTCATACCCTTTATTGGTGCAACTTTAGAGGTTTCGTCTTCAAAAACAATCATTTGAGAGCCTCTTGATTTAACTTCTTGTAAGTTAGACTTTAGTTTGTCTAATAGTCCGTCATTAGGCGCAATGGCAATGACTGGCGTATCTTTATCAATCAAGGCAATAGGACCGTGTTTGAGTTCTCCTGCAG
>PNQY01000189.1 GCA_002909145.1 Candidatus Thioglobus perditus
ATAAATTATCTATTCCAAATATTAACAAATTTACCCCAGAAGAAGGACAGGTTATAGAGTTGCACGGACTGTGTAATAATTGTAATTAGATTTTAAAAAAATGGTGGAGATGGCGGGAATTGAACCCGCGTCCGAAAACCTTCAAACAAAGAGTCTACATGCTTAGCTTGGTCTATTGAGTTAGCCGCCTACCACCCGACCATCAGGGATGCAAGAAGCGATTCCAGTGGGTTCAATTCCCGCCATCTCCACCATTTTTTTAAAATCTAATTACAATTATTACACAGTCCGTGCAACTCTATAACCTGTCCTTCTTCTGGGGTAAATTTGTTAATATTTGGAATAGATAATTTATTAGAGTTTTTGC
>PNQY01000190.1 GCA_002909145.1 Candidatus Thioglobus perditus
CTATATGTTACCGCAGCTATTGTATTTACTGGAATAGTGATGTTGATAGCAACAAAAATATTTAGCATTAACCAACAAACTGATAAGACTTAGTAGTACAAACTACAGGCTAAAAAATGCTTTTTTTTACTTTATAAAGGTTCTTCTGGATCCTGCAAAAGGCTTACAAACTTATCTAGAGCATCAAATGCAACACTACACCCTAAGGTGCAGGATTGAAAAATTGTAAATGAATAGCCTCAACCGCT
>PNQY01000027.1 GCA_002909145.1 Candidatus Thioglobus perditus
GGTAATGAGTGGCGTATTTATCCAATGTATGATTTTGCCCATTGTATTAGTGATGCCATTGAAGGGATCACTCACTCTTTATGTACGCTTGAGTTCCAGAACAATCGTCATCTGTACGATTGGATTTTGGAGCATTTGGATGATTTTGACAAACCCGAGCGCCCACATCAGTATGAATTCTCACGACTCAATCTTGAATACACAGTGATGTCAAAGCGTAAGCTTCAACAATTAGTAGAAGATGATTTGGTAGAAGGATGGAATGATCCTCGTATGCCAACAATTTCAGGACTTCGTCGTCGTGGCTACACACCGGCAAGTATTCGTGATTTTTCTGATCGTATAGGTATCTCTAAAGTTGATAGCATGACTGATATGAAAATACTTGAAGATGCTGCCCGTGATGATTTGAACAAAGTTGCACAGCGAACCATGGGTGTGATTGATCCAATTAGAGTGATTATTGAAAACTATCCAGAAGATAAAATTGAAACTCTTTTATCTCCAATCCATCCGCAAAATGAGGAAATGGGTAAACGTGAAATATTCTTTTCTAGAGAGTTGTTTATTGACAGAGCAGATTTCCAAGAAGTTGCTCCTAATAAAAAATTTAAACGATTAGCCATTGATAAAGAGGTGCGCCTTAGAAACGCCTATGTTATTAATGCCACAACATTCGATACGGATTTTGATGGCAATATAACCACGGTATATGCAACATACGATGCTGATACATTAGGCAAAAACCCGGCTGATGGACGCAAGGTTAAAGGTGTGATTCATTTTGTGGAAGCCACTAAAGCATTACGTGCCGAGTTTAGAATATATGACCGTTTATTCACGTTAGAAAACCCTGGCAAAAACGACCACTTCGAGCAATTAATCAATCCCGATTCATTAATAACTACTTACGGTATGGTGGAGCCCACTATGGCCAGTGCTGAGATGGAAGTAGCTTATCAATTTGAGCGCGAAGGATACTTTTGTAGAGACAATCAATCACCCAATGAAATTGTATTTAACAAAACTGTTAGTCTGCGAGATACTTGGAATAATTAATTTAACTCTTGTATCCAAGCTGACACTGTATCAATCTCGTTATATTTAGTTAGATCAATTTGCAACGGTGTTACTGAAACATAATTATTATTAATTGCATAAAAATCAGTACCTATGCCATTATCAGACTCTTTACCATTTTCACCTATCCAATACAAAGATGGGTCATCTTTGTCCTGAAAACTCTCCTCTGACATGTGGCGCTTTCCTAGGCGGGTAGTTTGAAACCCTTTTATATCCTTATGCGCAATATCAGGAACATTTACATTGAGCACTGTATCGTGTGAAAGTTGCGAAGTATGAATTGCATCAACTACTTGTTTAGCAACTTTTCCGGCTGTTTCAAAATTTGCACCTTCCCAACTTGCTAAGGAGATAGCGATTGATGGCAAGCCTAAAAATCGCCCTTCTATGGCGCCAGCAACTGTGCCAGAATAAATAACATCATCGCCTAAATTAGGGCCAAAATTAATACCTGTTACTACTAGATCAACTTCATCTTCTAAAAAACCACATAGTGCCAAATGCACACAATCACTCGGAGTTGCGTCAATACTATAAATATTACTTTCTATCTTAAGAGGTTTAAGAGGTTTATTAAGTGTTAATGAGCTACTAGCTGCTGATTTATTCTTATTAGGGGCAACAATGATTACTTTGTGGTCTTTAGATAAATACTTTGCTAAAATCTTAATGCCTTCAGCCTCAACACCGTCATCGTTACTAATTAAGATTTTCACTGAGAGATATTAAGTGTAATCGCATCTTTTTTAACACCAACTTTAACAATACCGCCATTAACTAATTTTCCAAATAACAATTCATCTGCCAATGGCTTACGAACCTCTTTTTCAATTAAACGAGACATTGGTCTAGCGCCCATTTTTGAATCGTAGCCATTTATTGCAAACCATTTACGTGCAGAATCCGAAACCACTAGTGATACATTTTTATCCTCTAGGGCTTCTTCAAGCTCAAATAAGAATTTGTTCACCACATAGATAATAGTCTCTTCATTTAAAGAGTTAAAGTAAATAATTTCAGATAAACGATTTCTAAACTCAGGGGTAAATGTTTTCTTAAGCTCGCCTTCATAATCAAGCGAATGATTTTGCTCATTAAAACCAATAGATGCACGCTGAACATTTTGCGCCCCCACGTTGGATGTCATAACTAAAATTACATTTCTAAAGTCAACCTCACGACCGTTGGCGTCGGTAAGCTTCCCATTGTCCATTACTTGCAGCAAAAGATTGAAAATATCTGGATGCGCTTTCTCAACCTCATCCAATAGAACAATTGCATAAGGATTTGAGTTAACTGCTTCTGTTAGTAACCCGCCTTCATCATATCCCACGTATCCTGGTGGAGAACCAATAAGCTTAGACATTGAGTGGCGCTCCATATATTCACTCATATCAAAGCGAAGAAGCTTTACACCCATAATGCGAGATAATTGCTTACAAATTTCAGTTTTACCAACACCAGTTGGCCCGGCAAACAAGAAAGACCCTGTTGGCTTATCTTCATGCGCAAGGCCAGAGCGAGAAAGTTTAATTGCAGTAGATAGGCTCTCAACTGCGCTATCTTGACCAAACACACCAAGTTTTAACTCTTGCTCTAAATTTCTTAATAATGACTTATCATCATTGGACACTTGTCGAGATGGAATGCGTGCAAGTTTGGCAATAATATTTTCAATATCATTAACGCCAATATTAATTTTACGTTTCGATTTTGGCTGAATTTGTTGCAACGCACCAACCTCATCAATCACATCAATAGCTTTATCTGGCAAGCGACGATCATTCATATGTCGATGCGAAAGTTCAGCGGCAGATACAAGTGCTGCTTTTGAATATTTAACCTTGTGATGATCTTGATAATATTTTTTAAGTCCATGTAGGATTTTGATTGTATCTTCCACTGAAGGTTCTTCAATATCAATCTTTTGGAAACGGCGAGTTAAAGCATGATCTTTTTCAAAAACTTTACGATATTCTTCATATGTGGTTGAGCCCATACACTTAAGCGATCCATCTGCTAAAGCTGGTTTTAGTAAGTTTGAGGCATCAAGTGAGCCACCAGATACACTGCCTGCGCCAATCAGTGTATGAATCTCATCAATAAACAAAATTGCATGTGGAATTTTCTCAATATCAGTCAATACAGATTTAAGACGTTTTTCAAAATCACCGCGATATTTAGTCCCAGCAATAAGCACGCCAATATCAAGTGAATAAATACTAGCGTCTTTCAAAACTTCTGGCACTTTTCCATCAACAATTTTCCTAGCAAGACCTTCAGCAATTGCAGTTTTACCAACTCCAGCCTGACCAACAAATAGTGGGTTATTTTTTCTGCGACGTGATAATACTTGCACTGTGCGAGTTACCTCTTCCTCTCTGCCCAACAAAGGGTCTATCTTCCCAGTCTTGGCTTTTTCACACAAATTAGTTGTATAAGTCTCTAATGATGTTTTTTTGGATTTTTTATTATCTGACTCAATTCTCGGAGCATCATCAGCCGGGCTATTGATCTGAGTAGAAATACCCTCCATAACCTCTAAACGAGAAATATTATTTAACTTAAGCAAGTAAACTGCATGAGATTCTTTCTCAGAAAAGATACTAACTAGTACATTCATGGCATACACAGTAGATCTTTGTGCTGACTGAGCTTGATAAACACTGCGTTGTAATACTCTTTGGAATCCTACAGTTGGAACAATATCAATCTCTGAATCTTGCGGAATAAGAGGCGTATGTGAGTCAATATACTCTTCCAACTCATCGCGCATCTCATTAACATCAACACGCTTATTGCGTATAAAAGTCACCACTTCTTCAATATTCAATAACGCCAAAAGCAAATGCTCAACCGTTACAAACTCTAAACGATTATTACGCGCCTGAGTCATAATGAAATTTATTTCTTGTTGTAATCCTGTTTCTATCATAATTTTTATTATATATTAACTATCTATTTCACGTAGCACACACATCAATGGTTGTTCATTTTTACGTGCAAAATCGACAACCTGTGATACTTTGGTTTGAGCAACATCATGTGAATAAATACCGCACACTCCTTCACCATCAATGTGCACTTTAAGCATAATAGCGTTCGCCACTTCTTCAGTTTTGGAAAAAAACTGCATTAAAACCTCAATTACGAACTCCATAGTAGTGTAATCGTCATTCAGCAACAATACTTGGAACCTGTTTGGCCTCTTAGCCTTTGACTTTGAAGTTTGAGTAATTGTTTTTGCCATATTATCTTACCGATACACGATATAGCATCAATATTGCAATAACAAAAACGATAGCCGTAGGCAACGAGGCACTCAACAGATGATTAAATTCAAACCTTAGAGAAAGCATTCCACCTATTCTTGAGGATAATTCAAAGAACAAACTAATAACCACGCCCATAAATATTTTCTTGCCAAGTGATGAGTCTCTAAGAGAACCAAAAACAAAAGGAATTGACAGAACTATCATTGCAATAAGGGTTAGTGGCTTCATTATCCTTGAATAAAGCTCCACCTCATAAGAGCCAGTAGATAATTTATTGGCATGTAAAAAACTAACGTATTTAAATAATTGCCATGTAGATAATTCTTTAGGGTCTTTTTTAAGAGATTGAATTAACTCTTGATCAAAATCTACCTTGGTTGTATATTTTGGTAATATTTGCCTATCTATTTTAGTAAATTTATTATCAAAATCTAACTGGTACATTTTTGGAGTTTGCATATTAATTTCTTTACCATCGAAATTAGCACTGTCACTATATACAGCAGAGTCTAGTTTATTAAAATCATTTGGCTTTATTATTGTTACATTTTTAAATAATTTGCCACTTATATTGCGATCAACATGAATAAAGTTATCACCATCCTTAATCCAAAAACCTTTTTGACTGGAAGTAACCACCCTTTGCCCCAAAGCTTGAGATCTGTATTTTTTGGCATAATCTGATGATATTGGTGCGATAAATTCACCTATTAAAATCATAATAATTGCGAATACAATACTTATCTTTAGAGTTGTTTTAGTAACACTAACAATTGACACCCCAGATCCACGCATAATAACAAGTTCACTATTAGAAGCCAAATATCCCAAACCCAAAATAGCTCCAAGTAAAATAATTAGTGACGAAAGTGTGTATGCCATAGAAGGAATCATTAGTCCGATATAAGCCAATGAGTCAAGCAATGTATAACTAGCACGGCCAATATCATCAACCTCCTCCAAGAACTTGAAGAATGCAAACACACCAACTAATATCACCATTACTGATAAAGAATATTTAAGTAGTGTTTTAGCAATGTAGCGATCTAAAATTTTCATTAAAATACGTTATATAAAATCGATTTATTCAATACAGCACTATTATGACAAATATTCACAGCGATAAAATCCTTATTCTTGATTTTGGCTCTCAATATACTCAACTCATTGCACGCCGTGTGCGTGAAATTGGTGTGTACTGTGAATTATTTCCTTATGATGTAGATATAGACTTTATCAAAAATTTCAATCCTAAAGGCATTATTCTATCGGGTGGGCCTGATACGGTAACAACTGATGATTCAGCCAGAGCGCCGCAAATTGTGTTTGATCTAAATGTGCCAGTATTAGGTATATGTTACGGCATGCAAACCATGGCAATGCAGCTTGGCGGCAAAGCAACATCTGCTGAAAAACACGAATATGGTTTTGCACAAATTCGTGCACGCAACCACTCTCCACTACTCAGCGATATTACCGACGATGTAAATGATGAGGGTCATAGTCTATTAGATGTTTGGATGAGTCACGGTATAGAGGTAACTGAACTTCCTGAAGGGTTTGAACGCATTGCCAATACAGATAACTGCGCCATTGCTGGTTTTGCCAATACTGAGAAAAATTATTACGGACTTCAATTTCACCCAGAGGTAACACACACCACGCAGGGTAAGAGAATTTTGGAGCGCTTCGTTCACACGATTTGCGTTTGTGAAAAACAATGGACTACTGAAAATATTATTA
>PNQY01000028.1 GCA_002909145.1 Candidatus Thioglobus perditus
AATGGAATGATGAGATTGAGCAAGCGGTTGAGGCTATTCATTTACAATTTTTCAATCCTGCACCTTAGGGTGTAGTGTTGCATTTGATGCTCTAGATAAGTTTGTAAGCCTTTTGCAGGATCCAGAATAACCTTTATAAAGTAAAAAAAGCATTTTTTAGCCTGTAGTTTGTACTACTAAGTCTTATCAGTTTGTTGGTTAATGCTAAATATTTTTGTTGCTATCAACATCACTATTCCAGTAAATACAATAGCT